>JBAWWV010000509.1:0-2347 GCA_037146575.1 Alcaligenaceae bacterium | reverse complement strand
CAAGGTCACAGAGCAGTCGTTAGTTAAGCAAATTTATTGGCAGGCTTTTAAGCTAGCAGATGAGATCAAGCGCGCGGGCTGCCAGATGTTGTTCGCGGTTGATGCCAGTACTTTTAGTCGCTTTAAGCCCATGGTGGTGCTCAGTCAAAATATGATTCCGTTTGAAGTTGGATTTGAAACAATCTACGGTTTTGATAAAAGTGGGATCCATCAGCGCCTCATTTTGCAAGTACAAAAACGAGCCTTTCAATTTGCGGATGCTGTGATTTTTTTAACCAACTACGCAGCCAAACGGATTCAGCTTTATACCGGGCCACTTAAACACTATCAATGCATTGCGCACGGCGTCGATGCTGCCTTTAAACAAATCAGCCCACAAGCTGCTTGGCCAGAAAAAGGCGAACGTCCGATTCAATGCCTATACGTATCCCCTATCTGGGAATACAAACACCAAGCTGAACTTGTGCGTGCGATAAAAATTTTAAGAACACGTGGGCATAACGTGATCCTGACCTTAACAGGTGGTGGCAATCGTGAAGGCCAAGCACTGTTAGAGCAAGAAATGCAACAATCCGACCCAGATCGTAGTTTTGTTGAGATACTCGATTTTGTACCGCATGCAGACATTCCTCAACTCATTGCCAATGCAGACTTATTTGTATTTGCCTCGAGTGTTGAAACCTTTGGGATCACCCTGCTTGAGGCGATGACCATTGGCATGCCCATCGCCTGCTCTAACCGCAGCAGTTTGCCCGAAACCTTGCAAGATGGTGGCGTATATTTTGACCCTCAAAACGAACAGTCGATTGCAGAGGCAATTGAAGCGCTGATTGAGGATGCCTCACTTAGACAGCGTCTAGCTGCACATGCAAAACAATTAGCAGAGCCTTATTCATGGCAAAAGTGCGCCGCGCAAACGTGGGATTACATTGCTCATATCTACCAAGATCGTTCAAAACGTGATGAAATCGCCCCATGAAAATTTCAATTGTTACGATTTCGTACAACCAAAAGCAGTATTTGAAAGCCTGTATGGATTCTATCCTTACACAAACAGACTGCGAGCTTGAATATATTGTGGTCGATGCCGGAAGCACAGACGGTAGTCGCGAGTTAATTGAAGCCTATGGCGACCAAGTCATCAAAGTCTTTGAGCGCGACGATGGGCCCGCCGATGGTTTGAACAAAGGCTTTGCCCGCGCAACGGGTCACGTTTATGGGTTTATTAATTCAGACGATTACCTTTTGCCAGGTGCATTAAAGCGCGTGACCGAGTTCTTTTTGGCTCAGCCACATAACGCCTTTATGACTGGGCATGGTTTCACAGAAGATGAATTTGCTCAACGCACCCCGATTCGCCCAAGCGTGTTGACGCCACAAGCCATGTTGCATCGTGCGGCAGTGATGTTTCAGCAAACGACTTTTTTTACGGCCGAGCAATTTAAAAAAGTAGGTGGCTTTAATCCGCAAAATCGTACCTGCTGGGATTACGAGTTATTTTTAAACGTGTTGCAACAGAAAGCAACGCATCATGTCGCGAAAGAAGATCTAGCCGTCTTCAGACTCTATCAAGGATCGATATCAGGCTCGGGCAGGCTCGAAGACAAATATTTTAAAGAGCTTGATGCGCTTTTCGTCAAACACCTTGGGCGACCGCGCAACGTCTTTGATAAGTTTCATACGACCTATCTGCGTGCTAAGCGCGAAGTGCTCAGGCGAATAAGTCAATGACGATCCTTGAGGCCTGCTTGAACTTGGTCAGACGAGTTACGCGAAAGGCGGCTCGAACTCCCGCTTGGGCAGCGCGTAGCATCGCAACACTTTACAGACGGGCGATTCATCAACTCGTATTGGTGTTGACAGAGCAATACTGGCTCATTGATTATCTGCCAAAGAAGTCGACTGGCAACGAATCAGTGCTTTTGGTGAGGCTTGATCTCATTGGCGACTTTGTTATTTGGTTAGACGCCGCCAAAGAGTTTAAAAATGTATACCCCAATAAACGTATTGTGCTGTATGCCAATTCAACCTGGGCTGCGTTGGCTGGCAAACTATCGTATTGGGATCAGGTAATCGCTATTGATGTGCCCCGCTTGCGAGAAGATCATTTGTATCGCCTGAGCGTTCTTATACAAACTCATTGGCGCGGGTTTGGTGTCGCAATTCACCCAACATTTTCGCGTGAGTATGTTGGTGATCTAGTCATCCGAGCAACCAAGGCCGTGCAACGTGTTGCACACTTAGGCGATTGCAATAACATCGCAGCTAGTAGCAAAATAGTTTCAGATACGTGGTATTCACAGTTGATTCCCCACGCCATTGAGCCAGTCGTCGAGCTCACCATGAA
>JBAWWV010000508.1:0-2355 GCA_037146575.1 Alcaligenaceae bacterium | reverse complement strand
GAATAAAGACCTGTTAGCTATTTACATATTGGAGTATTTCTGATGCCCTTTTTAAAACGTGCCAACAAGCCTACTTTGCATTACGAAATCGATGACTTTACCGATCCTTGGAAAAAAGCACCTACGATGATTTTGCAGCATGGCTTTGGTCGCTCGGCTGAACTTTGGTATCCCTGGATCCCGCACCTCTCGCGTCACTTCAGAATCATACGGCCTGATATCAGAGGTTTAGGGCAGTCCCCGATTGATTTTGATTTGGCAACAGGGATGACCGCGGACCACTTTGTTTCAGATCTTGTGGATATGATCGAGCACGTTGACGATCGCCCAGTCCACTACTGTGGCGAGTCGTTGGGGGGCATGCTTGGCGCAGTCTTGTCAGTTAAGCATCCAGAAAAATTGCGTACGTTAACCATGATCGCCGCACCCCTGCGTATTTCAAAAGCAACCCAACAGGCGTTTGCCTGTGGTCGAGCGAGTTGGCAAGACGCGATCCGTGAGTTAGGTTCTCAGCGTTGGGCCCATGAGATCAATGGTAGTTTGCGGTTTCCGTCCGATAGCGATCAAGGTATGCAAACTTGGTATGCGGACATGATGGGTAAGACGCACCCCGAAGCGCTGATTGCGTTATCGAATCTTGCTAAGGTGACCGATATCGAGGCGCTGTTGGGTCAGATTACCACCCCTACGCTAGGGCTGTACCCTTCGGGTGGCACGATCACAGGTCCAGACGAACAAATTCTACGTGAAAAGATCCCTGGTATTCGCTACGTCTCTTTGCCCAGCAAGTATCACGCCATTCAATTCTTATTGGCGAAAAGCTGTGCGAAAGAAGTGCTGCATTTCGCGAATCAGTTTGACGGGGTGTCTAGTGATGAATAACTGCGGGCCCTCAGGGTGGCGCTCTGACAGACTCCTGTTGACGCGCCTGCTATTGAAGTGCCTTTCGTTGAGTTTGCTGCCCTGGGCAGTCAGCGCGCAGTCTTATCCCTCGGGCCCGATCAAGTTGGTGGTGCCCTATCAAAGTGGTGGACCGGTAGATTTGATTGCCCGCACCCTCGGCGGGAAATTGTCTCTGAGTTTAGGCACGCCGGTGATAATTGAAAATCGCTCAGGCGCGGGTGGCAACATTGCCTCGGGCGAGGTTGCGAAAGCGCTACCCGATGGTTTGACCTTGTTGATGGCGACCAACGGGATTCTCGTGGTGAATCAGTTTTTGTACGGGTCATTACCGTTTAATCCCCAAAAGGACTTTGCCCCAATCTCGCAGGTCGCCGAGTTGCCGTTAGCGCTACTGGTCAATCCTGCCTTGCCAGTGAATACGGTGCAAGAGTTGATTGTCTACGCCCGGGCGAATCCTGGAAAACTAAGCTATGCCTCTTCAGGACCGGGTTCGGGCGGACATTTGGCGGGTGCCTTGCTTGCGCAAATGGCGCAGATTGATCTTGAGCATGTGCCTTATCGAGGGTTGTCGCAGGCGACGACCGATTTAGTAGCGGGGCACGTGAAAGTGATGGCCGGCGGACTTTTCGCGGCAAAGCCGTTTATTGAGAGCGGTAAGCTCAGGGCGCTTGCGGTGGTGTCACCTCAGCGAGTGAAATCGACGCCGAATCTGCCTACAGTGGCTGAGTCTGGCCTACCTGGGTTTGAAATTGTGTCTTGGTTTGGTTTAGTAGCGCCGGCCAAGACCCCTCGACCAATCATTGAGCGACTTTACAAAGCTACGATCGCAGCCTTAGACATGCCTGATGTACAAGAAACTTTGTTTCAAAAAGCGGGGCTCGAAAAAATAGCGAATACACCCGAGGAGTTTGCGGCAAATATCGCACGCGAGACTCCACAATACGCGAGCATTGTCAAAACGACCGGGGCAAAGGGTGAGTAAGATGTTCGCGTGTGACGGGCTTTACGTGCAAAGCGAACGCCTGTGCAGGAGCGGGTGAAGCACGTTGAGGTGCAAGAAGTGATGCGTGCAGGCTTGGGGATTGCAAAGCGTTCAGGCATCAGATCGCGTGCAGGGCGATCAGGAGTATATTTGAGCTTAGCTGATTGAGGTTAACTGATCGAAGTTAACTGATCGAAGTTAACTGATCGAGGTTAACGTAAGGCTAACCATTAGAGCTAGGCAGTTGTGTCTGATCTCGGAGAACTAAAATGATTGATACTATTATTCGCAGTGATCGAGTGGTGACCCCTCAGGGTGTGGGTGCTTACGATATCGCGGTCTCAGGCGAAACGATTGTTGCGGTCGCCGCCGTGGGCGCCGCGCCCCGCGCCGCTCTCTACATCCAGTCCTCCGCCGCGAAGGAGGAGGCGGGGAACGGCAACGGCTCCATCGAGCCGGGGGAGTGCGGG
>JBAWWV010000507.1:0-2363 GCA_037146575.1 Alcaligenaceae bacterium | reverse complement strand
AACTGAACATTTGCTAGCGTCACCACTAAACCCAGACGCGTGTACAGCAGTTTGATGGGCGCCTCGATCAAGCCGAAGTCCATCAAAAAATTATTCACAATCCCCTGCCGTCCTAAGATCACAATCCAGGCAAAGGTTCGCACAACAACACTGGTCAGCAGCGGCAGCATCACAATAAAAATGATCAGCGGCTGCAGCCTGCCAGGCATTCTCAAAAAAGTCCAGGCCAGGGCAAAGCCAAGCACCAGACTCAGCGCGGTCACCTGTACCCCCAACCAAAGAGTGTCTAACAAGACAGTTAAGCCAAAGCCATCCAGCGTCTTTGCCCAGTTTGTAAACGACCCCCACTGAGTCATGGCCGTATCGCTATAAAAACTCACCACCCCCAGCATCAGCAAAGGGGTGATAAAAAATAGCAACATCGCGAGCGCCAGCGGTGAGGCCAACCACAAAGGATAGGCGGTCACCGGCAGGCGTTTGATCGTTTGCATGATCAGAGCTTGATCTCGCGATTGAATCGCTCAATCCACTGCGGGCGTTGCTCGTTAATTTTCTTCCAGTCCTGAAACACAAAGCGCTTTTTCATATCGGCTTGGTCCTTGGCTAACACTTTTGCGATCTCGCCTTCCATCTTGACTTTCGAATTGGTTGGCACCACAAGGTAGGGGCTCTGCATCAGTTTCGTTTGGACGTCGGGCGACATGGCTGCTTCGATGAGCGCCACGGCAAGTTCACGATTCGGCGAGTTCTTAACAATATGAATCGTGGTCTTAAAGGCAATTGCGCCCTCTTGTGGGATCACGAACTCAACCGGCACACCGCGCGCCTTCAAAATTTGAATGGCATTGAAATTTCCGGGGCTAATATCTACCTGACCTTGCTGAAACAAGGTCGCCAAGGCGCCGGGATTAGCGGCCACTGCAGCCAGATTAGGCTTCAGATCATTCAAGGCTTTAAAGCCAGGCTCGATGTTCGCCTCAGAGCCCCCAAACATCTTGGCGATCTCAACCAAAAAGCCAGTTCCTAAAGTTGAGTTCAGATTTGTGATGCCAGCGCGACCTTTGTACTCGGGCTTCCAAAGATCTTTCCATGAGGTCGGCGGTGTTTTGATTTTGTCGGGGTTGTAGGTCAAGCCCACGACTTGAAAGAAAATCGCCGGCCCGGTTTCTTCTTGCGCCTCAGAGATCAAATCTTTGTAGTTCGTACTGGTTACCGTAGGATAGTTTTCAACCAGGCCCTGACCAATTGCAGTCAACGCCGGGCCCGGATCATGAAGCATCACGTCGATCGGCGGATTATTTCTCGCGGCAGTGACCTTCGCAATTTGATCAACCGACAACATAGGATCAAGAATAATCTCTGCATTGTTGGTTGCCTTTTTAAAGGCAGGCACGAGCACCGCACGATGGGCTTCCTCCCAACTGCCGGTAAAAGTCGCAAACACCAAACGTTTTGCCTGGGCATGGCTCATCCCCGGAAACAGTTGCAGGGCACCGAGGGTAAGACTTGCTTGTAGCAGTTGACGACGGGACGTCATGGCAAAGCTCCTTTTAGATAAAAATCAGTGAATAGAAAATAAACCACGTTAAACAGCTAATAATCTATGAGCATGGATAGAACTAAGACAATGACTAAAACTAAGCGAACGAATAGGCCTGACAAAAGCTTCCGTCTCGCAGTTGCGCAAAGACCTCAGTACCCAGACTCAGCATCGTCTGGTTCGACGCACGAGCCTGTGCAACCTTGATTGCAACGCCATCCGTGAGTTGCACCTCTTGAATCACCTGAGGGCCCTGCGGCAAGCTCAGAGTCAACACACCTTTGAGGCTTGGTCCTTCTAGGCGTTCTGTCGCCGCACATAACTCAAGCTGCTCTGGCCGAATACATACCCACACCGCATCACCCACCTTGAGCGAGCGAGATACCAGCCGCGCTGGCAGCTGCACCCCAGCTACCAAAACCGTACCTAGTTCGCTATCGGTTTTACCAACGACGGTACCCTCAAGTGAGTTGGCGTTACCCACAAACTGATTGACGAACAACGTTCGAGGGTAGTCATAGATTTCGTTGGGTGAGGCGTACTGTTCAAGACGCCCCTGATGGATCACGGCCACTCGGTCAGCCATGGACTGCGCTTCTTCTTGGTCGTGCGTCACCATTAGGCAGGTAATCCCAGACAAGCGCTGAATGCGCTTAACTTCAATCTGCATATCTAGCCGCAAGCTCTTGTCTAAGGCGGCAAAGGGCTCGTCGAGCAATAAGATTCGCGGTTTCACTGCTAGCGCTCGAGCCAACGCGACCCGTTGCTGCTGACCACCCGACATCTCACGCGGCAACCTTTGAGCCAGATGCGTCATCTGCAC
>JBAWWV010000506.1:0-2364 GCA_037146575.1 Alcaligenaceae bacterium | reverse complement strand
ATTACATCGCGCGTCGAATAACCATTGACGATGTGCTGGTCGAGGCGCGATGTAATTGCTTAAAAACTCAGTATGACTAAATGTGAGTGGGCGACCAATGTAGCCTCGGCTGACTAGCTCAGCCATTTGTAGTGAAGCTGGTTCATAGTGAGTTTGATGCCCAATCATCGTACGCAGTCCACGCTTGCGTGCGAGTTCACACATGTCTTGGGCCTGCCGTGTCGTCAAGCCCAAGGGTTGCTCACAATACACATGTTTCCCGGCCTGTAGGGCGGCCATGACGACGTGGTAATGCAAGGAGGGTCGCACGCTGACGCACACGATGTCGATTTCCGGAATTTCTTTCAACATCTTGTCGACCTCATCGAACGCCCACGGCACCCCGAAGTGCTGAGCAGAAGTTGTCGCTGTCTCGAGGTGTGCAGTGCAAATGGCAACGATAGTAAAGAGGTGAGGTAAGTGCCTAAGCGCCGGAATATGAGTACGTACAGCCCAGTTTTCTCTTCCGTCTCGGCTATTAGTGAATCCAGCTCCGACTAGTGCAACCTTAAAGGGAGGGGTCATTGCACTCTCATTACGCTGTAAACATGAGCGACGGGGTTCAAGTGTGGCATCTCAATGATCCAAGACGTTTTTATCGGTGAGCAACCCTTGAAGCAAAATAGCCTCTCTCTTTAAAACTTGCACAATTTTCTGCTGCCTTGAAGGTGACATGCGCTCGACTATCGCCGCGACACTAAAGGCTGCGATTGGGGTGCCTTGCGGATCCAGAACGGGCAGACCTAGGGCAAGCACCCCGCTTAGACCTTCAACGGGTATTGATGCGTAGCCTTTCTTTTGAGTGATTGCGACCGCCGCTAGGAGTTTCTTCGAAGTCTGCCCAAAGGCCGCCAATGCCGTTTCGTTGGCCTGAACCACGCGCTTGATATCTTGTGGGGAGAGTGCGCTGAGCATTGTTAGGCTGCCCGCTCCGATACCTAAAGGACGCCGTGTTCCGACTTCAACGACAAAGGTTTTAATTGGATAGGGGCCAGCGCGACGATCAATGTAAATTGCATCATTTTCACTGCGAATGAGTAAAAAGGCTGTGTCGCCGGTATCTTCTGCAATGCGAGTCAGCGACGCTGAGAGCATGGCATGTAAATCAACCTGCTGTTTCGTAACAATGCCGAATTGAAAAATAAGTTGACCAAGGAAATAGCTTTTTTTTATGGCGTCATAGCGAATTGCTTCTTGTTGAATTAAACATTTGAGTAGTCGATGTAGTGTTGTGCGATTGAGTTGACTCTGTTGCATTAGTTCATTGAACTTGCTACCCGTTGCGTTCGTGGCTGCGACTAGTTTAAGCAGAGTAATGGCGCGCTCAACGCTTTGAGTGCCCGAGCGAATTGGCTGATAGTGAGTCCGCAATTCTAAATACCTTTTAAAAGACTGTTCACAATGTGAATATTTGACACAAGATTTTTATTCACCATAATATAGATGATAGAAAGAAGAATAGAAAATAAAAAACTTATCAAAGACAAAATATGTTCACTATGTGATCATTTTTTTATGCGTGCAGACGCTGATACTTGTCAAGATTTCGCACTAGGCGCAGATGTTGGTTGAAGGTGTATTCGCGATTTTTTTCTGCGACTGTAATGAATAAAACGCATGAAATATCAAGGAATCAACATGGATAAGAAACAGGAATTCATTGACAAAATGTTTGCTCAGCGTGGTTTTGTGGCCGATATGCATAAATTCATGGCGCACGCTGATTTTGAATATTTAGAAAAAGTGAATGAACTCGCAGAGGTCGCTTATACCTCGCAGCGGTTACTTGATCGTAAAACGAAAGAGCTTATTTTTATCGCGATCTCGACAATGCACGGGACAGATAGAGATCATCTCAAGTTGCATATTGAAGCCGCACTGCGCTTTGGAGCGACTCCGAGTGAAATCCTTGAAGTTCTTGAAATGCTTGGTCTAGCAGCGGCCCAGATGACCTTGCGCTTTGGACTCGACGTGTGGGCAGAGATTGTCAAGCCCGAGCGCCTTGAGCCAACGCAACTTGCTAAAGAGGTGAAGTCGTGAATTTAGGATTTATTGGTTTGGGTAATATGGGTCAGCCGATCTGTCAACGTTTGCTAGAGGCATCGCATCGGGTGTCAGTCTTTGATCTCGATACTAAACGGGTTGGTCGCTTAAAGGAACGGGGCGCGCATGCCGCCACCTCGGTACAGGCGGTTGGGCAAGAAAGTGCCGTTGTATTTTTGTCGCTGCCCAACCATACGGCGGTCAGAGACGTCGTTCTAGGAACGGGTGCATTACTCGCAAGTTTGCGCCCAGGTAGCATTCTTGTGGATCTTTCAACAAGCT
>JBAWWV010000505.1:0-2371 GCA_037146575.1 Alcaligenaceae bacterium | reverse complement strand
CAATAGCATTTTGCAAATCTAAGGTCATGGCAGGCCTTTATAAATAGAGTGAAGGTGACGAACGGTTAATTGAATGACTGAATGGCTAAACACACCACACGCTAATCGACACCACGAGTTGGTTTATTGCTGAGAGTCACGGAATCAATGTCGGTGTGTGAAATTTGCGTCTTTGGATAAATGGGTCGTTTGAGCGAAGAAAAAACCTAATGTTGATCGACGTAGGGATTGCTTACCTTCGGGCTTACGTTTTACGTATAAAGTCTGCGATGCGCTGTGCCGCTTCGACGCAATCGGCCAGGGGCGCAACCAGCGCGATCCGAATCCGATTTTGCCCTGGGTTCACACCGTTAACGGTGCGCCCGACAAAGCTTCCAGGTAAGGTCGTCACGTTGGTATGGGTCAGTAGGTCGCGCACGAAATCTGAGTCAGACCCTTTGGTGCCGGCCCAAAGGTAAAACGAGGCGTCGGGCCGCTTGACGTTGAGCACAGGCTCAAGAATCGGCAGGACAGCATCGAATTTGGCTTGGTACTGTTTGCGGTTGTCGATGACGTGAGCCTCATCTCGCCAGGCCGCAATGCTGCCAGCCGAGACCACAGGCGATAAGGCGCTGCCATGGTAGGTGCGATAAAGCAAAAACTTGGCCATCAGAGTCGCGTCGCCCGCGACAAAACCAGAGCGCATGCCCGGCACGTTTGACCGCTTGGACAAACTTGAAAAACTGATCAGGTTGCGAAAATCTGTGCGCCCAAGCTGCATCGCCGCTTGCATACCGCCTAAGGGCGGACGAGTTTCGTCTAGATAGATCTCTGAATAGCATTCGTCAGACGCGATCACAAACCCATAGCGGTCTGATAAGTCAAATAGCGTTTGCCATTCGGCAAGGTTCATTACGTTGCCAGCGGGGTTGCCCGGCGAGCAGACAAACAGCAGTTGGGTACGCGCCCAGGTCTCAGGGGGTACGGTTGACCAGTCGCAGCCAAAATTCAGTGTTGCATCTGAGTTCACATAGTAGGGGGTCGCGCCACCTAGTAGTGCGGCACCCTCATAGATCTGATAGAACGGATTCGGACAAACCACGATGCCGTTTTTAGTTGAGTCGAGCACGACTTGGGCAAAGGCAAAGAGTGCTTCACGCGAACCCAAAACCGGCAAGACCTGTGTTTCAGGGTTTGGGCAGGGGATGCCGTAGCGTTTGCCGATCCACTGGCTGATTGCCTGGCGCAGCAAAGGATCGCCTTTGGTGGGCGGATAGCTGGATAAGCCATCGAGCGCGCCAATAATCGCATCTTTGACGCATTGCGGGGCAGCGTGCTTGGGTTCACCAATCGATAGATTGATCGCCCGCAGACCGGCGGGCGGAGTGCCTGCCTGAGCCAACAATAGGCGAAGTTTTTCGAACGGATAGGGCTGTAAGGTGTCGAGACGTGGGTTCATTTGCGTATTTTAACCAGTTGCCAGCACTAAGGGGGCGGGAAACCTCAACAGGGTGCGCTACAATGCTCGGTTACTGCGAAGGTGGCGAAATTGGTAGACGCACCAGGTTTAGGTCCTGACGCCGTAACAGGTGTGCGGGTTCGAGTCCCGCCCTTCGCACCATTTATTACCTAGTTGGCGTGGGCTGTTCGCTGCGCTCTCCGTTATCTCTGTTTGGTAGATCTTCATGCAACCTGTGGTTGAAACCCTCGCCGGCCTTGAGCGCCGCGTTGAAATCTCGGTCTCAATGGCCGATGTCGAAAAAGCCGTTCAGGCTGAACTCAAGCGCGTCTCGCGTACCGCGAAAGTGGCTGGTTTTCGTCCTGGCAAAGTGCCAATGGCGATGCTCGAGCGCACTCATGGTGCAGGCATTCGGTACGACTCAATCAACTCGATGGTAGGGCAGGCCTTTGAGCAAGCCATTATCACCTCAGGTTTGCGTGTGGCTGGCGCTCCAAAATTAGCACCAAAAACTGAAGGCCAGCCTGAAGACGACTTGTCGTTTGTGGCAACCTTTGAAGTCTATCCAACGATTACGCTGCCCGACCTTGCCACACTGAAAATTAAGCGTGCTGTCACCACCGTCGGCGAAGCCGAGGTACAGCGCACGGTTGATGTCTTGCGCAAGCAACGTGCGCAGCATCAGGCTGCTGAAGGTCGCGCTGCTCAAGACGAAGATCAGGTCAAGCTTGATTTTGCCGGCACGATCGACGGCGTGCCGTTTGATGGCGGCAAAGCAGATGATTTTCCGTTTGTTTTGGGTCAGGGCCGCATGTTGCCTGAGTTTGAAGTCGCTGTGCGCGGCATGAAAGCTGGCGAAACCAAAGTGTTTCCACTGCCTTTCCCAGCTGATTACGGTGGTAAAGATGTTGCTGGTAAAACTGCCGAATTCAC
>JBAWWV010000504.1:0-2385 GCA_037146575.1 Alcaligenaceae bacterium | reverse complement strand
CAACTCTTGCGCCTCGCGGCGTTGTATCTGAGGGCACCAAATTGCATAGCATCCAGTCGGAAATCTGACCATTGCATCTTTGACCGTATCGATCACGTGCCGATAGTCTTTTTTGTCTTCGTATGAGGGATCCATCAAAACGATTGCGCGTCTGCTGGGTGGCGGGATGTGTCCTTTGAGGCCAGCAAAACCATCGCTTTCATACAAAGTGGTTTGCTTAAGCGTTTGAGCACCGCGCTGCTCGAGATTCATGGTCAGAATGTCGGCCTCGCTTGGGTGCATTTCAAACAAGCGTAATTTATCCTGGCTGCGGCAGGACTCAAGCGCGATCCACGGCGAACCCGGATACAGCCGAAGCTCGCCGTCTGGATTCAAACTGCGGATGACCTCTAGATAGGCGCCCACCATGGGTGGGCATGTTTTTTTGGTATCCCACACTTTGCCAATACCTGAGGCAAACTCGCCATTTTTTTGCGCCCAATCGCCTTGCAGATCATAAAGCCCAGCGCCTGCGTGTAAGTCGATAAACCAATAGGGCACATCCTTTTGGTTGAAATATTGAAGGTTGTGTACCAACACTAAGTGTTTCAGTAAATCAGCATGATTGCCAGCGTGAAAGCCGTGGCGATAACTAAACAAATCGTTCTCCGTGATTGGGCAAATTGCCCAGGTTTACTCTGGATGAATCAGGTCAAGGGCGTCGGTGATGACTGAGTCTACGCCCCAATCTAAAAGCTCGGCGGCACGGACAGGGTCGTTTAAGGTCCAGACCGCTACGCGAAAGCCAGCGGCGTGTATCTCGTTGAGTCGCGATTTAGCCAGCGACAGGTGGTGCAGGTGAAGCGATACGCAGCCAAGCCGCGTTAGGGTGGGGCGCCAGTTCTCAGGCAATTCTTTCGTGATCCAGCCGCGAGGTAAGTTTGGTGCTTCGTTTTGAGCTGCTTCAAGGGCAGAAAGCGAAAAAGACGACAGCAGTGGTGGAACCAAAGCGGCGCGCCAGTCGTGCTTGGCCTGTCTGGCGATCGCCGCGCCAGTGAGCACCTCAAGACCGGGCGTGGGCTTGATCTCGATATTGCTAGCCATATCTTGGGCAAGGGTATACCGGGCGACAGCTTCGAGTGTGGGGATAGGTTCGCCCCGAAAAGCCGCATCAAACCAGAGGCCGGCGTCTAGCTTCGCTAAGGCCGAATAAGACTGGTCAGAGGCGTTGCCCTGCCCATTGGTCGTACGCTCAAGGCTGGTGTCGTGCAGTAGGATTGCGACCTGATCTTGGCTGAGTTTGGCATCAAATTCGACCATTTTGTAGCCAAAACTGTCGCCAACACGCATGGCTGCCAAAGTGTTTTCTGGGGCAAGCGAACCCCCTCCGCGGTGGGCGACCAAGCGCGGGTAAGGCCAAGGTGGCAAAGTCTGCATCACAAAAATCCAACGTCTAGATCAGGCAAGGTGCAAGCATAACGCACCGAGTGGTAAACTTTGCCCGCTTTGACTCTAGGCGTGCAAACCCTCATGTTTGATTTTATTCGTAATCACCAGCGCTGGATGCAGTTAATACTGCTTCTATTGATCTTGCCCTCGTTCGTCTTCTTTGGCGTGCAGGGCTACACCAGCTTCATGTCAAGCGAGCCTGAACTGGCGACGGTTGACGGAAAAGGTATCACGTTGGGTGAGTTCAACAATGCGCGTCGAGCGCAGCTCGAACAATATCGCAACATGCTTGGGTCACAGTTCGATGCAGGCGCGTTTGATACGCCATTTTTTAGAGAGCAATTGCTCAATACGCTGATCGATCAGCGAGCAGTCGCCATTGCAGCGACCAAAGGCGCGTATTCGGTGTCTGACGAGACCTTACGGCGCAGCATCGCGGCCATACCAGCAGTACAACAAGATGGGCAGTTTTCGCCCGAGCGTTACAAGCAGGTTTTAGCTGCTCAGGGGATGACGACTGCTGCGTTTGAGCAGGGGTTGCGTCGCGACTTAACTCTGGGGCAAGTGTTACAGCCGATTGGTTTAACGGCGCGGGTACCAGCAGATATTGGTCAAAAGATTTTCGCTTTGATTACCGAGCAACGTAGCGTGGCGCGCAAGGTGTTTTCGGTTGAGACTTACGCCAAAAACATTACCGTATCACCAGAGGATACCAAAGCTTGGTACGACGCCAATCAAGTCAAGCTGACCGTTCCAGAAAATATTGATGTGCAGTATCTTGTACTGAACGAAGAGGCCGCCTCGAAAGATATAAAAGTGTCAGAGGCCGATATCGAAAGTTTTTATAAGCAAAACGAGGCGCGCTACGGGCAACCCGAACGCCGCCGTGTCAGTCATATTTTGCTCGAAGTGCCTGCCACGGCAGATGCTGCAGCCAACGCGGCTGTGCAAGCGAAA
>JBAWWV010000503.1:0-2388 GCA_037146575.1 Alcaligenaceae bacterium | reverse complement strand
AGAATAATTAGGCAGAATAATTAGGCAGAATAATTAGGCAGAATAATTAGGCAGAATAATTAGGCAGAGGGATCAGATAGGTTGATTCGATAACCTTACTGGTTGCGCGCCTCAAGCGCCTCCCACCGTTCAAACTTTTTGATCAGCAGCGAGTCAAGTTCGGTCATCCGTGCTTGAATCGCTGCAAGCTTGGCAGAATCGTTTGTGTACAGCTCGCTGTTACCAAGCTCAATCACTAGCTGTGCCTGCTCTTGCTCAATGGCATGAATTTCGGCAGGTAACTGCCCAAGCTCTTTGGTTTCCCAGGGCGTCATTTTTGCGCCCTTTGCTTTGCTGGCGCCCTTTGCCGCCGTGGCCGTGCTAGTTGGTTGCGTGGGCAAGGAATTCGCGCTGGTCGCTTGGCTATTAGGTGTGGCGCGATTAGAAGCACCTGTCGCCGTCAGCTTCTCAGCTGCAGAGGCTTTTTTTGGCGCAGCCACTGCCGTCAGTTTTTCAAGCGCAGAGGCCTTTTGGGGCGTTGTGCGCTGACGCTCCCAGTCACCAAATCCACCAACATAATCTTTCCAGCCGCCGTTGCCTTCGCTAGCAATGGTTTGGGTGACGACGTTATCCAAAAAGGTTCGATCATGGCTGACCAGCAAGACTGTGCCGGGGTAGTCTTGCAATAATTCTTCGAGTAGTTCTAGCGTTTCGATATCGAGGTCGTTGGTGGGTTCGTCGAGCACCAGAATGTTGGCTGGCCGGGCAAATAGGCGGGCTAGCAACAAGCGCGCACGTTCGCCGCCTGACAGGCTTTTGACTGGAGATTGCGCACGCGCGGGCGCGAACAAAAAATCACCGAGGTAACTCATAACGTGCTTGCGGTTACCACCGATTTCAATCCACTCGCTTCCGGGGTTGATGACGTCGGCTAAGGTAGCGTTTTCATCTAGTTGGCTGCGCATCTGATCAAAGTACGCCACGCTTAAATTGGTGCCTAGTTTGATCGTGCCCGTATCGGCTTGTAGGGTACCCAAGATCAGTTTGAGTAGTGTTGTTTTACCGGCACCATTTGGGCCGATGATGCCAATCCGATCGCCGCGCATGATGATCGTCGAATAATCTTTGACGACACAATGATCGCCAAACGATTTGTTGACGTGTTCAAGTTCTGCCACAAGTTTGCCCGAGCGCTGTCCTGCATCGACTGCGAGCTGCACGTTGCCTTGACGCTCACGTCGTGCGACGCGCTCAACACGCAATTGTTCAAGCCGCCTGACGCGACCCTCGTTACGAGTGCGTCTGGCTTCAACGCCTTTGCGAATCCAAATTTCCTCTTGTGCCAGCATCTTGTCAAAGCGCGCGTTTTCAAGACGCTGTGACTCAAGCCATTGCGCCTTGCGCACTTGCCAATCAGAAAAGTTTCCGGGAAAGCTTAAGAGCTTGCCGCGATCAAGTTCAACGATGCGCGTCGCGACCGAATCCAAAAAGCGTCGGTCGTGGGTAATGATGATCGCGCTGCCTGGCCATTGTTTAAGCGTTGTTTCAAGCCAGTTGATGCCATCCAGATCCAGGTGGTTGGTGGGCTCGTCTAGCAACAGCAGCGTAGGCTGGTTAGCCATGGCGCTGATTAACGCGACGCGCTTGCGCATACCGCCCGAAAGCGTCCCCACCAAGGCCTCGGGTGGCAAACCAAGCTTGTCAATCAGGGCCAACACGCGTGGGCCGCGCTGCCAGTCTTCGTTGTCTGGGTCGTATTCGCCCATCACGGTCTGTTCGATCGTCAGAGTTTCATCGAGTATCGGCTCTTGTTCAACTGTGGCCACGCGGACGTGTCCTGCTGTGGTGATGGCACCATCATCGGGCTGAGTGCGCCCGTCGAGCAAGCGCAACAAAGACGATTTGCCGGCGCCATTTCGACCGATTAAACCAATGCGTTCGTCGGATTGGATCGTGAGATCCGCGCCGTCGAGTAAGGGGTGGTGGCCATAGGCGAGATGTACGGCACTGAGTGAAATTAAAGCGATAGCCATGTGTGAGACTGTATGCACGCAAGAGGTGCGGTTGATTCGTTAGACCGCTATTGTCGCAGGACATGGGATTTACTGTTTGCACCGTACAATGCACAGGCAAGACAGACTGGGCAATCGCGGTGCTTTCGGGCAGCGAGGAAGGTCCGGACTCCATAGGGCAGGATAACGGTTAACGACCGTCCGGTCAGCTGTTGGCGCAAGCGAACAACGGGCTGAGGACTAGGGCCACAGAGACGAGTCTGCATTGGGGGTGTGCTCTTGGGCGTACTCTGTCACGGTGTTGCCGTGATGATGGAGCTGCTAGCCAGCTCCGACAGTGCAGGGTGAAACGCGGCAACCTCTATCCGGAGCAACACCAAATAGGCATGCGTGTGAC
>JBAWWV010000502.1:0-2390 GCA_037146575.1 Alcaligenaceae bacterium | reverse complement strand
GCGCTCACGATACGCAGGGCAGCTACGCCCTGTGGGTCAAACTAAGTACTCCTTTTAGCCTGACTGAGTTCCTGCAGGTTGCTTTTGTTGGATCGTATCATCTCTGGCGCAGCCTCAACGATTTTTTTCGCCTCACGACTCGCTTACGTAGCGAGGCAACGCTCAACGAGTTGAATGCCGCTCGCGAACCCGCTGCACGGCCTCACGCGCCAACGTTGCCGAGAGGCCGCAATACTCGGTCGGGTCCATCAACTTGGCGATAGCCCCAGAATCCAAGCGCTCGGTTACCCGCGGATCAGCACTTAACAAAGCGCCAAACGCTTTATTTTCAACAAATGCCGCTTGCGCTGCATCATAAACAACGTCATGGGCATGCTGTCTGCCGAGCGTTGCGCCCAGCGTCAGCATCACAGCCTCAGCCATAATCAGCCCACCACTCAGGTCCAAATTCTTTCTCATCCTTTGAGGATCGAGTTTTAAGCCTCGTATCACCTGCACCAAGCGCACCAGCATATCGCCTGTCGCAATACACGCGCGAGACTCTGCGGTATCGATCATTAAAGAGGTCGTACGATCAGCCTCATGCTCGGTTTGCATCGCCTCAAGCGCCAACGGAACTTGAGCACGAATGTCTGCAGCCGCAGCAATAATGTCTTGGCACAATTTTGGATTGCGCTTTTGCGGCATGGTCGAGCTACCGACGGTGCCAGGAGGCACTGGCTCTTCAACCTCAGCAAACTCAGTTTTCATGAGTTCATAGATTTCTCGCCCAATTTTCCCACAGGTGGCAGCCAGCATTGCGAGTACGCAGACATTTTCTGTGAAGTGATCTGAAATCGAGCGCGAAGGTACACGCATAGACGTCATGCCAAGCCTTTCGCCCATACCTTTTTGCACTGCAGGGCCGTGCTCGCCCAACGAGGCATAGGTGCCGGCCGCGCCACCCAGCATCGCCACAAAAATACGTGGGGCAGCCTGCTCTAATCGCTCGAGATGTCGCAGTATTTCATCAATCCAAGTTGCGACTTTCAAACCAAACGTCGCTGGCACGGCGTGCTGCCCGTGTGTACGCGCCGCGATCGGCATGTCTGCGCTCTTTTCTGCTAAGTCGGCCATTGCATCTAGCAAGTCTTCAAGCAATTGAACAAAAATTTGATGCGCCTGGCGCAGCACCAACAAATCGCCCGTTTGAGTAATGTTTTGTGTGGTGGCTCCCCAATGGACCCACCCGCCATGGGGCTCTCCGACTAATTGGCCCAGCTCCCACACCAAGGGCACTAGTGTGTGTCCCGTGCGGGCGAAGCCTTCGTCAATGCGAGCGCGATCCATCAGTGAAATATCCGCACACTTTGCAATGGCCACTGCTGCCTGTTCTGGAATGATGCCTAAGGCCGCCTGCGCTTGTGCCAAAGCAACTTCAACATCCAACCAGGCTTGCCAACGATTTTCTAGCTTATAGAGGGCACGGATTCCGGGATCACTGACTCGTGTTGCGGTTGGCAGTTCGTCGCTCATTGGTGGTCTCCTTTGGAATAATTCGCGGCGGGTTAGTCAAAGCCCGCTCTAAACTTGATCATACCTAGGATTGGCCTGTAAACACCAGCACTTCGAGCGATGAAAAATTAATGCTCTAGCCGCTAGTCTGCATGGCCAGCGTTAGAGCCGCGATCAGTTGCTCACGTTGCTCGACTGTTGCGCTGTCAGCTGCTTTGGCAATCACTTGCTCGCCTTGCACAATCAGCAAACCAAGATCACCCTCAAGCTTGATGCTGGCCTGCGCGCCTGCTTGCTGCAATGCACGCATCGCAGCGCCTGCTAGTTTAGGATCAGCAAAGGCAATCGAACAAAATAACTCAGCGCCATCTTGCGCCAGCAAGCGAAACCGGAACTGACCGGCCTCGTCTCGAAAAGTGACGTAACGCGCGCTTTTACCCGAAGATTTTTCTTTTTTAGTCGACGGCGAAGACGGAGCCATACGTGAAGTGGCCAAGCTACGCAAACCCACCGCCTGTCGCAACTCGTGAATAAAGGGCGTCGCAATCGAGCGTGCTTTACCAGCACCCTCTTGCAGAATCTCTTCGATACGATCAGGGTGCGACATTAAGTCTTCGTAGTGCCCACGCAAAGGGCCCATTTCTTGTTCGATACGGTCGCACAGGCGTTTTTTAGCATCGCCCCAACCCATACCCGCCAACAGTTCAGCATGAAAATTGGCGGTTTCAGAAGGTTGCGCAAAGGCCTTGTAGATCAGATACAGGTGCGAGGCATCTGCATCCTTCGGTTCGCCAGGGCCTCGCGAGTCAGTCACAATTTTGGCGATCGCAGCTTTCAGGGCCTTGGCACCGCCTTCAAATAAAGGCACGGTATTGCCGTAGCTTTTAGACATCTTA
>JBAWWV010000501.1:0-2408 GCA_037146575.1 Alcaligenaceae bacterium | reverse complement strand
ACCTTGATGAAGTTTGTCATCAATGGATCACCATAGGTCACGGTGTTTGATTTTTTGAAGCTTGCCTCACCGTGCAAAGTGCGGCGAATTTCCATTCCTTTTTGGTACAGATCGTCGTTATTCATGTTTGTCTTCCTTGATTATGTCGTTGTTAATTTAGAAAATTCTTAAATTGCCAGAGCTACTAATCGGTACTCGCATCGCGAGGCCAAATGATCTTAGCCATTATAAAAATTGACCTCCCCACCATTGGATGCGTTAAACAATCCCATCGCGCGGTGAGTGAGTCAATCAAAAAATTAATTCGCTGCAGCTAAACCGCCATCAATCGTAATATAAATACCGGTTGTATAGGACGAACGCTCTGAGGCCACAAAGGCAACCGTGTAAGAGATCTCTTCAGGTGTAGCCGGACGACCAAAGGCCATCCCAGATACCATGTCGGTCCAGCGGTTTTCATCGCCATACGTGGCAAGAGCACGCTGCTTATAAAGCTTAGTCAAACGCTCAGTCGCAACTGGGCCAGGGCTAACACCCACCACGCGAATACCATCTTTATGTGAGCTGCCACCCAAAGCACGAGTAAAAGCCATCAAGCCAGCGTTGGCTGTTGAGCCGGCAATATAAGATGACGTCAGGCGCTCTCCTGCTGCACCCAAAATATTGACGATCACACCTTCGTGACGCGCTTTCATCTTGCGGTAAATTTCACGGCAAAGATTGATATAGCCAAAGACTTTCAAATCCCACGCGGTGCGCCAGGTATCTTCGTCGACAGTCAACAAATCCCCACCGGGGATAGCGCCTGCGTTGTTGACCAAGATATCCAGTTCACCCGCCCAGTCGCTGACTGTCTTTGCCGACCCTTTTGCACTTAAGTCTGCCGACAAATAGTCAACCTTGACGCCCGTAGCTGCTTTGATCTCAGCAGCCAACTCTTTTAAGGCAGCTCCGTCGCGCGACACCAGCAAAACCTCGCACCCCTCTTGCGCCAACACCATTGCGCACGACTTACCGATGCCTTTCGAGGCACCAGTCACAAGGGCACGTTTAGCCTTTAGTTTTAAATCCACTGAAATCTCCTGGTTGTTTTAATAATTTATGAAACCGAACTTTTAAATTTTGATAATGTGAGCCTAACAAGCTTGATACCAAAATCGCGAAACTGAATTTTTGGAATTTGATCAACATTACGTAGCTAGCATGGTACAGAAAATTACCGTTTTGCGTCAGCCGAACCCGCCAGCATCTGCCATATTGCGTCCGAGCGATCGCGTTTAGCTAACGCCCAAATCGGCTGTAGGCGATCCACTTGCTGGTCCGCTTTAACGTCTTCGATTGCGACGATACGACTCGCAATCTTCCAGACACCTTGCCTGCATTCCATGCGGTCAACGTAGCGACAGAGCAGTTCGACCACAACCTTCTTGCCCTCTTGCAAAGGTTCATCACCCAGCCATAACCTGATCGTTTCTAGGGCTTCATGGCCGTAACGCTGATATGCGACGCAGTAGGTTTCAGCCACCGCTACGTCATCGCTTAAAAAATCGATCTTGCAGTTGCCGATGAAATGCATCGACTGTTCAATCGTTTGGTGCCGGCGTTCAAGCCATTCCATAAATCCGTCAACGTTACCCTTATAACCACCATGATCATCATAGGCGTCTGGGTGGTAGGCCTCGCGTACTAAATTCCATTCGCGACGATCGACACCCCGGCAGTACGACACAAGGTTGTCTTTGATGCGTTCTTTATTTAAAAGTTGCTTTAAACCGTCTGCAGTGACCGAATCCATTTTTCTTATCCTTCGTTCTGGTTGTTAAGCATTGCACGCAAGCGCGTGCGCAGTACTTCTTTTTGGATTTTCCCGGTGGGTGTCATGGGTAAGGCATCTACAAAATAGCACTCGACCGGGATCTTAAAGCTCGCAATCTTGCCTTTACAGTGGGCAACAACGTGCTGTGCCTGCTTAGGCCCAGATGCTGCGCTCACAATAAAGGCTACAGGCACCTCAGACAAACGGGCATCTTGCTTGCCCACAATCGCCACATACTCAACGCCTGGCAGTGTTGCAATCAAACCTTCAATTTCAGCGGGCGAAACATTTTCGCCGCCGACTTTCAACATATCCTTTAGTCTAACCACAAAGCGCACATGACCGTCAGCGCGCAAGATTCCGGCATCACCACTTTTATACCAACCTTCTGAGTCAAACACTTCCTCGGTGGCCTCGGGCTGATTGTGATATCCAATCATGCGACTGTACGAACGTACCTGAATTTCACCTACCTCGCCGGTTGCGACCGGTTGTTGGGTGTCGGGATTGATGACACGCAACTCAACGCCTGGCAAGGGATAGCCACTAGCTGCACAGCGTTGTTCGAGATTCGCATCTTGAGGGGTTAAGG
>JBAWWV010000500.1:0-2414 GCA_037146575.1 Alcaligenaceae bacterium | reverse complement strand
CAGCTCGACCACACCGAAACGTGCGTCTACGGGTTGCAATGAACCAGAGCCGATGATGGCAGCACCCTGGCTGCCGATTTGCATGCCCTCAACCATGGTCTTCTCGTTACCCAACTGGCTACTTGGAAATAAGATGAAATTCACACGCCCAGCAGTCTTGTCTTTGACTTCAGCGGCAAAACCTTCAGCTGCCTTGTGCCAACTGTGGCTGGCCGCAAGCACGTGGCCTAGCTTGATATCGACAGCCTGCGCGGCGGGTGCTGCAGCCAGTGCGAGACCGAGGGCGGTAAGTAAAGTCGCAAGCTTGTGTGAGGGTAATTGCATGACATGGTCCTTGGTAAGTGGTGGGACGAGAGTGACATGGTTGAGGTTGAAGGCAGCGATAAAAAAATCTAGAGCGATTAGTCGTGCTTGAGCATTTGCTCAGAGTATTGAAGAAATTCAATCAAATGCTCGGTGATCACCTTTACCGTGATCGGCATCAGTAGTTTTTGATAGTCATGCACAGCGATATTTCGAAAACCAACCATGCGTTTGAGTGAGTCGGCAAGAGCTTGATCAATCAACTTTGCCTGCGCCAAAATCTCGAAGACATCACGTGCGCTTTGAGGCACACCTAGACGGTCGCGGCGGATGATGTGGTGGCCCATGTCAAGTGCCGCCTCGCAGGCGCGCTGAATATTCATGACGGCAGCATCTTGTCTTGAAAAATTTGTATCAAAGGTTGCAGGATCGTGATCGAATTCTTCGTGAGCACGTGCCACGCATCGTTCAATCGTTGCCGCTTTGTTGATCAGCACATCATCGCGCATACACGTGTCCTTCTTTTGTGATGGCTTTTATGAGCGGCTCGCGTGCCTCGTCAAGAGCTAGCTTTTCACTCAAAACGCTGACTTCAAACAGCCGTGCCTGCAGGCCGATATCCCACACTGTTTTGCCGGTTGAAATGACTTGATACTGCATGACTGTCGACGCTGCGCGCAAGTCGAGCAGATCAACTTCGCAATTCACAAGGTTGGCAATGTCGTTTGATAGCGACCATAGCAAGTTCGGATCAACGTGGCCAGGTGCCAATATCGCCAAATCAAGGTCGCTATCTGCTCGAGGAGTGCCTTGAGCCTGGCTCCCAAAGATATAGAGAGCCATGAGATTTGGTATCTTTTTCTTCACTGAGGCTAAGAGGGCCCCGTCTGGCGATAGCATAGTCATGAGTCGTGAATGCATGGTGGTCTCGTGCGAAGGCAGCGAAGAACGTTTGGCTCAGCGGGTGAGTGCTAGCTCTGTCGTAGACTCTAACATATGATTACGCCTACCACACGCTATGACAACAAAAGGAAAATCGTGGCGATACCTCAGCCCCAAAGTTTGGTAAGTGCTGCGATTGCGTTCGCTCGGGCTTTGCTGGCCTTGCCGATGCTCGCCATTGCCGCACAAGCCTGCGCCCAAGACTACACCAACACTCTCGGGATGAAATTTGTATTGATCCCAGCAGGCACTTTTGTGATGGGGCGTACTGAGTCTGTTGACGCGCTGCAACAGGCTTTTCCGGCTTTTGAGGCGTCTCGTATTGAACAACTGACTGATGAGCAGCCCGCGCACCCAGTCGAAATTACCAAGAGTTTTTTTCTTGGTCAGCACGAAGTCACCGTCGGGCAATTCAGAAAATTTCTTGAGGTCTCAGGCTACGTGCCTGAATCAATCCGCGATCAAACTGGCGGGTATGGCTACAACAAAAATTATGATCCCTCCAAAACAGTGAAAAAAGACGCATTTGAGGGGCGCCATCCAAAGTACTCGTGGCAGAACCCAGGCTTTGCGCAAACTGAAAACGACCCAGTCACTAACGTGACCTTTAATGATGCGGTTTATCTGGCAACTTGGCTGTCGCAACAAGAAGGTAAGACTTACCGTTTGCCAACTGAGGCCGAGTGGGAGTATTCGTGCCTGGCCGGCACCCAAACGCGCTTTGGTGTCGGTGATGACCCCGAGGCCTTAAGTGCCTACGCAAATTTGTACGACCAAAGCACAGCTAAAAATTGGGCGCAATGGAAGAGCTTTGCTCAGAAAACCGATGATGGCTTTGCGTTCACCTCGCCTGTGGGTAGCTTTAAGCCGAATAACTTTGGCCTGTATGACATGAGCGGCAACGTTTGGGAATGGGTCTCTGATACGTACTCTGCGCGTTATCCTGAAGGCAAAGCCACCGACCCGACGGGCCCCGGAACAAACGAATTGCGCATACGCCGCGGTGGCTCATGGCATACCTGGGCGCTGTATTCACGTTGCCAGTTTAGAAACTGGAACACCGCAGAGACGCGCTATCCGCTCGTGGGGATGAGGTTGTTGCTAGAGCCATGATGTTGGCGGAAGCGGTGAGATTCGAACTCACGGAGGGCGTGAACCCTCGCCGGTTT
>JBAWWV010000499.1:0-2422 GCA_037146575.1 Alcaligenaceae bacterium | reverse complement strand
TAGAGCTCTCGCCTCTGGCTGCTCAGGGTCTGTACGACGATGAGTCTCCTGGTGCGGGCTTGATCACAGGCATTGGGCGCATCTCGGGTGTTGAGTGTGTGATCGTATGCAACGTCGCGACGGCGAAGGGTGGCACCTACTACCCGTTAACCGTCAAAAAGCATTTGCGTGCGCAAGAGATTGCGCAACAAAATAATTTGCCTTGTGTGTATCTGGTGGATTCGGGTGGCGCAAACTTACCGCGCCAAGAAGATGTGTTTCCGGATCGTGATCACTTCGGGCGAATCTTTTATAACCAAGCCAATATGTCGGCACAAGGCATCGCGCAAATCGCCGTTGTCATGGGTTCGTGTACGGCAGGTGGTGCCTATGTACCGGCGATGAGTGACGAGTCGATCATCGTGCGTAATCAAGGCACGATCTTTTTGGGCGGCCCACCACTGGTGAAGGCGGCAACCGGAGAAATTGTTTCAAGCGAGGACCTTGGTGGCGGTGATGTTCACACACGGTTATCGGGTGTTGCCGATCACCTTGCCGCTAACGATCATCATGCGCTGGCACTTGCACGCAATGCGGTGAGTCGGTTAAATCGTAAAAAAACAGTACAGCTGGCGCTTAGAAAAAGTGTGCCACCTGCGTATGACGTAAACGAAGTCAATGGCATCGTACCCGTTGACACGCGCAAGCCTTATGACGTGCGTGAGATCATTGCCCGCATTGTCGATGGCTCTGAGTTTGAAGAATTTAAAGCGCGCTTTGGCACGACGCTCATCACCGGCTTTGCTCATATCGAAGGGATGCCTGTTGGTATTGTTGCAAACAACGGCATCTTGTTTTCAGAGTCTGCACAAAAGGGCGCGCACTTCATCGAGCTGTGTGGCCAACGAAAAATCCCCTTGGTGTTTTTGCAAAACATTACGGGCTTCATGGTGGGTCGCAAATACGAAAACGAAGGGATTGCCCGACACGGCGCCAAGTTGGTGACCGCGGTGTCGACCGTTGCAGTGCCTAAGTTCACCGTCATTATCGGTGGCGCGTTTGGTGCTGGTAACTATGGCATGTGCGGTAGAGCGTTTTCGCCGCGCTTGTTAGTGATGTGGCCTAACGCGCGCATTTCAGTGATGGGCGGCGAGCAGGCGGCCAGCGTGTTGGCAACGCTTAAGCGCGAAGCGGTTGAAGCAAAAGGCGCGCAATGGTCGAGTGAAGAAGAAAACGAATTTAAGACACCAATTCGCGAGCAATATGAGCGCGAAGGACATCCGTACTATGCCACCGCACGCCTGTGGGATGACGGCGTGATTCAGCCCTCAGATACGCGCCGTGTCTTGGCGCTTGGCTTGTCTGCTGCGTTAAACGCACCGATTGCTGACACACGCTTTGGCGTGTTTCGCATGTAAACGTTGGATCAAGGAGCTATTGTGTTTACAACGTTATTGATTGCCAATCGCGGCGAAATTGCTTGCCGTGTTGCTGCAACAGCACGCCGCCTGGGGATCCGAACCATTGCGGTGTATTCGGATGCCGATGCAGGTGCTAAGCATGTCGTCAGTTGCGACGCTGCCGTGCACATTGGTGCATCTGCGGCGCGTGAAAGTTATTTGAAGAGTGAAACGATTTTGCAGGCCGCACTCGCACACGGTGCGCAAGCGATTCATCCTGGCTACGGGTTTTTATCTGAAAATGCTGACTTTGCGAGCGCGTGTGCAAAAGCAGGGATCAGCTTTGTTGGCCCGCCCGCGTCTGCGATCGCGGCGATGGGAAGCAAGTCGGCCTCAAAGACGTTAATGGAGAAGGCGGGTGTGCCTTTGGTGCCTGGTTACCATGGCGACAATCAGGATCCTGATTTTTTAAAACAGCAAGCAGATTTAATTGGCTACCCGGTCATGATCAAGGCCAGTGCGGGTGGTGGTGGAAAGGGTATGCGGGTGGTGACGAGCGCTGAGGATTTTGCCAGCGCCTTGGCCTCGTGTAAGCGTGAATCGGCCTCGAGCTTTGATGACGATCGTGTCTTGATTGAGCGTTATGTTCAAAAGCCACGTCATATCGAGATTCAAGTGTTTGCTGATTCGCAGGGCAATGCGGTCTATTTGTTTGAACGCGACTGTTCAGTGCAGCGTCGTCATCAAAAAGTGATCGAAGAGGCACCAGCGCCCGGCATGACTGAAGAGCGACGTCGCGCGATGGGCGAAGCTGCGGTTGCCGCGGCACGTGCCGTGAACTATGTGGGTGCAGGTACCGTTGAGTTTATTGTTGAGCCAAGCGGCCGTTTTTATTTCATGGAGATGAATACGCGCCTGCAGGTTGAACACCCTGTCACCGAGATGATTACTGGGCTTGATTTGGTAGAGTGGCAGTTGCGCGTGGCAAGCGGTGAGGCCTTGCCTTTGACACAAGAGCAACTGACGCGTAGCGGGCATTCGAT
>JBAWWV010000498.1:0-2424 GCA_037146575.1 Alcaligenaceae bacterium | reverse complement strand
TGGTTACACCTTTCTTGTTAGCGATGCGAGCTTGGCCACCGCACCGAGTTTGAATAAGCAGTTGAGTTTCGATCCGCTCAAAGATTTACAGGCCGTGTTTTTATTTGTGACAGTGCCGCACGTGGTGTTGGTATCACCGGCTTCGGGTTTGCAGTCTCTTGCTGAGCTACTAGAGCGCGGCAAAACAGCACCGGACAAACTCTATTTTGCCTCTGGTGGTATTGGTTCGCCTTTACATTTGTCTGGCGAGGCGCTCAGAACAAGTAGCGGTATCAATTGGGTACACGTGCCCTACAAGGGCGGTGGGCCGGCAATTTTGGCAGTGATGAGTGGAGACGCTCAAGTGGTCACGCCCTCACTGCCGTCAGTGATGGGGCACATTCAAAGCGGCAAACTTAAAGCGTTGGCAGTCACCTCGCTGACGCGCCTAAGCAGCTTACCCCTGATACCGACTGTGGCCGAACTAGGATACCCAGGGGCCGCGGCAATGGGCTGGATTGGGTTACACGCGCCTACGGGATTGCCTGATGATATTTTGCAAAAAACTGAAGTCTCTGCAAAGCTTGCTATGACTGACCCGTCATTGATAAAACGCTTGCTTGAGCAGGGTTCGAATTTAGCGGCTGAGCCCTCGGCTGCAGCCTACACTTTATTTGTTGCTGATGAGGCAAAACGCTGGGAACAAATCGTCAAAGCAGCAGGGGTCCAGGCAGAGTAGCCCCAAGGCGCTTGAATAAAATACTGCTCCGAGGTGAACGCGGCCGATACAGAAGTCGCGTTGATGAAGTACATTGAAACTACGCAACATAGATTGCCAGATTGTCAGAAAGACAACGAATTTCAAAAAAGTGAGACAAACATGCAGATGAGCTTGAGGGTGAGTCGTTGGGTGGCAACCGCACTGGTGCTGCTGGCATCGGGGGGGGCCATGTCTCAAGAGATCCAGCGAGGCGGCACGTTGTCTTTTGGAATTGTGGCTGAACCACCGTCTTACGACTGTCACGCCATGCAAACGTTTGCGGTCATTCAACGCGTGGCTCCGCACTATTCAACTTTGCTGAAGTATGAGCAAAACAAGTATCCAAATGTGGTCGGAGATTTGGCAGAAAGCTGGTCGGTATCGCCGGACGCAATGACCTACACCTTTACGCTGCGGCCAAACATCAAATTTCACGATGGCACGTCTTTGACCTCAGAGGATGTGAAGGTTTCATACGACCGAATTATGTCGCCATCCACTGGCGTGGTCTCTGCTCGCCGGGATCTCTTTGAGACGGTCGCGAGTGTGCAGGCCCCAGATGCCAGAACCATCGTTTTTAAAATGAAACAAGTCGACTCTTCAATCGTCGAAAGTGGTTTTGCCTCACCCTGGAACTGTATCTACAGCGCTGCGAAGCTTAAAACGGATCCAAACTTTCCGACTCGAAATATCTTAGGGACCGGGCCATTTAAATTCGTGGAACATGTCGCGGGCTCTCACTGGGTTGGTGCTAAATTTGATGATTATTTTATAAAAGATAAGCCTTATCTTGATGGTTTTCGAGCGATCACCTTAGGCAACTCTGCCATGTTGAATGCGATGGAGGGTGAGCATATTTTGGCCGAGTTTCGCGGCTTTGCACCGCCCGAGCGCGATCGTTTGGTGCGAACCATGGGCGATAAGGTCAAAGTGTATGAAAGCGATTGGTTGTTTCATATGCTGATGAGTGTCAACACCAAGAAGAAGCCTTTTGATGATGAGCGAGTTCGCCGCGCTTTGTCTTTAGCGATTGATCGCTGGGGTGCCTCAACCGCCTTGCGTAAAGTGTCGTCGCTTGGGCCCGTTGGTGGTGCGTTAATGCCAGGCGGAAACTGGGCGGCAACTGAGGCTGAAATCGTTCAGTGGCCGGGCTTTGGTAAAAACATCGAGGCCAATCGCGCCGAGGCCCGTCGATTGCTCAAAGAGGCCGGGGCCGACAATCTGACCTTCACCTTGAGTAATCGCAATATCGCGCCGTTTGTGACGGTTGGGATTTATATGATTGATCAATGGCGTCAGATTGGTGTCAAGGTTCAGCATAAACAGCACGAAACTGCAGGTTGGTTTGCAGCAAGAGGTAGTGGTGATTTTGACATTATGGTGGATTCGTTTGTGGATGTGAGTACAGACCCAACCACGGGATTATCTAAGTATTTGTCAGCCGAGCGAGGCAGCCAAGTCGCGACTTTTGCGGTAGATCCAACGCTTGACGCCTTGTTTGAGAAGCAAAGTGTTGAGCTCGATCCCGTTAAGCGCCGCCAACTTGTTCGCGAGTTTGAAATGCGAGCCATGACAAAGGCCTACGCTGTACCCTTTCTGCACATGAGTCGTAACGTCGTGTTGAGCAGTCGCGTGCAAGGCTGGACGATATCTCCGTCTCAGATGATCTACCAAGATCTGGGCGA
>JBAWWV010000497.1:0-2425 GCA_037146575.1 Alcaligenaceae bacterium | reverse complement strand
AGGGAGGGTTTGGGGGTGGGTGGGATACCAGCTGCCACGCTGATGCTAATATTCAATTTCATCAATATCAATCATCACTTTCGGCAGTTTCAATAGTTCCGATTCCGCTACACTCAATTCCACGCAATAGAACTCCGATTCAACCGCAACCAGGTGCGCTATATACAACTCCGCAAATACATCAGCATAGCGATAATTAAAATCATTACCACACCCGCCGAAAGCCTTACTACGAACCATTTTGGAAGCATCTAACTAACAACTCTCAAAGGTACATTGTGTTGATTCCCTTCATTGTAATACTCAACCATCCGAGCAATCATATCCATAGTATAATCATTCGCAAAATCAACCTTCACAATCATCTTAATTTGCCCGTATTCCTGCTTAAACGCCATCACTCCTTGCTCCTTAACAAATGGATAAATTAGGATACCATTTGAAGCCTTATAGAACAAAATCCAATCGCTCTTAAATATCCATCGCTTCGCAAATAAATCAGCCATCCGAACCAACAACAATTGATTCTTATTAGCTTCCTCTTTCATCTGCATCCACTTGCTACAACCTTCGATTAGAAATGGCTTGGACTTATCCTTCCTATAATCAAATTCTGGCTTAACAATACACTTCCATCCCCACGTTGAGCCATGGAAATCCTTTTTCAATTCGTTTTTTTCAAACATTTTCGCAACATTTTTGATTCAACAATCCGACCCAGCCTACATAAGAACTAAGAACTAAGAACTAATTTCTATAAGAGTTACTTCTTATTTCTTATTTCTTACTCCTCACGGAGCAAAATTATCACGAATTCTTACCCACTCAACACGCCTTGAAAACAATTTACTTACTAATGATTGTTAGCAATTAGGCAGCATCGAAAACTATTTTATGTTAAATAGCGGGTTGTGAAATGTTGCGACAAAACACAAAACCCGCCATTATAACAGAAAGTTTCAACAATATCGGATACCGCTTGTTAATGATTCAGGCTGCAAATTTAGCACATTGTAGGATATCTCCAAGTCCGATTAATGTCATCGAAGGAAGCCATCAGAACAAATCCATCATACATCCAGAACACATCCAATCGTTTTTACCTCCTTTTTACCAGGCTAATTATGCCGCACCTGGTGTGATGCCAGGTGAGCCCTGGTGAGATGCCAGGTGAGCCCTGGTGAGATGCCAGGTGAGCACTGGTGATCTGCACAGCAATAGATAGAACTTACGAGCCACTCCGCTGGTGCCTGCTGGATGCGCCAAAGTCGGGTAGCCCGCTTCGCTTGGCTCCGCTCCGTGCCGCCTCCATCAGGCGCCAGCTACGTTCAAAAAGGGGATATACTACTTCCCCTTAAGCTTCAATAACTCCATGCTCAAACGAAGATGCAACTTTGCATCCCCAGCTTGAAAAGCAGCTTCAATTTCCTTATTAAGTTCTTCAGTTCTGGACTGAATTACAATGACTCTTTCGGCCTTTTTTAATGTTACTTTTTTCTTCATCTATGAAGTCAAAACGACCGCCCTAAACCTTGCACCTACTGCACCCGTTAGCTGATTTACAAATTGTGCTTCAAGAATTATCTTTGAACCCGCAACAGCTGGAATAGTACCGAATCGTGTCGTATAGAACGTAGTCAACACGCTTGGCGATGCCGCCGCAGGTGCCAAAACCGTTAACAAACGCAGCTTCGATTTCACATAATTAACTCCCAAACTTTGCGGCCCAGATGCCCATATAAATAACGCCGTTGAAGCTGGCACAGGTGTCGGCGAAAATGTCGCCGTTAATACTCCGAGAACACACGTTCCCGTTAGCGCAGTTACGGCGGCAACGCTTAACGGCAGTACAGGCGCATCAATAGCCGTCCCACCTGCAGTTACAATGTTCGCGTTGATACGGATATAGAAATTAATCCCGCTCAAAGTGATAAGGTTGCCTATCCTATCTACTACAGGATTAGCTTGCGCCGCTACTATCCACGCATTTTGCCTAGCCGCTGATAGTGTTCGCCAATTCTGACTAAACCTGATAAACAAGGCTCTTGCTGACTGTTGATAAATTGTTGTCGGATTTATCGGAATAGTCTTGACCTTCCAATAGTAGCCACTTCCATTGTGACTAACGACAACGCCGCCGAAGCTTCCGGACGGCGTTGCGAACATAGGTGTTGTGTTAAATTTCATGCTATATATTTTTTTTATTTCGCTGCAAAGATACACTTATTCTAATTAGTGTAAAAAAAAAAGACACATCCATTAGAACGCCATTGAAACGCTTAAATATTTCTATCATTCGTTCAGAGTTACGGCGTTGGACTGCGTTGCGTTCGGGGTCGGGCGTTGCGTTGGTCGGGGTCGGGCGTTGTGTCGGGTGTCGGTGGACTGCGTTGCGTTCGGGGTCGGGCGTTGTGTCGGTCGGGGT
>JBAWWV010000496.1:0-2440 GCA_037146575.1 Alcaligenaceae bacterium | reverse complement strand
GTCGAGGCCTATTGCCTGAGCGATTTGCTCTTGGTATTGGGTAAAGATATTTTTTTCAGTGTTGGTTGGGTAGTATTCAGGCAAGAGGGTAATTGCCGTAAACAGATGCGAGCCTAGAGCATCATATAAAAACTTTGGAGAAATCGAGGCTGATTGTGCTAACAGACCTAGTTCGATTTCGGGCACGAAGCCGAGATGGTCTGTGGGCTTAGCTTCTGGAGCGAGGGGTATTTGCATGAATTTTTTGTTGCGATAGTTTCTTTATAGTCTTCAGTCTTTATACAGCATAAAGATTAGATTTGCTTTATGCTAAATCCATACACAGAGAGCACCCATGAAATTCATAATCAAAAGTAGGATTCAGTATGTATAAGCTCATCGCTTTTGACGCCTACGGAACATTGTTTGACGTGTACTCGATGGGGCAGTTGGCAGAAGAACTGTTTCCGGGCCACGGCCAGGTATTTTCGGTGATGTGGCGCGATCGTCAAATTGATTACACGCGCTTAATTACGATGAGTGATCCGAGCCGAGGTGGGAGCAAGCACTATCTGCCATTTTGGGAATTAACGATCCGTTCATTGCGATATGTTTGTAAACGCATGGGCTTAAATCTGACGCCTGAATATGAGAAACGATTGATGGATCAGTATGCAAAGCTCACTGGTTTTGAAGATAGCTTGACCGTTCTCAAGGCAATCAAAGAAAAAGGTTTGTTTACCGCGATTTTGTCGAATGGTAGTACGGATATGCTCGCGACTGTCGTCAATAGCAATGGTTTAACGCCTTACCTCGATAAGGTCGTGACTGTCGAAGAGGTGCGCCTATTTAAAACGGCTCCGCAAGCCTATGCGCTTTTGTTAAAAGAATTTCCTGTCAAAAAAGAAGAAATTCTGTTTGTATCGAGTAACGCCTGGGATGCCTTGGCGGCAAAGTGGTATGGCTTTGATGTGTGTTGGGTCAATCGTTTGGGTCACCCCTTTGAAGAGATCGGAGAAAACCCAAACTATGAAGTCGATTCATTGACCAAGGTATTAGAGGTCATTTAATGAAACGCAGCGGGCTCACGCTGAGCCTGCTGTGGTACTGACCTCTGAAGAAAAACTAGTAAGAACCCATAAAGTCTTTTTTGCCAATCTCGACGCCATTGTGACGTAGCAAGTTATAGGCGGTTGTGACATGAAAGAAGAATTGCGGCATGCCGTATTTTAAAGCGTAGTCTTCAACGGATAACTTCTTCTCTTTGGGTGTACCAGGACGCAAAACAATTTCTTTGATTGCGCTGTCATTTAATTGCGTAGAAGTAAACCCGTCAATGAGTGCCAGGGTCTTTGAGATGCGCTGCTGCAGTTCGGCAAAGCTCTGCTCTGTGTCTTCGTAGGCAGCGACTTCAACGCCTGCGATGCGCGAAGGTACGCTTTTAGCAAAATCACAGGCAATTTGAACCTGACGAACAAGCGGGAGCATGTCAGGAAACAGACGCGACTGCAGTAAGTTGGCGGGGTCGAAGTTGCGCTGTTGCGCATGCGCTTCACCTTTTTTTAGAACATCGCTAAGCGCTAATAACATCTGCTTTAAAACGGGAACTGTAGCGGTATAGAGGGCGATCGACATGGTATTCCGATGATTAAAATATAGTTGAGAACAAAGACTGCAGTTTGGATAATTAGGCGTGTACGACTGGGCTTATTGTGCAAGCGTACACCACTTTTTAATGGCAACCAGTGCTTGGGTTCGTGCCGCCTTCCTTAAATAAGTGTCGCTTACACAGCGGTTATCTCATACACTTTAGCGAAAAGGAAGTCGCACAATATGAAAAAAAGACAAACCCTTGCGCTGTTAATGACAGCCGGAATGGCACCTCACTTGCTCGCTGCTGAGGCGAACGCGGGCTACCCGACTAAGCCGGTTCGACTACTCGTTGGCTATCCCCCCGGTGGGGCGGGGGATATTTTTGGTCGCTTGGTCGCGAACTATCTGTCGAATCACATGGGGCAGCAGTTTGTTGTTGAAAATCGCCCAGGCGCTGCCGGAACGATCGCTGCGGCGCAGGTTGCGCGCATGCCGCCTGATGGGTATGCCTTGTATCTGGCCTCGGCCGGAGATTTCACCTTGGCACGCAGCACGTTTGGTGCACGACTCCCTTATAGCCCTGAGCAAGATTTCACCTTCATCACGTTACTGGTCAAAGTGCCGATGGTGCTTGTGGTGCATCCGTCGGTGCCTGTTACGAACCTGCAGGAATTCATTGCATGCGCCAAAAGCATGCCTAAGCAACTGAATTACGCGTCGTTTGGAAATGGGTCGACCTCGCATCTTTCTGCCGAGGCATTTAACCTAACGAGTGGCATTGAAATGGCGCACGTGGCGTATAAAGGAAGTGGTCCCGCCGTGACGGACCTGCTCGCGGGACGCGTGCAGGTCATGTTTGATACTGTAT
>JBAWWV010000495.1:0-2443 GCA_037146575.1 Alcaligenaceae bacterium | reverse complement strand
AGGTGAAGCAAAAGTCAGCGATGGCCGGTTGGGCGACCGAGAATACGACTCACTCAGCTAGCACTTCGCGACATGCCGTCAATAACTGCGCGCACTGGGTATCGGTGCCGACGGTGATGCGTAAAAAATCGGCAATGCGCGGTTTATTAAAGTGTCGGACAAGAATATTTTTTGCCCGCAAGCCGACTGCTAGATCAACCCCTTTGTGCTCGGGGTGACGCGCAAAAACAAAATTGGCGGTTGAGGGCAACACTTCAAACCCTATGTCTTGCAAACCCACTATCAGCGCGTCTCGGCTACGAATCACCGCGTTTCGGGTGGTTTCAAAATACTCGAGATCTTCAATTGCCGCAGTGGCCCCGGCTAAGGCAAGGTTATCAAGAGGGTATGAATTAAAACTGTTTTTGACCCGATCTAAGCCCTGCACTAGATCTGGATGACCCAAGGCATAACCTACACGCAAGCCCGCAAGCGAGTGTGACTTAGAAAGCGTGCGTACCACCAAGAGATTGGGATATTGTTCAATCAAGGTTGCGGCAGTTTGAGCGCCAAAGCCGAAATAGGCTTCGTCTACCACCACCACAATATCCGGATTGGCTGCAACGATCTGTTCGACCTCAGCAAGCGAGTTAGCACAACCTGTTGGCGCGTTCGGGTTCGGAAAAATAATCCCACCCGCACGAGCGCCGGGGGCGCCCGGCGAAGCGCCCAAACTGCGATCCGCTGAACTTTGGGCTGCCTCAGCACCCGCCGCAGGCAGGTAGTCTTTCACGCGAATCTTGAACTGATCATCTAGCGCAATCGCACGAAAATCGATTTGATACAAGCCGCAATAAACCGGATAGAAACTATAAGTAATATCCGGAAACCATACCGGCGCGTCTTGTTTGAGCAAGGCGTGAAAAGCATGCCCCAACACTTCGTCTGAACCGTTTCCGACAAACACGTGCTCGGGCGTCAAGCCAACCCGTTTTGCAATCGCCTGGCGCAACACCAAAGCCGTTGGATCAGGATACAGGCGCAAGCTGTCGTTTGTGTGCGCCGCAATGGCAGCCAAGACCTTAGGAGACGGGCCGTAAGGGTGCTCGTTGGTGTTGAGCTTCACAAGATTTTGAATGCGCGGTTGCTCACCCGGCACATAAGGATCCAGGGTGGCGACCAGTTTGTTCCAGAAACGACTCATTGGGCTTAATTATTATCAGCGTAAGGATTAAATGAGGACTTGAATTCAATGCGCAAAGGCGTACCAGCAAGCTCAAACGCATCACGAAACCGACCTTCAAGGTAGCGACGATACGAATCAGAAATTGCATCAAGCGCATTACCGTGCACAATAATCAGGGGCGGGTTTTGCCCACCCTGATGCGCATAACGCATTTTGGGCCTGAAAATGCCTTTACGTGGCGGAGGCTGCTGCTCGACTGCTGCGATTAACTCGCGGGTGAGGCGAGGCGTCGAAAGCTTGGTAAACGCCGCGGCGTGCGCTAGGTTCACCGACTTAAGCACCGCGTTGACACCCTGCCCGCGCAGCGCCGAAATCGTATGCTGGCGCGCAAAAGATAAGAAGCGTAGCTTACGATCAAATTCACGTTGAATCCGCTCGCGCTGTTCACTATCTAAGCCATCCCATTTGTTGATGGCCACTACCAGCGCACGTCCTGTCTCAAGAATAAAAGCCGCGATGTGAGCGTCTTGGTCTGAGACCTCTTGCTGTGCATCAATCATCAGCAAGACAACGTTGCTGGCCTCGATGGCTTGCAGAGTTTTAATCACCGAAAATTTTTCGATGGCCTCAAACACTTTGCCCCGTTTGCGCAAGCCCGCTGTGTCGATCAGTGTGTATTTTTTGCCGCCACGATCAAACTCGATTTCAATAGCATCGCGCGTGGTGCCTGGCAGGTCAAACGCAATCACCCGCTCTTCGCCTAGCAAGGTATTAATCAGCGTTGATTTACCCACGTTTGGCCGACCAACAATCGCAAGCTTAATGCGGTGGTCTACCACTTCGATGGGTTCAAAGAAATCACTTTCGATTGCTTCAGCGCTTGGCTCTGCGTCATCGGCATCGTAGTCTTCAACTACAGGCTCTTTGCCGAGCCCCTCAAGGGCATACTCAATCAAATCGACAATACCATCACCGTGGGCAGCCGAAATCGCATAAGGCTGACCGAGGCCAAGCTCGTGAAACTCAGCAATCGCACTACCGTGCGCCATCCCTTCGGCTTTGTTCACGCACAAGACCGCGCGTTGACCGAGTTTACGAAGCAATCGTCCAATATCATGGTCGTGTGCGTTTAACCCTGCGCGCGCGTCGACCAAAAAAATCACCACGTCGGCCTCAGCAATTGCCTGCTTCGTTTGACGCGCCATCTGATGCAAGATGCCTGTTTTCGCAACCGGCTCAAAACCGCCGGTATCCACCACAATAAAGGGTTTATCCCCG
>JBAWWV010000494.1:0-2451 GCA_037146575.1 Alcaligenaceae bacterium | reverse complement strand
TGCCCATACACTGACCAGTTACGTTGAATCATGTAACGGATATCTAAAAATGGGAGCACATCTGTATAACTGCGCTGGTTTTGCACAGAGGCCTGACCGCCTAAGCGACCGATCGTGTTGTCGTCGGCATACTGTGTCAAGTCGTGACTAAAGTAGTTGTATTTCACACCAGGTGTGATGGTCAGCTTGTCGGTCGCTTTAAACGCAAATTCAGCATACGGCTGAATAATCGTCGTAATGAAAGTCTCGTTAAAAATGATGCCGCCAGAAGCTGCTTTACCCGTCACAGGGTTCACGTAGTTTTGATGGCGTGGGGTATTCGAACGCTCTAACTGAAAGCCAGTACGCAGGGTTCCGTAGTCGGTGTCTTTTTCCAGACGTAAAATATTACCAACTGTTTCATAAGAATTGAGCTTATCGACGCCACCTTTTCCGCCAGCAATAATCGAGGCGAGCGTCGCGTCGGGTGTTGAGAAGTTTGCGTAGTTCTGTTGATTCGAGTAATAGTTGTAATACGTTTTGTTATCCAGTCTCCAACCATTACCGAGATTTGATTTAAAGCCAAGATAGTTAAAGCTTGCAGTCACGTCGTACTTCGAATACGCGAAGTTATCAGCACGTAAGGGATCGTTACTGTTCATGTACATCAAGTTACCTTTGAAGTAACTTTGACTCACACTTGGTGCTGGCGTGTTGTACACAGCAAACGTCGCTGGGTTCGGACCACCACCTGCGTTTGACGTGTAATTGGTGTAAGAGATAAAAGCCGTCATCGTTGTGTCGGCGGTAATCGCCGATTCAAGCTTAAAGCTGACACCCGTACGATTTTGTGGGTTGTAAGTCTGCGCACCGTCGCTCTGAAACTTATGCACGTTGATCAAAAACTTAGTATTTGGGGCTTCTTTCAAATAACCAGAGGCCAATTCTGCGCCGTACGTGTACGTATTGAAACTACCGTACGTGCCAAAAATGCTTGAGCGATAGGTATCGTCAACAGGCTTTGACAAAATTCCGATCGTACCGCCAAAGTTGGCGGGGCCGATCGATGACGCCGTACCAGGGCTGCGGTCAGACGTCAGACCGCCGATGTACGGTGCGGGGAAAAAAACCTGTGAGTGGTGCGTTGGATCGTTTGTGTCGTTAAACGGAATCCCGTCAAACGTCATCGTGAACATGCCATCCTTAAAGCCACGGAACCAAATCTTTTCGTCACCGCCGCCCGAACCATTGTTGCTGTACCCGTACGCGCCGGGCAAGATACTATTGGCCATACTTGCAAACGTTGAGGTGGGCGCTACGAAGTTTTCGATGTAGTTTTGGCTAATTTCTGCAATGGGTCGGGCAAATTCTACAGACGACCGAACAGGTGACGTTAAAACAGCCTCGTAGTTTTTTGGGTTCTCTGCATCGCCTTTACCCCCGGTCGCACTCACGATGCCAACGTCAGTGACTTGTTGACCAAACGCCAGCATAGGCACCGCACCTAGCATCAAGGCCAGCGCAACGGGTTTTAATTTGAATCTTTGAAACGGCGACATAAAAAAGCTCTCCAATGGTTTGAGCGGTCAGGGCGAAAAATTAAAACCGACGAAAAATAAGCCATAGCAATACACAAAATAAAAACTGATGTGATTGTGTAAGCCAAATGTTTCAGCAACAAGTAATTTTTATTACGTTTTTGTTGAACGATTTATAGGTCATGATGACCGTAGAATCACGCAGCGCCCGTCACGCTTCAGAAATTGAGAGCATTTTTTGCGTAGCTCAATTAGTGATATCGTTTTGCCCCGTCGTTTAATCGAAGTTTGGAGTCACAATGAAAAGACTGTCTTGGTTCATGCTGTTATTAGCCCTGATCACCTTTGCCGGTAGCGCTCGCTCAGAAACCTTCAGTTTTGTGGCGCTGGGAGATCTACCTTATGGATCAGACGAAACCGCAGGCGTTAAATACCGACAACTCATCACACAAATCAACACCGTAAACCCCGAGTTTTCAATTCATGTTGGTGATTTCAAATCAGGCAGCACGCGGTGTTCTGATGAAGAGTTTGAGCGCCAACGCAAGCACTTCGATTTATTCAAGGGAGCACTGATTTACACACCAGGGGACAATGATTGGACAGACTGCGGTCGCAAAAATAACGGCAGCTACGACCCTTTGGAGCGACTCGCAAAGATCAGAGGACAGTTCTTCAAACCTGAAACGTCTTTAGGCCAAGCTCCCTTGCCGGTTGTCATTCAAGCGAAGGTCATGCCTGAATACTCAACCTATATTGAAAATCAACGCTGGCAGTTTGCAAAGACTCTCTTTACGACTTTACATATTGTCGGTAGCGATAATCGCTTTGCACCCAACAACGTCGATGCCGATAAAGAATTTCGGGCGCGCGATCAAGCTAACGTTGCCTAGATCAACGAGGCGTTTCGCCTTGCCGCCAGCCAAAAATTACA
>JBAWWV010000493.1:0-2452 GCA_037146575.1 Alcaligenaceae bacterium | reverse complement strand
GTCTATTCTGTTTCCAGTCACCTTAGGGATTCCGCCCGTCTCTGCTGTCATCATGCTGTCTGGTATCTACTACGGCGCGATGTATGGTGGCTCAACCACTTCGATTCTGGTCAATATCCCTGGCGAGGCCTCATCCGTTATTACTTGTTTAGATGGCCATCAAATGGCACGCAAAGGGCGTGCTGGGGTGGCCTTGGGTATTAGCGCCATCGGTTCGTTTATTGGTGGCACGCTGGCAATTGTGGGCTTGCAGTTAGCGGCGCCCCATTTGGCAAAAGTTGCGTTGATTTTTGGCTTTCCAGAGTATTTCGCATTGATGTGCTGCGGCTTAGTCGTCTTGACCTTTATGGCTCAGGGCTCAATGGTCAGGGCGTTGATGATGGCGATGTTCGGTTTATTTCTGGGATCCATTGGTATGGATCTGGTGATGGGCACGCCCCGCTTTACGTTTGGGATTGTTGAGTTTTCAGATGGAGTCGGGTTGATTCCAATCATCATGGGACTGTTTGGAATTTCAGAAGTCCTTTTGAATATTGAACAAAGAGTGTCTAAAGACGTTTTTGACGGAAAGATTTCTCAGATATGGCCTAATCGAAAGGATTGGGCAGCTTCGGTCTGGCCTATTTCTCGAGGCGGAATCATTGGTTTCTTCTTTGGCTTGCTTCCCGGAGCCGGGCCGGTTGCAGCCGGTTTTGTGTCGTATAGCGTTGAAAAGAAAATATCGAAGCATCCAGAGCAATTTGGCCAAGGCGCAATCGAAGGGGTCGCGGGGCCAGAGGCCGCAAACAATGCAGCGATTGGTGGTGCCTTTATCCCCCTGCTGACATTGGCGATCCCATCAACACCTGGCATGGCCTTGTTGCTTGGCGCTTTTTTGTCGTATGGCGTGAATGTGGGCCCGTTACTCATTACGCAGCATCCAGATATTTTTTGGGGCGTTGTCGCGAGCATGTATATCGGCAACATCATGTTGATCGTGTTGAACCTTCCCTTTGTTGGACTCTGGGTCAAAATTTTAAAGATCCCTTATCACTATTTAGTGCCTGCCATCCTAATTTTTTGTGTGATTGGCTCGTATAGCTTAAGTAACAGCATCATTGATGTTCTCGTGATGATTGTCTTTGGCTTCATTGGCTATTTATTCAAAAAACTTAAATACGAAGCTGCTCCACTCATCATGGCGATGGTGTTGAGCCCGCTCATGGAGAACAACTTTCGGCAATCTATGTTGCTATCGCAAGGAGATTTCATGATCTTTTTCTCAAGACCCTTGTCTGCCACTTTGATGGTGATCGCAGTATTGTTGTTGATTTTGCCTAACTTACCTTGGGTTCGTCAGCGTCGCGACAAAAGATTGGATGCGTCGCTTGAGTAGTCGTGCCGAGGCGATAATTTTTTAAATTCTATTTCATTGGAGTCTAGTGATGACCGAACACGATGATCTAACAAATCAAGTGCATCAATCTATTGCAGCGCTGTTTGCGCCACATGAAGTTTGGATGCGGCGTCAACCAAACGCTTAGGGTTCTACGGAAAAATTCCTAAATTCGATACCAGACATAAACTCACGGTGCCGATCGCCAGTGCGATTGGTGCATACGCGTTAGGGATCGAGAAGTGGTGGCATATGGTTTCAGGTCAACACCAAACGGTCGCGATCGACTGGGTGCAGGCGGCTTGTGCTTTAAATCCTGGCGAGTTTCAAAAGCAAAGTGGTTGTCCTTTTCCGGCCTTATCTTTACTGACTGAATTAAAAGCGGATTTCTTTAAGACTCAAGATAACCGGTGGTTTTTTCCGATCGGATCTTATCCGCATTTAAGAGATGCGGTGCTAGATACTTTGAATTGTCCAAATAATCCGCAGGCGCTCTCAGCGGCAGTGAGCAAATGGAAAGCGCTTGAATTGGAAGAAGAGTTTGCTAAACGAAAAATTCCGGGTGTCTTTGCTCGCTCTAAAGATGAATGGCTGAGCCATCCTCAAGGTCGTTGGTTGGCAAGCACCCCAACAATCGAGATTATCAAGATTGCAGATAGCGAACCTGAGCCGGCAAGAGCGACAAGTCGACCATTGGATCATTTGCGTGTTCTTGATTTAGGGCATGTGATCGCAGGGCCTATTGTTGCGCGATCGCTCGCTGAGCACGGTGCCGAAGTACTCCGAGTGACCCACCCAATGTTGCAAGATCCATTCAGGCAAGTCATCGATACCAATATTGGTAAGCGTTCTGCATTTATTAATCTTGATTTAGAAAAAGATAAACAGAAGGTTCTTGAGTTATGCGCGGGCGCAGACGTAGTCGTGCAATCGTGGCGGCCAGGTAGCCTGGCTAAAAGAGGCCTTGGACCTGAGCAATTAGCGGCAATCCGCCCCGGGTTGATTTATGTTACAGTGACGGCCTTCGGCGATGGTGGTCCCTGGCAAGAGCGCGGTGGCTTTGAACAGCTCGGACAG
>JBAWWV010000492.1:0-2452 GCA_037146575.1 Alcaligenaceae bacterium | reverse complement strand
GGTGTTTTAAGCATCCCCACATTATTAAGCACAGTCTTACTTGATATTGCTCGCGGGCAAGAGCAACACCAACGAAAAAAAATTTAAAAAGTAGTAATCTTCGAACCTATTTGCGAATTGCGTTGATAATCCCGGCGATTGGCAAACCCAAAAAAGCGATGGTTAAGATCGGACTTCTATCGGTGAGCATCGACCAAATCGCAGAGCCTACGCACGAGGCTGCGATTAGCCATCCAAGGATGACTCCCATTTGTTCTGTGAACAAAGCACCACGGATGCGCTCTCTTTCAATCTCGATCTGCTTACTCCTTGCAAGAGCATCTGAATCTTGAGCCGCTTTTTCAAGATTTCTTCGGTGAAGGGCTTGTTCGGATGCGGTTTTAATAATTTCCGCCGCGGCTCCGGGGCTTAGTAAGTCGTATTGACGCAGTGTTTGAGGGTCAGGTAATGGCCCTTGGTGCATCTCTAAGATAGGAAAGTTGCTATCGTCGTTTGTAACAGACATCCCAACTTCAACGAGGAGAGGAGATTCTGTGAACATATCGTGTAATCGCTGAATCAATATCCATACCGGTCTGAACCCAATCAGCATGTATCGCATCGGCTAAGCTAGCGATCGGCGCCCGGAGCGGCTTGACTTCAACACGAACTGGCGCAGGCGCTGGATGAGTTGAAAATAAATTCATTGAGCCTGCCATACTGCGCCAAAAACTTTTACTTAATACCGCCCGACTGAGTTGGCCCATACGCTGCTCCTATTGTGACCACATCGCAGATCTATTCGATACTGCTTAGCTAAGCATTTTAAGACAATTGATCATACGATCTACCCGTTATGGTGGACATTACGATCCAGTTACTGGATATTACAAATCGTAACTTTTTGATACACAAAAAATCCAAACTTGAAGATTGTACGTGCCCGGTTGGTTACCTGCGAGTCGTGATTTTTGAAAATCGTAAGCGACTTTAGCGCCACGCCGTTGGGTGGCTTTGCATCCAAAAAATGCAACGCGTCTCACCGGCCCTGACCTATAGGCTTTTTACAGCCATAGACGCACCGCGCACTCGGTGACATACTCAAGACATCCGCTCGCGTCGCGCGGCGCCTTTCATAAGTTTGACCTTCGCAGATGCAAACCCAACTACGGCGTAGACCCAGTCGCGTAACAGACGAATCATGGCTAGGGCGTAGACCCAGTCGCCTAATAGACGAATCACGGCTAGGGCGAGAGGCGGCTATACAAAATGCGCCCGCACCAAGCCTGTTACGCATAAAGGATTACCGCAAAGAGCACCCTAATCACGCAGACTCGTTAGCAAATAAGGTTGACGAATCTGAGGTAATTAAAGCCAAAAACTGCAACGTCTTGGCGCTCGGTATGTATGGCACCTACCGGCTAGCGTGGTTATGGCTGCCAGTTTTATTCTATGCCTCAACAGCCATCGGCCAAATTGGGCCCGACACAGGCGCACTGCAACGCCAACTGCAGCTTCAGTTAGAGCGCGCACGCCCTGCTCCGCTTGCGCCAAGCTTACCTCCGGCCGAGACGCGCACGCAAAGTACGAACGAACAAAAAATAAAGATTAATGGCTTTATATTTAAAGGCAATCGGTTACAGAGTGCCGAAAAACTGAACGCGACTGTTGCGCACTGGACTGAGCGTGAAGTTCTTTTTACCGAGATGCCTGACATAACGACCGCAATACAAGACTCTTACGCAAAGCTCGGGCGTCTCGCCGTTGCGAATATCCCGCCTCAAGACGTCAAAGACGGACTCGTTGTCATAGAGATTCTTGAGGCTAAATTAGGCCGTGTTCACATTGACACGGATCAGACAGAGACCGTTCGTTTTACAGCTAAACGAGCAAAACGGTTCTTGGTCGAACGTAATGATGGCACCGTATTTATTAACACTAAAAGCTTTGAGCGCGCCATCACGTTAATCAATGAACTTTCGGGCGTACGTGCCGAAGGATCTTTCGAGGCTGGAGAAAAATTTGGTTTTAGCGATATCCGAGTCAAGCTAACAGATGGCCCTTTATTTTCTGGACAAGTCGCTACTAGTAATTATGGCTCGAGTAGCACCGGCAACATACAAGCAATCGCTAACTTATCTCTAAATAACCCCTTTGGTCGAGGCGATCAGATCACTCTTGACGCCATTCAGTCACTTGGCTCTACTTACGGTCAAGCGGCCTATAACACCCCGATTGGCTTTGGTGGATGGAAACTAGGCGCACAAGCTTCATACCTAACGTACCAAACCACACAAGGCTGGGGAACACCACAAACAGCAGGCACAGGCAATTCGTTTGGAGCAAACGCCTCGTATGCACTATTCAGATCGCAGGGTGCCAATTCAACCTTGCGCTTTAGTCTAGAGAACCGTAACAGTTCAGCTATCAGGTTGTCGTTGGCCAAATCGCAGTCATGGCTAATGACGACAAC
>JBAWWV010000491.1:0-2453 GCA_037146575.1 Alcaligenaceae bacterium | reverse complement strand
GGCTACACCCTACTCGCAGTCAATACTGGTTTAGCGATTGCTCCGTCCATCTACAAAAACCTCAGTTTCAATCCCAGTAAAGACCTGATCGCCGTCGCACAAATGACGCGCATGCCGCATGTTCTAGTGGCCCCCGTGAGCCTCCCCGTCAACAACGTCGCTGAATTTATTGCCTTAGCAAAAACACAACCCGGCCGCTTAAATTTCGGTTCAGCAGGTATCGGTAATGCAGACCACTTAGCAGGCGAAGTACTCAAGTCAATGAGCGGTATCGATATTATTCATATCGCTTACCGCGGAGGCCCCCCCGCCCTAGCAGATTTAGTCAACGGTAACTTGGCCATCGTCTTTTCTGGAATACCCGGCGCATTGCCTTTAATCGAAGCCGGAAAACTTAAGGCACTAGCGGTCGGAACCGCCCAGCGCTCAGCGGTCTTGCCCAATGTACCCTCAGTGGCTGAAACCATCCCTGGCTTTGATGTCAGTCTTTGGTATGGGATGATGGCACCGGCGGGCACTCGCCCAGAGATCATTACGTTAATTTCTAGTGCCTTAGAAACAGTGTTGAAGCAGCCCGCCTTAATTGCCAGCCTAAATAAGATGGGCGCCGATTCGGCCGCTTCCAGCGCCGCTGAGTTTCAGCGCTTTGTCAATGGCGAATATCAGCGCTGGAAAAAAGTTGTACAAGAAGGCAACGTTCAATTAGATTAAGGCTAAAAAAGTTATACAAGAAGGAAATGTTCAGTTAGATTGAGACCAATCATGATGGCAAGAAAGCTGACAGCGATTCAAGGCGGGTGGGAGGCAGCTAATTTAGCTGTTGACTCGTCATGGACATATCGTCTGTCACCCACGGACATTGTCGATCTTGAAAAGGCTCTTACGTTCGCCTTACGGGCAAACAAATCTCTTTTTGCCATGACCCCTACCGACTTTCCTCTCAGTGAGGCCTTAAGCTCGGTGTTGGCACAAACAATGCGCACCCTTCAGACTGGGACTGGGGTCTACCTTCTTAAAGGTGTCCCAGTGAATCGCTGGTCGACTGAACAATTAAGAATATTATTTTGGGGTTTAGGCATGCATTTAGGTGTGGCCCGCCCTCAAGGTAAAACGAGTCTTTACCTAACCGACGTACGCGACGTGGGTACAGACTATCGTAGCAGTACCGGTCGCGGCTATAATTCAAATGCCGCGTTAGATTTTCATACAGATACCGGTGACATCGTCGGACTCATGTGCCTACGTACGGCAGCCTCAGGAGGCGAGAGCGCAATCGTCAGCGCAGTTAGGGTACACAACGTAATGTTAAAAAAGCACCCCTCTGCACTCAAACATTTATATGAGCCGATGCATTTTAGTCGGCAAGGCGATGCCGCTTTAGATGAAAAGCCTTATTATCAAAGTTCGGTTTTTGGCCAAGCAGACGGTCATTTTGCCGCCTTTGTTCGACCTAGCCATCACATTTTAAACGCTCAAAAAGATTTTCAAGAACTGCCGCGTCTGTCATCAGATCAAAAACAGGCACTCGAAGTACTGCACAACACGATTCAAGATGAGCGGCTCTGTTTTCGTATGTATCTTGAGTCAGGTGACATTCAATTCATGAATAATTACACCGTGATCCATGCACGCACCAATTACATCGATCACGCTGAGCCCGAGTTGAAACGCCACTTAATGAGACTTTGGTTGGCCGTACCACAAGGGCAGCCCTTGCCGTCGCTTTGGCAAGATGCAATGAAAGATATCTCACCCTGCGCCGTACGGGGTGGTGTGCGCGGCTGCAACATCACACCTGAAGCCATCGCTTACGAACGGCGTCTCGCACAGCATCACGGCATGCGCTATAGCCGCATCTCATCTGATTTAAGCGTCTATGAAGGCGCGCTAGCGGCTGCCATCGCTCCATAGCGCCGAGGATTCTTCGTTCAAAGTGCCAAGGAAAGCGGATTTTTAGTGCCGCAGATTTTTGTCTCATTGCAGTGATAGTTTAATTCGCACGAATAGCTGCCGCTTTAATGATGGGTCCATTGATCCGTAAATCGCTCTGTATCTCTTGCCTGAAATCCTCTGGACTCCCCGGTGCCACATTGATACCGAGCTCGTTTAAGCGCTCTTGCAGTGACTTCATGGCTAAAGCCAAATTCAGCTCCTTATTCAGTCTGTGAATGACTGGCACTGGTGTCTGACCGGAAGCAACTAGCCCGATCCAGGAGTTCATGACAAAAGATTCCAAGCCGCTCTCAATGAAAGTCGGCACATCGGGCAAAGCACTCGAACGCTGAGCGCTTGAGACTGCGAGCGCCCGGAGCTTACCCGCCTTGATCAACGGCGAACCCCCAGCGACCGACGTCATCGCCAGTGGTATATGCCCAGCTACGGCATCCGCAAGTGCTACACCGGCTCCTTTATAGGGCACATGTGTCAACTGCGCACCAGTACGCTGTATGAAC
>JBAWWV010000490.1:0-2458 GCA_037146575.1 Alcaligenaceae bacterium | reverse complement strand
ACTTGAGATAGCAACATGAGCGTTAAAGCAGTCAAACTCATACAGCCTGGCGAAATTCAGGGCATGCCCGATGACGATACCCCTTTGTTGGTGGTCGTTGATGCCGCTGAGACGTTTCGTGCGCGTGCCGAGCGGATGCAAGTGTTAGCAGACCAACAAAGTGACTCGCCCTGGCTCGCGTTTTGTGCACAGTTGATGCAGGCCCAAGTCGATTGTCTGGGCAGTGTGCAGCCACAGCCACTTGACGAAATCGTGGTGCGCGAATCGCTTATTCATAAACTGCCGCCGTTTTCAATTACCACTTGGTTGCCCGAGGCGCAGTGGTCAGTTGTGTTCAACGCCCTGAGCGAGGCCCTTGAGGCTATGCCTCTGGCGCCTGGTGTGCGTGGTGCACTTGAGCGCGTCAAACAAACTGCGGTGGTGGATCAGATCCGTCAGGCCAAGGCTTTGTTGGCCGCCCATGACTCAGCGTTGCCTGCCGACGCCGTGCCGTTTATTGGCGCAGCCTTGCAGCTACTCTGGGCTACCCAGTCAAAAACGCTGTCTGCGTTTGTCGAGTTACACAAAGGCGAAAGCGGTCTGTGCCCCGTCTGCGGTTCTCACCCTGTGGCCAGTGTTGTTCGCGTGGGCGAACGTGATTTGCATCGTTACTTGATTTGCTCGTTGTGTGCCTCAGAGTGGTATGCGCCACGCGCACGCTGTACAAATTGCGAGACTCCCAAAGAGGTCTCGATGCTCGGAGACACGCGTGACAGTGCCTTGCAGGGTGAGTGTTGCGAAGAGTGTCGCGGCTACCTAAAATTAATGTTTCAAGCGAAAGAGCCTCTGATTGATGCGGTTGCCGATGACCTTGCATCGATTAGTCTGGATCTGGCGCTCTCCGCAGAAGGATTTTCACGCACTGGGCGTAATCTATTTTTTACCGTGGGGCAGGCGAACACAGTGGACTCATGAGCGACTCCTAGCGAGTCCTCACAGTCTCGGCTAATCTAATTTTTCGATTTTCACAGCGACTCAAGCAACATAACGTTTTCGATTTTCACAGCGACTTAAACAACAGACATTTTCAGATTCTCCCCCTCACTTAGGCACTCAAACCTTCATGAACAAACTAGCCGTGGCGCGTGCGCCCGTGTCTGAATGGCTCGCACAATTACCCTCAGTCGATAAGCTCGTTACACACGAGCGGTCGCAAGATTGGCTGGTTCAATATGGTCGCGATGAAGTCTTACGCGTCGTCCGCTCAACCCTGTCGTTGGTACGCCAAGAGTGCCTCGAAAATAAACGCTCGATTCAACCCGAGATCAAGGGGGTGCTTGACGAGGTAGCGCAAACGCTCAAGACGCGTGCAACACCCAACCTGCGCCGTGTCATCAATTTAACGGGCACCGTGCTGCATACCAATCTTGGGCGGGCCGTCATGCCCCCCGAGGTAATCGAGGCGATGGCCAGTGCCGCAGCTGAACCCTGTGCGCTTGAGTACGACTTAGGCGAAGGCAAACGCGGTGACCGCGATGAACTCGTTGAAGAGCTGTTGTGTGAACTGACGGGCGCTGAGGCCGCGACGGTTGTCAATAACAATGCCGCCGCTGTGTTTTTGTTGCTCCACGCCTTATCCAATCGCAAAGAGACCATTGTGTCGCGCGGCGAGTTGATCGAAATCGGCGGGGCGTTCAGAATCCCCGACATCATGAAACGCGCAGGCGCCAAACTCACCGAGGTTGGCACCACCAACCGCACGCATCCCAAAGATTTTGCTGAAGCGATCAACGCCAAAACTGCGTTGCTGATGAAAGTACACACCAGTAACTACGTGGTGCAAGGTTTTACCGCTGAAGTGCCAGAAGCCGAGTTGGCGCGCATCGCCCATGAACGTCAATTGCCCTTTGTGGTCGATTTAGGTTCAGGTACGTTGCTTGACTTGTCGCGTTACGGCTTACCCTCAGAGCCGACCCCTAGGCAAGCGATTGAGGCCGGTGCCGACCTTGTGACCTTCAGTTGTGACAAGTTGCTTGGTGGGCCGCAGGCGGGCATTTTGGTCGGGCGCCGTGACTTGATCCAAAAGATTAAAAAAAATCCACTCAAGCGTGTCTTGCGTGTAGGCAAGGTTACGCTTGCAGGCCTTGAGGCGGTGTTGAGACTCTATCGCAATCCAGACGCGTTGCCGCAACGCTTATCGGTGTTACAATTGCTCACGCGACCCGAGAGTGAGATGCAAACGCAAGCTCTGCGTTTGATACCGCAATTAGAAAAGGCATTGACGATCTGCGGGCTGACGTGTCGTACACAGTCAGTGAAGTCACAGATTGGCTCAGGGTCGCTGCCGGTTGAGCGCTTGCCCTCCGTTGCGTTGGCGATCGAGTCTACCAACAAGGCTGGTGAAAAGAAGGTCGTACGCCTTGAGCGTCTGCTGCGTGCCTCAGCAACGGCCGTGATTGGCCGCTTGTCGGATAAAACC
>JBAWWV010000489.1:0-2462 GCA_037146575.1 Alcaligenaceae bacterium | reverse complement strand
TTTCTGGCATGTACGCTGATTAAGTCTGAAACAATACCAAAGGCAGGCAGCGCAACGATATAGACCTCTGGGTGACCAAAGAACCAAAATAAATGTTGAAACAATAAAGGATTGCCACCAACGTGTTCACCTGGCCTGCCCAGCGACACGATGGCTGGCATAAAAAAGCTTGTTCCTAAACAGAGATCGAGCAACATCATCAGTGCGCTGACAAACAGTGCCGGAAACGCTAACAGCGCAAGAATGGTCGCTGTAAAAATCCCCCAGATGGTGAGGGGAAGACGCATCATCGTCATGCCGCGCGTACGCGCTTGTAAGATGGTCACGACATAGTTCAGGCCGCCCATCGTAAAGCCGACGATGAAACACATCAGCGATAAAAGCATCAAAATGATGCCCCCCCGTGAGCCGGGTGTCCCTTCAAGAATCGCTTGCGGCGGGTAAAGCGTCCATCCCGATCCGGTTGGCCCTCCAGGGACAAAAAAGCTTGCGCACAATAAAAGCACTGCAAACAGATAGATCCAGAAACTGAGCATATTCAAGTACGGAAACACCATATCGCGTGCACCGACCATGAGTGGAATCAGATAATTTCCGAAGCCACCCAAAAACAGTGCGGTCAAGAGGTAGACCACCATGATCATGCCGTGTAAGGTCACGAACTGAAGATAGTTACTTGGATTGATGAAGGTAAACGTATTAGGAAAACCAAGCTGCAGACGCATCAACCACGAGAGCACTAGAGCGACGATACCAATTGCAATCGCAGTGATTGAATATTGAATGGCAATGACCTTGGCGTCTTGGCTCCATACATATTTTCCCAAAAACGTCTTGGGATGATAGAGCTCCATTTCACCTAATTCGTTAGGTGGAGCGAAGTCAGTGGCGTCGTGTGATACGTGATCCATCAATATCTCCTGTCTTTACAAGATAGCTAAACTCATGCGTGACAACTTAGCAGACGAATCATCGTAGGGTGTTGATGTACGCGACTAGGTCATTGATGATTTGGTCGTCGTTCAAAAAAGCTGCGACGTTTGACATTTGCGGTCCGTGCATATCTTTTGGGTTATTACCGCGAATCCCTTTTTTGAAATTATTGAGTTGGGTCACCAGGTACCAATCGTTCATCGACTGTAGGCGAGGGCTATTAGTTGCCTGAACGCCCATGCCGGCTGCTCCGTGACAAACGCTACAGGTTGCATTGAATAGATCTTTTCCTTTGCCCGCGTTGCCCTTCACCATGGCCGGTGCTCGCGTATCAGGCAGAGAGTTGATGTAGGCACTGACGTTGGTGACAGCGGCCGCATTCGGTAAGGTCGCCGCCATGGGTGCCATCATTTTTCCAAAGACGTCTAGATCGTGTGTGCCCCGAGCGCCGATTTTGTAATTTTGTAATTGACGTCTCAGGTACCACTCACCCTGACCATTGAGTTTAGGGGCGTTTAAAGCTTGGTTGCCTTCTGCTTGGGCGCCATGACAAGCTGCACACACGGCGTAAGAGGCTTTGCCAAGTTGCAAATCACCTTTTTGTTCGAGCTGGGTCTGTGCATAGGTTGGAAAGCCACTTAACCAAGTCGTAAATTCTGCTTCCGGTTGAACCACAACCTTGCCGCGCATGACATAGTGTCCGACGCCGCACAATTCGTTACACAACAGGTCAAAAGCACCCTCACGCGTAGGGGTGATCCAAATGTAAGTCAAGGTACCTGGGACCAGATCCATCTTGGCTCGAAACTGAGGCACTGCAAAATTGTGCAGCACATCGACCGAGCGCAGTAACACCTTGACAGGCTTACCTAGTGGTAAATGGAGGTCTGGATGGCTAATCAGTACGTCGTCTTTACCGTTTGGATCATTGGGATTGATACCAAACGGATTTTGATCATTGATGTATTTGGCGTCCGTTGTGCCGAGCTTGCCGTCTTGACCCGGAAAGCGATAGCTCCAGTGCCATTGCTTTCCGACAGCTTCAACGATCGCCGCGTCTTGCGGGACGGTCACAAAATTGGCCCACACGAACAGACCCGGGGTCAACATTGAGGCGATGCCGATTGTTGTGATACCGATGAGCCACCATTCAAGCTTGGTATTTTCAGGCTCGTAGGCTGCTTTGCTGCCTTTTTTCTGCCGAAAACGAACGATGCAGAACACAACAAATAAATTGACAGCGACAAAAACGATGCCCGTGACCCAAAAAGTGAGGCTAATCGTTTGATCCATCGCCCCCCAGTTTGAAGCGATTGGGGTGAAGTACCAAGGGCTCAACAGATGAAATAAAACCGAGCCGACAACTAATAAAGTTAATGCAATTGCTATAGCCATAGTGTTGGGCCACCGTTGTGAACATCAACGCCACATGAACGGTTGTTACCGTGGCGAGAGTTGCTTGTCAAGGAAAACAGAAACAGTGAAGCGATGTAGCAGTCGAGCAGTTAACGATCTTTAAATTTATATTT
>JBAWWV010000488.1:0-2464 GCA_037146575.1 Alcaligenaceae bacterium | reverse complement strand
CAGAATGGCAGCAATGCAAGCCAATAAGACGATTGAGCCAGTCTTTTTCATCTGTAAATCTCGATTCAACTTTAGCTTGTTAAGTATCGGTATCTGCCTGGCTCGGACGTCTGGCATGGCAGGCGTCCGCCCCAGCACAGACTGTACAGGAACAAGTGTTGCGAGACCTGCAACGGTTGTGCTGATTAACTTCCTTTAGAGTATTTATTAATGTCAGTTTTTAGCTGGCGTCGCAACTGGCTTGTCTTTGTCTACGACGTAGGTCACGAGCAGTGTCGCGGCAGCTGCGCTTGCATTTTTACCACCGTGAATTGAGCCCTCTGGAACCGAAAACGAGTCGCCGGTTTTGACGACTTTAGATTCTTTTCCGTCGACCAAAAGAACTAACTCTCCGTTCATGATGTAGGCGATTTCTTCACCGGGGTGAGTATGCCGAGGGATCGTGCCGCCCGGCGCAACTTCAACAATCATTTGTATGGCAACTTTACCCGGAGTGCTTAACTGTACTGTTTGCAGGGGGGTACGCTTAATTTCAGGAGCTTGCGCAAAGGCTGAGGTCGTCATCAGCAGGGACAAGATACTAAAAAATACACTTTTGTTTTTCATTTTCTTTTCTCAGAGTGATGTATTGAACGGTAGGCGGACTTGCGCGATACATAGATTAATCTTGTGAGCAGAACATAATTACAAAGAAATGTCTATAGCGCACTAAGAGAGCAGACACCAAACAGGTATAGTTATTAAAAAGACTCGCCACCTGATTCAGTCACGATACCGAGATCACCCCTCTAGTGTCCGGCTTGCTGCCTGTCTCATGCAGATCAATGTCTGGTCGATCAGTTGATTGGCGATCTGATCAACATGGCGATTACGCCAATCCTGCATATCAGATGATGCAACCCACTGATTGAAAGCGCCCAGAGCAGGCCCTGTCCAAATCTGAAAATCTGCACTCCTAGCTCTGTCGCCATCCAGAGCAGACTGACGCGCCGATGAAAGATAATGACAAAAGACACGTGCGAGTAAAAGCTTAGGAGAGCAATTCCGAGGTACGACACCTCGCTGTGTCATTTCTCTTGCGATCGCATCAAATGAAGCACACAGATACTTTTGTTCAATGCGCTCACGCTCGGACTGAGGAACAGCTTCCCAGCTGTCATAAAAGCGATAAACGTCATACAGCTTTGCTGCGCGGGCGGCAAACAGACTCCCTTTTTTCAGAACACGTACTTTTCCACCCCAGTCAAACCAATCCTCAGAAGGAGCGAGTTCGCTGTCTTGAATATCCATTTTTGCAAGCATATCCTTGGCCACATCACTGATTGCGGCCTCGACAGAACACTGCAGCACTGAACCGAGTTGTATATAGTCTGCCCCCATCATGAACGCGGCACATGCGGCTTCGGGAGTCCCAATGCCGCCCGCAACCCCAATCGACACACCCGGTGCGATCTGATTGCGCAGACTCAATACGATTGGCAGCAGTGCCAAAAATGTGCCACCGTCAGTATCCCCTCCACCATCGCCGCAGGCCGTCACCGCATCGACCATTGGCAACTCGCGCGAGAGTTCTGCTTGATACTCAGAAAGGCTTCCTGATTGTACAAGTGCCTGAATCATCTCAGCGGGCGCTGGTGATAAGAACAGACGAGCGACATCCGGCCGGGTGACTTTGATCATCAGTCGATTCGCGCTATACACGACGCCACACTCATCGCGCGCGACAGCTTGCAGTCGATACCGTATCAAAGCAGGTAAGACCTGGCTGCAGCCACTGAGTTCAAGACAATTCACACCTAAACTCAACATCAACAGTACCCTAGACTGCAAGGCATCATCGTCACCTGCATGCCCGCGCACATTCACACCAAATGTTTTCCCGGTAGAACTGGCACGCAGTTGCGTGACCATATGCGAAACCACCTCATCACTCAATCCATCGGCGCCAAGAAAAGCAAGAAAACCAGAATCGGAAAGCCGTTGCACGAAACGCGTCGAAGCAACCCCAAAACCCAAGCCCCCGGCTACCAGGTTTTGTCTCACCCCAAAAGTCTCGCGAAAAACACGCGAACCGGGTTGCCCGGTTGTTGGCGAAAGAATTGCGGCCTCATGCGCTACTAACGGCTCTGTATGCGCGGATTGATCTGAAGGTATTTGAGAATAGACATCAGGGGTGGAGATCGCTTGAGTTGGCGCATAAGCCGCTTGGACCAGAGGTGTGCTGGATGCCTGTATTTTCGTGACAAGACCTGTGAGTACCCGACCAGGCAGCATTTCAATGAATTCCTGCCCACCCTGGCCCCAGATCCAGCGTATGGACTCGACCCAACGCACCGACTGGCAAAGCTGCTCTGCAAGATTCGCACGCACGGCGCCACGCTCTCGCAGGCCTACAAAACCGAGATGGACTTTGTGCGCGAAAGCGTAGGCATCGCCGACACCTCCACGCTGGGCAAGATCGATG
>JBAWWV010000487.1:0-2469 GCA_037146575.1 Alcaligenaceae bacterium | reverse complement strand
AGAAGGGTAGGCGCCGAACGCCTCGCTGTAATTGTCTGGCTGCACAACAAAAGGGATCGAGGGCTCTGTCAAGATGTCGGGCGCGATCAACAAAACGACTGGGCCCGGCCGCCCGCTTGTGGCAATCTGGATCGCACGCTCTACGTACTCGCCGGCCCGGCTCGCTAGGTTGATTCTTTTTACCCACTTAGCGCAACCTGAAAATAGCGTTTCGTGATCGAATTCTTGAAAAGCATTTTTATCTGCTGTGGCTCGAGGCACCTCTTGTACAATGGCCAGAATAGGGACAGACGCTTTAAGGGCCTCAGCGAGCCCAGCCACTAATAGCGCTGCGGCGGGGCCATTTTGGGCGGTGATGACAGAAATTTTTCGACTGTGCCTTGCCGCACCATCGGCCATCGCGATCCCGGCATTTTCAGTTCTGTAGCCGATCTGTTGAATACCGGCTTTTTCAGCAGCAAGGAAAAGGGCGGTTGGGCAGCTTTGACCGTAAATCTCTGTGACACCAGCTGCAACAAGCACATCGACCATGGCGTGGGCGGCACGATAGCCATCGAGAGTTTGTCTCTCCCATGTTCCTTTGGGTGAAGAATTTGAGTTGGTCGCTTTTTGCACAGAAATCAGCCTGATGGTATTTGTCAGAACAGTATATATCCTACTGGGTGTAGGATTATTCCTACATTTATTTGCCTAACTCCTCCTATATCTGCCGCTCGGCATCCTCTCTAGACTTCTCTATAGCAACTACGTATTCGGACTCAGCTTTCTGAGGGCAACGAGTACGGCACCGGAGAAGATCATGAAATCACTTATTCGTCAGGCCCTGACTACAGGGTGTCTTGCCACAGCACTGTCTTTATTAAGCGCAAATGCGTATGCCGTGGATGTTGAGGCGGCAAAGGCGCTGGCCAAGCAAAACAATTGTTTGAAATGCCATGCCGTCGATAAAGACAAAGACGGGCCTTCGTACAAAAGCGTCGCTGCCAAATACAAAGGCAACGCCAACGCAGAGGCTCGTTTGATCGAGCACATTACGAGCGGTGAAAAAGCCAAGTTTCCGGATGGCCATGAAGAAGAGCACAAGATCGTAAAAACTTCGCCACCGAAAGACATGGCTCAAGTTAAAAACTTGGTCGGCTGGATTTTGAGCCAATAAAGAGCACGTGTTGATGTTTTATCGCTGGTTTGTCTCGGTTGGGGATTGCAAATGAAAGTCACTCAGAAATTACTCTTGATCGTATCAACGTTAGCTTGCCTAGCGTTCAATGCGCCCTCGTTTGCAGCGCCCTCTGAGACGGCAGTCTTAACGGCCAAAGAAGCACTGGCAAAAGACAAAGTCTGTACCCGCTGCCATGACGAAAGTGAAACGGCACCGGTCTTGTCGCTTTACCAGACCAAGCACGGTGTACGCGGTGATACACGCACGCCAACTTGCCAATCCTGTCATGGCGACAGTGAAAAGCACTTGAAGGGCGACCCAGGCGTCAAAGGGACTGCACCACCAGACATCGTCTTCAAGAAAGGCGCTTTTGCACAAACCGACGATGCCCAGCGCAGTGAGCAGTGCATAACTTGTCACAAAGGTAATACACGCACGAACTGGGATGGCGGGCAGCATCAGACCAATAGCGTTGCTTGCAACGACTGCCATAAAGTTCACACGCCAGCAGATAAGGTGATGAACAAATTGACGCAGACGCAAGTGTGTTTTAGCTGCCATAAAGAGCAACGTGCAGACAGTCACAAGATTTCGACACATCCGATCGATGTGGGCAAGGTTGTCTGTGGCGATTGTCATAACGCCCATGGCTCGACCGGCCCCAAGATGTTGAAGAAAAACACCTTGAACGAAACCTGCTTTATGTGTCATGCCGAGAAGCGTGGGCCGGTGCGCTTTCAACATCAACCGGTCTCAGAGGACTGCAGCTATTGCCACACCCCTCACGGCTCGAACATTGCACCACTACTGAAAGATCGGCCTCCGTTCTTGTGTCAGGACTGCCATGACGGCCCACACCAGAGTAAGAATCCGTTCGGCGCCAGTGTTGCGGGCAAACAGTTTAGTAACAACATTACCGCACCAAATGCGAATGCTACCGGACGTGCTTGTATGAACTGCCATAGCCAGATCCATGGTTCGAACAGTCCGGCCGGGGGATATCTGCAGAGGTAAAGCGACTTATCAGACATCGATACGCTAATCACGAAGTTGGGGATTGCCATGAAAGGTCAGAAACTCAGTATGAAAGTCAGTGTTGTGACGCTCGCGGTGCTTGGTGCGTTGACTGCGATGTCAGCAAGAGCCGACGACGAAGAGATTGCCGCGCTGACGCAACCGAAAAACACGGTTGATTTTCAAGCGATTTACGTCAATCAAGGTTCGGCAAAGTTTGGCGAATACAACGGCTTAGATCGTTCAGGGATGTATATCAACGGCAATCTTGGCTTGAAAGGTGGCGACGCCTATAC
>JBAWWV010000486.1:0-2487 GCA_037146575.1 Alcaligenaceae bacterium | reverse complement strand
TGGTGCGTATGCTGGATTACAACCAGCAGCCGCAGGCAGCGTGCTGCGCGCCACGTTGGAAGCTCACTCGTGACTTCACGCTTGATGTTGAATCAACCATGCGTGCTGAAACAATCGCGGGGCTTAAGGGCTTAGGGCATCAAATTAAGGCAATTGACGACCCGTATATGGATTTTGGTTCGGGGCAGTTTATTTGGCGCTTGTCAGATCTGCATGAAGATGGCTACGTTGCGGCAAGTGATAGCCGACGCGACGGGCAGGCTGTCGGGTTTTAAGCGCATATTTTTAACGGGGCACGCTGAGAGCGCTCTCGCCACATCAGTTGAGCAAATGCCATCACATGCACTGTTCTGCGCAGCTTAAACGGCGAAGGCTCAACGTACCCAGTTTAACCGGCCAGTAGTGAGATTTTAATTAAAAAAACCAAAGAACATCAGCATTTCAAGCTTTGGCCCTTTATACCTAAGTATTAATGTAGTATACATACTGCCAGTGACAGTTGCTAACCATCTGGTTTTGAGGAAATCCCATGTTCGGTAAAACAATTGACGTTGTTGCAGTTGAGGTGGCTGATCCCCGTGCGGATCGATTAGACGCTGCCAATAAGTTAATTGCTTCTGCAAGAAATTGGAGTTTCGCAGCCGCCTTGGTCCCCGTTCCATATCTTGACCTTGCTCTGCTCGCTTCTTTACAGACAAAGCTTATTGTTAATTTAGCGTCGCTTTATGATCAAAAATTATTCAAGCAAGCTGTTACAAGTTTGATCACTTTGTTGATCGGCACGCTGGCACCTGCAGGGGCCTCTCGATTGACAAGCAGTGTATTGATTAAGTTTCTTCCTGGCATGGGTTCTGCTATTGGGGCTGTTTCTCTAGCAACCTTTGGCGCTTCAGCAACCTGTGCAATCGGCAAGGTTTTTGTCAAGCATTTCGAAAATGGCGGAAGTATTTCGACTTTTTCAGCTAAAGACGTTCAGGAAGATCTAAAAAAAGAATTCGCCTCGGCCTCGAAAATTTAATTTTTATGGTTGCGTCTCCCTCGAAGATCACGTTTAAATTACTGACGTGATCTTTTTGCCTTTGACCTGTTGATATTGAAAAAATGAAAGTCATCGCAATCGTCAATCAAAAGGGTGGGTGTGCCAAGACAACCACAGTTGTGAATCTTGCCGCGGCAATTGCTGAAAAGGGCAAACGCGTTCTTGTCATTGATCTTGACCCTCAGGGCAATGCTTCTCAATGGCTTGGCTCAACGGGTGCTGGTGCAAATGCATATGATTTATTGATGCAAGAATGTGATGTTAATTCGGTTTTGACAGAGTCTAATGTTGTAAATGTTGGGCTGATTGCCTCGACGAGGTTGCTCGCCAAAGTCGAAAGAGCACCAGTAGATGATATCGAAATCGAAACCCGTTTAAAAAATCGACTATCGGCACTGAGTCCAAAAAAGTGGGACTTTGTCTTGATCGATACGCCACCAACTCTCGGCGTGTTGACCTTGAATGCAATGAATGCAGCGAATTTTTTGCTTATACCTGTGACGACGCATGTGATGACGCTCACTGGCGTTGCACAACTTGTACAATTGTTCGAAGAGGTACGCGATCAATTCAATCCTGAGCTCAGTATCCTTGGTTTATTGCCTTCACGAGTTGATTTAAGAACGCGTCATGCGCAGGAAATCTTGTCCGCGCTGAATCATAGTTTTGGTAAATTAGTTTTTAAATCTCATATTCGAGAAAGCGTCCGTCTCGCGGAAGCGCCGTCTTTTCAAGAAAATATACTGCTCTATAACCCTAAATCCACTGCGGCCAAGGAATATAGGGAACTTGCAACTGAATTTCTTAAACGCACTCAATAATCGGATATCGCATGGCGGCCCGTAAAAGTAAAACTATCCGAGCCAATCCGCTTGACGCGATTAGCGCTTTGAGTATGAAAAAGCTCAAGGCACCGGTTAAAACCACTCCGGTTAAAACTAAACAGATTAAAACTGCGCGTAGCAAAAAAAGCGTTGGCCCTGCTTTGAGTGATAAAAAACTTGGCATGGCAACAGAAGTTAAGATCGTTCCGCTTACAGACACTGGACCAAAAAAGAAAACGGTCACGAAAAAAATAAATGTCTCTGTTTCAGGCGTATCAAAACCGAGCGCCAGATCCCCAAGTACTTCGGAGATTGCTTCTGCCCGTGTGGATGACTCGGTAGAGTCAGGCAGGGCTACGCAGCAAGCGAATATTGAAAGCAAGCCCACTAAGAAGTGTGCTGAAGACATCTTCGCTCGGGAGCTTCAAGAGCTCTCTGCTGCGAACAAGCAATCCGCCAGCCCAGAAAGTGAATCCGCCCATCTCGATAATAAATCTGCTACGCCGGACATTAAATCTGTCATACCAGAGTTGCCACCTGAGGCATATGCTGAGGTTAAAAACCCTCAGGCAAGAGTCGTCATTAAACAATGGGCACAGTGGTCTGCGGTTGGTAGTATGGTTC
>JBAWWV010000485.1:0-2487 GCA_037146575.1 Alcaligenaceae bacterium | reverse complement strand
GCACAGAACCCTTGGGATCGCACTTGCGTACCTGGCGGTTCGTCTGGCGGCTCGGCCGCCGCAGTCGCAGCCCGACTCGTTTTCGCAAGTACCGGCACAGATACCGGGGGCTCGGTGCGCCAACCAGCTGCACTCTGCGGGGTCAGCGGCATCAAACCGACTTACGGCACCGTCTCGCGCTACGGCATGATTGCCTACGGCTCGAGCCTGGATCAAGCCGGAGTCATGGCCGCAGCGGCAGCCGATCTCGTGGCTTTGCTCGACACCATCAGCGGCTTTGACGTACGCGATGCCACTAGCGCTGAGCAGTGCCACGGCGTGCCAAACGCACCCGGCCGTATTCAAAGCGAATATGACAAAGCGAGTGCACACTTTCATTCTCAAGCCCAACTGCCGCTAAAGGGATTGCGCATCGGCGTACCTAGCGAGTACTTTGGCGAGGGGCTCTCGCCTGACGTCGGCGCGGCCATTGAGGCCGCCCTAGTTCAATTTGAAAAACTTGGCGCTCAACGGGTTTCGATCTCGTTGCCGCGCACACGTCTATCGATTCCGGCCTATTACGTCATCGCACCTGCCGAAGCCTCAAGCAATCTGTCACGCTACGACGGCGTGCGCTACGGGCATCGCAGCGACTCGTACACCGATCTCGCTGACATGAGCGGCCGTTCACGTGCCGAGGGCTTTGGTGCAGAGGTCAAGCGCCGTATTCTTGTCGGGACGTATGTGCTGTCGCACGGCTATTACGACGCCTATTACTTGCAGGCTCAGCGTTTGCGTCGCATGATCGCCGACGATTTTCAGGCTGCCTTTACACAAAAATGCGATGTCATTATGGGTCCAGTCACGCCCACAGTCGCCAAGCAAATTGGTGACAACCAAGACGATCCCACGGCAGACTGGTTAGCCGACGTCTACACATTAGGTTTAAACCTCGCTGGGTTACCTGGCATGTCGGTTCCTTGCGGATTTGGCACAAGTGCCACAGGCAAACCCTTGCCTATCGGCTTACAAATTATCGGCGACTATTTTGATGAGGGTCGTCTGCTAGCCATTGCGCATCAATATCAACTTGCCACCGACTGGCATCAACGTAGCGCGGGGCAAGCATAATGGCTTACGAAATTGTCATTGGTCTCGAGACACACACCCAACTTTCGACCCAGACCAAAATTTTTTCAGGCAGCAGCACGCGCTATGGTGCACAACCAAACACGCAAGCCAACGAAGTCGATATGGCCTTGCCGGGCACCTTGCCGGTCATGAACCGTGCAGCCGTTGAGCACGCGATTCGATTAGGGCTGGCAGTGGGTGCAACCATCGCGCCGCGCTCGATTTTTGCGCGTAAAAACTATTTTTATCCAGACCTACCCAAAAACTATCAAATCAGCCAATACGAAATCCCTGTTGTGCTGGGAGGATCCTTAACCTTCTTTGTCGGCGACAAAGAGACCACCATTAACCTCACCCGCGCCCATCTCGAAGAGGACGCAGGCAAGTCGCTGCACGATAATTACATAGGCCCGCATGGCGAGCTCTCAACCGGCATTGATTTAAATCGTACCGGCACCCCCTTACTTGAAATCGTCTCTGAGCCCGAAATGCGCTCAGCGGCCGAAGCTGTCGCCTACGCCAAGACTTTGCACAGCCTCGTGATGTGGCTAGGTATTTGTGATGGCAACATGCAAGAAGGGTCGTTTCGAGTCGACGTCAACGTGTCAGTGCGCCCTTTCGGGCAAAAAGAATTTGGCACGCGCGCCGAAATCAAAAACGTAAACTCGTTTCGTTTTATCGAACGCGCCATTAACTACGAAGTGCGCCGGCAAATTGAACTGCTCGAAGACGGTGGCAAAGTCGTTCAAGAAACTCGCCTCTACGACGCCGATCTTGACGAAACACGCAGCATGCGCAGCAAAGAAGACGCGCATGACTACCGCTATTTTCCAGATCCCGATTTACCACCACTGGTAATTAGCCAAGACTGGATTGATCAAGTTAAAGCAGAAATGCGCAAAGCGGGTGGCTTACCAGACGAACTGAGAAAAAATCTGGTTGAAATTTATGGGATTGCTCCAATTGATGCTGCGCAACTGATCAGTAGCCGCGCGATGGCAACGTATTTTTTAGACGTGGTCAACGCTCTTGAAGCGGATCCAGCCGATACAGCGAACGTCATGGCACTGCGCCCCGCTCGCGCCAAACTTACAGCCAACTGGCTGATGGGCGAAGTCTCGGCGACGCTGAACCGCGAAGAGAAAGATATCGCGCAGTGCCCAGTGACAGCGCCCTTATTGGCCGCGCTACTCAAGCGGATTTTAGACAACACCATCTCAAACAAAATTGCACGCGACGTGTTTGCAGCGATGTGGGCCGGCGAAGAAAACGGTCAGCCCGATGCCATCATCGCGGCCAAGGGGCTCACCCAGATCAATGACTCAGGTGCAATCGAGGCCATGATAGACGCCGTGCTGGCTGCCAACGCCGCCATCG
>JBAWWV010000484.1:0-2501 GCA_037146575.1 Alcaligenaceae bacterium | reverse complement strand
GCCCGAGATCCCTTTGGCGGCGAGCTCTGATGTTGGAACCCGACGATGGGGGTTCGACGGGCCGGCGATCGTACGGACCACGCTCGCTAAGTCAAAGCGCAAGACACGTTCGTATTCGGCGCCCTTGAGGCTCTTGGCCCACAAGCCCGTTTGTTTAGCGTAAGTTTCAACGAGTTTGATCTGCTGGTCTTCGCGGCCAGTCAAGCGCAGATAGTCGATGGTTTGTTGATCGATATAAAACATCGCGGCAGTTGCGCCGTATTCAGGCGTCATGTTCGAAATGGTAGCGCGATCGCCCAGGGTGAGGTGGGGTACTCCCTCACCAAAGAATTCAAGGTATGACGACACAACTTTTTGATTACGCAAAAATTCTGTCAGCGCCAGCACCATGTCGGTTGCCGTGATACCAGGCTTGAGTTTGCCAGTCAACTCAACGCCAATAATCTCTGGCAAGCGCATCCACGAGGCGCGACCAAGCATCACGCTTTCGGCTTCCAGGCCACCGACACCAATCGCAATCACACCTAACGCATCGACGTGTGGTGTATGGCTATCGGTTCCGACCAGCGTATCCGGAAACGCAACGCCATTGAGCGCATGCACAACCGGCGACATTCTTTCTAAATTGATCTGATGCATGATGCCGTTTCCGGGAGGAATGACATCGACATTTTTAAACGTCTTTTTGGTCCAGTTGATGAAGTGAAAACGATCTTCGTTGCGTCGATCTTCGATCGCACGATTTTTCGCAAACGCATCGGGATCGAACCCTCCACATTCGACAGCGAGAGAGTGGTCGACAATCAACTGAGTGGGCACCACTGGATTCACCAGGGCAGGATCTCCGCCTTGCGCCGCGATGGCATCGCGTAGGCCAGCCAAGTCGACCAAGGCGGTTTGCCCCAAAATATCGTGGCAAACCACCCGTGCCGGAAACCAAGGAAAATCCATATCGCTCTTGCGGTCTATCAGTTGCTTGAGCGCGGCGGTCAGTAACTCAGGATCACAACGACGCACCAGATTTTCGGCCAGCACCCTCGAGGTATACGGCAGCTTGTTGTAAGCGCCGGGAGTGATCGCGTCGACAGCCGCTTGCGCGTCAAAGTAATCGAGTTTGGTTCCGGGCAGTGGTTTGCGATGTGCGCTATTCATGTGAACTCTGTGGGGTGGTGGCCTAAGGCAAAATCAAAAGGTGAGCCTGATGGCTCACCCGTTACTGCGATACTGCTAATTACTTGCGACGCGCGAGTGGTACAAATTTCTGATCATCGGGCCCGGTGTAGTTCGCAGCAGGACGAATAATCTTGTTGTCGATACGTTGTTCAATAATGTGTGCAGCCCAACCCGCGGTGCGTGCGATCACAAACAGCGGCGTAAACATCGCAGTCGGTACGCCCATCATGTGATAAGACACGGCCGAAAACCAGTCAAGGTTTGCAAACATTTTTTTCGAATCCCACATCACTGCTTCGATGCGGTCGGCGATATCAAACATTTTTGTGGTGCCGGCTTTCTTTGAGAGTCGTAAGGCCACGTCTTTGATGACCTTGTTACGTGGGTCGGCGATGGTGTACACAGGGTGTCCAAAACCAATCACTACTTGTTTGGCCTCGACACGGGCGCGAATATCGGCTTCGGCTTCGTCGGGTGTCTCGTAGCGCTTTTGCACTTCAAAGGCGACTTCGTTTGCACCACCGTGCTTGGGGCCGCGCAAGGCACCAATGCCGCCAGAGATGGCTGAATACATGTCCGACCCTGTGCCGGCAATGACGCGGCAAGTAAAGGTCGAGGCGTTGAACTCGTGCTCAGCGTACAAATTCAGCGAGGTGTGCATCGCACGTACCCAGTCGGCGTTTGGTTTTTTACCGTGCAGCAGATGCAAAAAGTGTGCGCCAATTGAGTCGTCATCGGTTTGTACATCAATGATGCGACCGTTGTGACTAAAGTGATACCAGTACAGCAGTGCCGAGCCCAAGTTTGCCATTAAACGATCAGCGATATCGCGTGCATCGGGGACGTTGTGATCTTCTTTCTCGGGCAACATGCAGCCAAGTGCCGAGGCCGCAGTACGCATGACATCCATGGGATGGCTAGCGGCAGGCAGCGATTCGAGCACGGTCTGCAGTTGTGCAGGCAAGCCGCGCAAGTTGCGCAGTTTGTCTTTGTAAGCAGCCAATTCAGCCTTGTTAGGCAATTTGCCGTGGATCAACAAATGAGCGATCTCTTCGAACTCGCTGGAGTCAGCAAAATCAAGCACATCGTAGCCACGGTAATGAAGGTCGTTGCCGCTGCGTCCGACGGTACATAACGCGGTGTTGCCCGCGGTCACGCCCGACAGTGCGACTGATTTTTTAGGTTTGAAGGTGGGTGTTGCTTCTGCAGGCGCAGCGACCGGTTTTGCTGCGGGTGCAGAGCTTTTCTTTGCAGTGGATTTTTTAGCAGTTGCCATGGTAGTGATCCTTGATCAGATTATTTCGATTTGCCTTGGGCGAACAGTACAT
>JBAWWV010000483.1:0-2507 GCA_037146575.1 Alcaligenaceae bacterium | reverse complement strand
ACGATGGAGCTGTTCTCTTGTCTACTACGATTACTTTTGCTGACCTCGGGTTGGCCGATCCCCTTATGCGTGCGATTGCCGATGCCGGCTACACCATACCCACTCCTATTCAAGCGCAGGCGATCCCACGCGTACTGGCTGGCGGCGACCTGCTCGCTGCAGCCCAAACTGGCACGGGCAAAACAGCAGGCTTTACGCTGCCCATTTTGCACATGCTGCTTGCCAAACCCCTTGAAGTACGCAAAGCCGGTCGCCCACGCGTATTGATTTTGACCCCCACTCGCGAACTCACCGCACAGGTTGAAGAGTCGGTCAAAACCTACGGCGCTCACACAAAAATCTCGTCAATGGTGATTTTTGGCGGCGTCAATATCAATCCGCAAATCTCAGCCTTACGCAAGCCGATCGACATTTTGGTCGCCACCCCCGGTCGCCTGCTCGATCACTGCCAACAGCGCACCGTTGACTTATCCGGTATTGAGATTTTGGTGCTCGACGAAGCCGATCGCATGCTTGATATGGGTTTTATTCGCGACATCCGCAAAATCCTGGCCATGATGCCACGTCAGCGGCAAAACCTCCTGTTTTCGGCGACCTTCTCAGACGAAATCCGCGAGCTCTCAAAAAGTGTTTTATCAAACGCCACTGAAGTCTCGGTTGCCGCACGCAATACAACGGCCGAACGCGTTGATCAAACTGTGTATATGGTTGATCAAGCGCACAAGCGCGACATCTTGAGCCATATCATTACCGAAAGTGGCTGGCATCAGGTGTTGGTCTTTACGCGCACCAAGCATGGCGCAAACCGTTTAGCTGAAAAGCTCGTCAAAGATGGTTTGTCGGCCTCAGCGATTCACGGCAATAAGAGTCAGGCTGCACGCACCCGCGCACTGGATGACTTTAAAAAAGGCAAAGTGGCCGTATTGGTCGCCACCGATATCGCCGCGCGTGGTCTCGATATCGATCAGCTCCCTCAGGTCGTGAACTTTGAACTACCCAATATCCCCGAAGATTATGTGCATCGTATTGGTCGTACGGGTCGTGCGGGCGCAGCAGGTTCTGCCATCTCTTTAGTTGACTCGAGCGAAGTTAAGTACCTCAAGGCGATCGAGCGCATCATCAAAAAAACGATCCCTCAATTGCCTGCGCCAACGGGTTGGACAGCCTCACCTCCCTCACCACACGGTGCCGATGACGAAGCCCGTGCCGAGGGCCGGCGCGATGGTCAGCGCCGCCCACAGCAACGCTCAGCACGCCCCAGTGGCTCGGGTGCCGGTGCACGCCCAGCGCGCTCAGGCCAAGGGCCCAGCAGTGCGCCACGCCGCGATTCGCAGGGGGATAACCGCTCGGCGACTCGCCGTGATGCCCCCCCCACAGGTGCGCGCGCACCCCACGGCGCCGGTGGCGCGGTCAGAACTGGTACTGGCATGGGTGCAGGCGCACGTACCAGCACCCGTACTGGCGCACCAAGCGGCTCAACCCCACGCAGCGCCAGCGGCGACCAGGCCAATCGCCCACGTCGTCCGGCTCTCTTTAACAAGTAATTTGCACGCACACAGGCTGGCGGCGCCAGCCTGTAAAATTCGCCACCATGAGTATTCAAACCGAAGTCGCGCGACGCCGAACGTTCGCCATTATTTCTCACCCTGATGCCGGCAAAACGACGCTCACCGAAAAGCTATTGCTTTTTGCGGGTGCGATCCAGATCGCCGGTAGTGTCAAAGCACGCAAGGCTTCGCGTCACGCGTCGTCTGACTGGATGGAGATCGAAAAGCAACGCGGCATCTCAGTCGCCTCGTCGGTGATGCAGATGGAATATCGCGATTGCGTGATCAACCTGCTTGACACCCCGGGCCACCAAGACTTTTCTGAAGACACGTATCGTGTACTCACTGCCGTTGACGCGGCCCTGATGGTGATTGACGCGGCTAATGGCGTCGAACCACAGACGATTCGCTTGCTGCAAGTCTGCCGGGCCCGCAATACCCCCATCATCACCTTCATCAACAAGATGGACCGCGAAGTCCGCGAGCCGCTCGAACTGCTCTCTGAAATCGAGCAGCACATCGGTATGGATGCCGTACCGTTTTCGTGGCCTGTCGGCATGGGCAAGGCTTTTGGCGGCGTGTTTGATATTCAACGCGATCGCATGCGTTTGTTTAAATCCGGACAAGAGCGTCGTAACGATACCGGCGACGACTTTATCGACGGGCTCGACAACCCAGAAATTGCCAAGCGCTTTGGTAGCTCTTTTGAACAAGCCAAAGGCGAGATCGAGCTTATCCAGGCCGCAGCCCCAACCTTTGACCCTGCCGCTTTTTTAGCGGGCAAACAAACACCCGTATTTTTTGGTTCAGCCATTAATAATTTTGGCGTGCAAGAAGTACTCGACGCGCTTGTGGATCAGGCGCCACCACCTGGTTCACGTCAAGCGCTTGAGCGCGTGGTGCACCCCGAAGAGCCCAAGTTCACAGGCGTGGTCTTTAAAGTGCAGGCCAACATGGATC
>JBAWWV010000482.1:0-2522 GCA_037146575.1 Alcaligenaceae bacterium | reverse complement strand
TCCCAAACAAAACATTCGCCTCAGCCCAGGCGATGTCATCACAACGTTCTTTCAGCCCTATAGCTTTACGGCGCTAGGCGCCACCGGTAAAAACGACGAAATCAATTTTGTTGCGCAGGGGATTTCGTTAACGCAAGCGATGGCTAGAGTGGGCGGTTTGCAAGATCAACGCGCAGACGTCAAAGGCGTATTTGTTTTTAGATTTGAAGAGCCCTCGGCCTTAAAACCAGGTCAAACACCCAAAGCCACCAACGAAGACGGCAAAGTGCCGGTTGTGTATCGCCTAGACATGAGCGACCCAAGCGCGTTTTTTATGGCCCAAAGCTTCAAAGTCAAAGACAAAGACGTGATCTATGTCGCCAACGCGTCGTCGGTTGAATTCAACAAATTCTTGAACATCATGGTGTCGGTGATTTATCCGTTGGTAAATGCGGGCACGATTGCTAAGACGTATTAAGTTTAATTTGTAGGTCGGCGGCATTCAAGGCACGCGTCTTGTTAGCTGAGCAGTATTTAAGACATGCGGTTCGTCGCAAGCAAACGTTAACCGCGACGATACGCCCTTTTTTCAAAGCGGCCGTGTACTTGATAGTGTTGCGCTGGATCATCACCTGCTGCGGCAACATCTGGATTTAACTCAAGGTATTGGCGGCCATCAAAATCATCGGGCAACGCCGCTTGAATAATATCGACACGATACGGTGCAAATAAGGCTTTTTTCTTCCAGAAAAACATGCCTTGGCTACCGCGTTCAACTGACCCATAGGTGAAGTTTTCAACACCCACGACTTCAATATTTCCTGAGTCAAGCACCCACTGCATCAAGTGAAGGTGCAGTAACTTCATCACGCCGTCGCCTAAAAACCGCCCATCACCGATGAAATCCCTATAGGTCAGCATATTGCCGACTCTGTGTAGGATGGCGTAGCCGACCAGTTGTTGATCTACCAGCAAGCCCCCCTGCTTGTGGCCAGGCTGATCAATGAATACACCGAATAAACGCTCCCAGTGCTGCATGCAGGGTGTGGCTGCAGTGGGCGACCATTGCTCGGGCAGGCCGCCAAATTGTTTGACGTTGGCCAACCAGGCATCTGGCATCACACCAAACGAGCGCACTTTCATTGAACGGCGAATCGCGACCATATCGACGCTGTGGTTAGCCGCAGAAAACTCTAACACTTTGTAGCCCGCTTTCGCGGCCTTATTGGCATGCCTGAGAAAAAAGCTTGAGCGTTTACCTAAGGCCTTTTTGTATTGCTGAAAATCTTTGTACTGGTCGAGCGCGATGCCGTGCATGGTGAAGGTAGAGCGATTGGGCTGAGGTTGAGGTTGAGGTTGTGACTGAGGTTGAGTCTGAGGTACTCTATTTTGCTCGATGGCTGTGGTGGTGCCGTAGAGTCGACTAAAAAAACCGCCATGCGAAGACATCAAATCTGTGCAACTCGAGTGGTCAACGTCGTCTGATAAGCTGACACAGCAATTGATGGTCATGACGGGCAATTGCTCGGGCGACTGCAGCTGATAGAAAGGCAGTCGTTTTTTTAAGCGTCGGGCGAAGAATGGTGCCTCGACCCGTTTGACGTAAAGATTGGCTAGCCAACCAAAGCCTTTACGCGCCTTCATTTAAGTAACTCAGCGGCGAGCTGATGTGCGTGGAGAGGGTGTTGGGTTGCCGAATCAACGTCTGCGCTTACCCGCTCCGGCAATGATTCATCCGAGCGCCATAGAAAATAATCGGTATGACCGTCGGGATAACCGAACTGTTCGTATACCTTGGTCAGTACGGGTACATGATCGCCGTACCACAGTAGCTGTGCGGGTCGCTGGTGAGACGGAGCTGTGGTGGCATTAGCAGCAGATAGTCGCCTCAATAACCGCAAAATCATCTGATCGGCATTGGCTAAGTGTCTAAGATAGATTGCAAGTTCTTGACAGTTTTGGGGTAACGGCTCGTTCAACCACTGATGTTGCTCTGGTTCTGTCATGCGTTCAAGATGCAGCGGGCCGTGATTTTCCATCGTGATGGCAAAGATAAAGATGGGCTGCTCGTGTGACTGCTCGAGAGTCTCGAGGATTTTATCGGTGAGCGCTTGGTCGCTCACATAGGGGCCCTGGCTTTGTTGTTGCGTGGTTTGCGCGGTGTGCGTAAAGCTTTTCAGATCAATAAATTCATCAAAACCAAGCACGCTAAAAATTTTATCGCGCTGGTAAAAACTGGCGGGATAAGGATGAATGCAAACCGTGCGATACCCTCTTTGTTTAAACTCGCGCGCAAGCGAAGGCAAACCAGACGACACCACACGACGATAGGGATTGAACTGATCAACGCCCAACACAGTGGGGTCGATACCGGTTAAAAAAGAAAACTCTGTGCGTACAGTATTGGCGCCCCAGGCCGGCACGGCGAGGGTTCCAAACAGCGTCGCTGTGCGACAGGCCTGATCAAACTCAGACAAGACGGTGGGCCTAATCATGCTAAACGTACGACGTGGATCAAAAAACGATTCGCTTTGTACTACCAC
>JBAWWV010000481.1:0-2540 GCA_037146575.1 Alcaligenaceae bacterium | reverse complement strand
CGTTGTATGGTTTGGATTCGCTCATCGTGACAGCGCGCGAGCGTCTGACCAGCCAACCAACGGCGCGCCTGTTTGACATGGCGCAAGACCGTAGCCTGCGCGTCTCCTGGAAAAACGAAGTGAAGGCCGAGCTGTCAGGTTTATTTAGCGGCGCAGATTTTGCGCCCGTCATGACGGAGTTGCAGGCGGTTCACGCACGGGTATTGAAAAGCCGCGTCTTTGTCGCCCTGCACATGCACGCAGGCGACGGCAATGTGCATACGAATATTCCTGTTAACTCTGACGATTATGAAATGCTGGGCGAGGCCAACGCCGTGGTGGCGCGCATTATGCAAATCGCGCGCGACTTGGATGGGGTGATCTCGGGTGAGCACGGCATTGGTCTGACAAAGTACGAGTATTTATCAGAGGCCGAGTTGGCGCCGTTTCAAGACTATAAGCGCAAGATTGATCCAAACGATCACTTTAACGCCGGCAAACTCATGCCGGGGGCTGATTTGCGTAACGCCTGGACACCGAGCTTTGGTTTGATGGGTCACGAATCCCTCATCATGCAGCAAAGCGATATTGGGGCGATTAGTCACTCGATCAAAGACTGTTTGCGCTGCGGCAAATGCAAGCCTGTCTGTGCGACCCACGTGCCACGTGCCAATTTGCTGTATTCGCCACGCAATAAGATTTTGGCTACCTCATTGTTGATTGAGGCCTTTTTGTACGAAGAGCAAACCCGTCGCGGGATCAGCTTAAAACACTGGGAAGAATTCGAAGACGTTGCAGATCATTGCACGGTATGCCATAAGTGCTACAACCCGTGTCCGGTCGATATTGATTTTGGCGATGTCTCTATGAACATGCGCGCTTTGCTGCGGCGCATGGGCCATAAGTCGTTTAATCCAGGCACCTCTGCGGCGATGTTCTTTTTAAATGCCAAAGACCCTGCAACCATCAACGCGACACGGCTTGCCATGGTGGGCGTGGGCTACAAGGTGCAGCGGTTCGTGCACGATTTGTTTTCAAAGTTCGCGCGTAAGCAAACCGCGAAACCCCCTGCGACAGTCGGTAAGCCAGCGTTGCGCGAGCAGGTAGTGCATTTTATAAATAAAAAAATGCCTGGTAACTTGCCTAAGCAGCCTGCGCGCAAATTATTAGATATCGAAGACGCAGATTACGTGCCAATCATTCGGCCGCGTGAAACCTCGGCCGAAACAGAGGCGGTGTTTTATTTTCCGGGCTGTGGCTCTGAGCGTTTGTTTTCGCAAGTTGGGTTAGCGACGCAAGCGATGCTTTGGCACGCTGGCGTACAAACGGTTTTGCCGCCAGGTTATTTGTGCTGCGGTTATCCTCAACGCGCCAACGGCATGGACGATAAAGCCGAAAAAATCATCACAGACAATCGCGTGCTGTTTCATCGTGTGGCCAACACCTTGAATTACCTTGATATCAAAACCGTCGTGGTCAGTTGCGGCACTTGCTATGACCAGTTGGCGGGTTATGAGTTTGATAAGATATTTCCAGGCTGCCGCTTGATTGATATTCACGAGTATTTGCTTGAAAAAGGCATCAAGCTTGAGGGCGTGCAAGGTACGCGTTACATGTATCACGATCCGTGTCATACCCCCATGAAGCTGCAAGATCCGATGAAAACCGTACGTTCGCTGGTGGGTGACTCGGCGATCAAAACAGAGCGGTGCTGCGGCGAGTCTGGCACGCTAGCAGTCACGCGGCCTGATATTTCTACGCAGGTGCGGTTTCGCAAAGAAGAAGAGCTCGCTAAAAACACGCAAGAATTGCGTGCAGATGGTTTTGAGGGCGACATCAAGATGTTGACCTCGTGCCCTTCGTGCATGCAGGGCTTATCGCGTTTTGAGCAAGATACTGAAGCTAAAGCCGACTACATTGTGGTTGAAATGGCGCGACTGATTTTGGGTGAAAACTGGCTTGAAGAGTATGTTAAAAAAGCCAATGATGGCGGCATTGAGCGCGTGCTGGTATAGCGCACGGATAAAACATACTGAAGCAAAAGGTTTGAACGTTGATGCGATATATCCCTGAAGCGCAATCGTCTGTCATCGTTACACACGAGATGGCTTTTGATGCCATCGGTGACGCTTTTAAGGCGGCCAGTGCAGCAGGTTCGGTGGTATTTCCAGCGCTGATTGCCCACGGCTCAGATCCAGGCAACCGCTTTTCGGTAAAGTCAGGTGCCACCGAGGCGCTCGCGGGTTTAAAAATGGGCTTCATCTGGCCCGGCAACACCGCCAAGGGCTTGCCGACGCACAATTCCGTAACGGTTTTGTTTAATCAAGACACTGGTGGCGTGCATGCTGTGATTGAGTCGGGCGTGGTGAACGCGTATCGTACGGCTGCGGCTGACGCAGTGGCAACGAATCAGTTGGCACGTAAAAATGCCAAGACGCTTGCCGCTTTTGGCGCGGGCAATCAAGCTGGCTACGATTGCATGGCGATCGCGCGCATTCGCAATATCTAGAAAGTGTTGGTGGTCAACGCCGATTCAGCACGCGCAGAACGCTTTGCCCAAC
>JBAWWV010000480.1:0-2543 GCA_037146575.1 Alcaligenaceae bacterium | reverse complement strand
TGCGTATCTTGCGCGCTATCTTGGTTTGCCTTTGGTTGAGGGGGCTGACTTGGCGGTGCGTGACGACAAGCTCTATTTGAAGACGATGCACGGCTTACAACGCATTCATGGTTTGCTGCGCCGGTTAGACGATGACTTTTGCGACCCACTTGAATTACGTGCCGACTCAAGCTTGGGTGTGCCGGGGTTGCTGCAGGCGATACGTGCCGGCAGCGTGGTGATGGCTAATGCACTTGGCACAAGCTTTTTAGAGTCGCCGGCTGTGCAAGGGTTTTTACCGGCGATCTCAGAATATTTGTTGAATGAACCTTTAAAAATGCCCTCGCTTAACACCTGGTGGTGTGGCGAAATCGCGGCCTGGCAAGATATCTCCCCAGACTTGCATACGCAGGTTATTAAGCCAACCTATGCAACGAACGCAGCAACAAATTTTCAGCCCGCGATCGCAAGTTTGCTTGATGCTCAAGAGCTCGACGCTTGGCGTAAGCGTATTCATTCGCAGCCTGATATTTATACAACGCAAAGCTACTTGCCTTTCTCGCAAGCGCCGACTTGGCAGGGCGACGAGATCTCGCCGCGTACGGCCATGTTGCGCGTGTATGCCATTGCATCTGGGGATGGTGAGTGGCAATTATTGCAAGGGGGCATGACGCGGATTGCCACGGTTGATCCTCACATCGTTTCAATCCAAAGTGGTGGCAGTACCCTTGATACCTGGGTGATGACGGATCAACAGGTTGATACCTACTCGATGTTGCCCAACCGCACGCGTTTGCCGCGTTGGACAGCAACTGAGCAATTGGTGTCGAGTCGCTCTGCCGAGAGTTTATTTTGGCTCGGGCGTTATACCGAACGCTGTGAGTTGATGGTGAGACTGGCCAAAGAGGCCTTGGTGTTGGTCAGTACGAATCAACAAGATAGTTTGCCGGCCCTGAATGATGCGATTGGCGCGCTCGGCAGGTTGCACGGCTTAATACCAGAGGGCACCCCAAGTCTGACAAAATCTGCCTCGGTTTTTGGACGCACGTTGATCGCGCAGTTGATACAGAAGGATACGCGTGGTTTGCTCGATAATCTCGAGCTGCTTGAGTTTGCACTAAAAGCAGTGCGTGATCGATTGCCGGCTGAGCACGCAGAAATTGCTCAAACTATGAAGCACATGCTTATGCACAATACGGTTTATCCAGCGCTGGTGGGCTCGCCCAACGCAACTAAACCGCGCACAAAGCGTTTGGGCCGCCCTGTGCCTCGAAACCCGATTGACACGATTGAGGTGCTTGATGTCATCGGCATACAGTTAGTTGCCTTGGTGGGTTTTCAATCTGATCGCATGACCCGAGACTTGGGCTGGCATATGTTGGCAGCAGGTCGTTTGATCGAGCGGCTGGTTAACCTTAGTGGTATTTTGGTTGCGTTTTTTACGCACGCTGCCGTGTATACGCCTAGGGGTTTTGAAACACTTTTAGTGCTGTTTGATAGTTCGATTACCTATCGCACGCGTTATCAGCGTCAGCAAGATATCCCTGCCTTAATGGATTTGTTGGTCACCGACGAAACCAATCCTCGGTCGATTAGCTGCATCTTGCAGGCGCTTAAGGGAGAGATCAAGCATTTGCCAAATGGTGACGTGCTGCTTGAAGGGCTGCCAGAATTTGATCCACACGAAGACTCGGTGTTGGTGCAAGTTGAAATGGTCCGTACCCTTGGTGTATTTGCCACCAATGTATCTGATGAAATTAGTCGGCGGTTTTTTGCACTGGCTGTTGATAGGCACTTTGCATCATGAGCAACATCGAAGTCGAGCATGACTCTCATTACACCTATCAAACCGAGGTTGAACTTGCGCATCACTTAGCGTATTTGCGGCCGAGAAAAACCGACTGGCAAAAAGTTTTATTTACAGAGCTCGAGATTTCACCTAAGCCCGATTGCCAAACTGACAGCCAAGATGCCTTTGGTAACCATCGCACGTTCTTCACGCTGTCTACCCCTCATGCCGCGCTATTGGTGCGCTCACGCTCAGTGGTGACGCTGACAGATCGCTATGCAAGCTTCGATCCCAGCCGGTCGTTCGCCTGGGAAGAGGTGCGCGACGCGCTTGCGTATGCGCTTGATCGCCCCTATGTTGCGGCAAGTGAGTTTTCTTTTTTGAGCCCCTATGTGCCGCGTTTGGCTGAACTGCGGGCGTATGCGGAGCGTTCGTTTGTACCGGGGCGCAATCTTGCTGAAGCAAGCATTGACCTGTCGTCGCGCATTCACGAAGACTTCACCTACTCGCCGACAGCGACCGAGGTGCATACGCCCATTCTGGAGGCATTCAATAAGCGTGCTGGTGTGTGTCAGGATTTTTCACACATTCTGATCGGTTGTTTACGCTCGATGGGCTTAAGTGCTCAGTACGTCAGTGGCTATTTGCTGACCAAGCCTCTGCCGGGTACCGTTAAGTTACGCGGAGCTGATGCCTCGCATGCCTGGGTGGCGGTGTATTGTCCGCAGGCACCGGGTCAGTGGCTAGAGCTTGATCCGACGAACAATGTTTTGGC
>JBAWWV010000479.1:0-2546 GCA_037146575.1 Alcaligenaceae bacterium | reverse complement strand
TTGGCCATCATGGGCTTGTTGGCCAAGCCCGCTGGCCGCATTTCAAATGGCCAGATCGTTTTTGATGGTCAGACATTGACCGGTATGGCTGAGCGCGACTTACGCGCTTTGCGTGGCCGCGATATCGCGATGATCTTCCAAGAGCCGATGAGTAGTCTGAATCCGATCCTGACGATTGGACGACAGATCATGGAACCATTACGGTTGCACTTAAAAATGAGTGTCGAACAAGCGCAAGCGCGAGCGATCGAGTTATTGACGCTTGTCGGCATCTCGGATCCAGAGGAGCGTTTAAAGCAGTATCCGCATAATTTTTCTGGAGGCATGCGACAGCGCGTCATGATTGCGATTGGCCTGTCCTGTAATCCTAAACTGCTGATCGCGGATGAACCAACTACGGCACTTGATGTGACTATTCAGGCTCAGATTTTAGAGTTGATGAAATCTCTGACTGAACGCTTGGGTATTGCGCTCGTGTTGATTACGCATAACCTCGGAATTGTTGCCCGTTATGCGCAACGAGTCGTTGTCATGTACGCTGGAGCTGCCGTCGAACAAGGAGCGGCAACGCAGATATTCGCCAATTCACGCCACCCGTACACGAGGGGTTTGCTGCGTTCAGTCCCGCGGTTAGATTTGCCTCGTGCACGACAACTTGAGACGATTGAAGGTCAACCGCCTGATATGCGTCAGCTAGGCGCCGGCTGTGCTTTTGCACCGCGCTGCGCGTATCGAACAGAGATTTGTGCAGTGGCACCGCAGTTGATCGCGTTGCCAGAGAATCATTTTTCTGCCTGTCATCACGAGGATCAGCTTTTAGCGCCTGTCAGTCCAAGCGCGGTTGTACGAGAGGGGTTTCAGTCAGACGCTGCGAGTACGCATTCAAAGGGTGACGGGATTGCCGCTTTATTAACGGTAGATTCTTTAACTAAGCACTTTAAAGTGAAAGCGGGCATGTTTAGCCAGCCTGCGGTTGTGCGAGCGGTTCAAGAGGTCTCTTTTTCAATTCAAGCGGGTCGCACCCTGGGTCTGGTCGGTGAATCTGGGTGTGGCAAAACAACGATTGGACGCATGATTTTGCAGTTAGAGCAAGTCAGTGCAGGCAGGGTACTGTTTGAAGGCGAAGATTTGGCGCTCGCGTCCGGTGCTCAGATACAAGCGTTGCGCACACAGATTCAAGTGATCTTCCAAGACCCGTATAGTTCGCTTAACCCAAGAATTAAAGTGGGCGATCTCATTGCCGAGCCGCTAAAAGTTTATAAAAAAACCACCACTCCTCAAGCAACACGAGAACGTGTTGACCAGTTGCTCGTACAAGTGGGTCTCTTACCAGAGATGGCGCAACGCTATGCACATCAACTGTCTGGTGGGCAACGTCAGCGGGTCGGTATCGCGCGTGCTCTAGCGTTTGAGCCTAAGTTGATTGTGTGTGACGAGCCTGTTTCTGCTCTTGATGTGTCTATACAAGGTCAGATCATTAATTTGCTTGATGAGCTTCAGCGTCAAAAAAATATTGCCTATTTATTTATTGCGCATGACTTGGCAGTCGTCAGACATTTGGCTCATCGAGTCGTAGTCATGTACCTAGGGCGCGTCATGGAGGTCGCTGACCGGGATGAACTTTACGGTCACGCCTTGCATCCTTACACAATGTCTCTACTTGAGGCGGTACCTGTTCCTGATCCGACTCTCGAACATCAGCGTTTGCGCAAAACGATTGCCGGTGAAATTCCTTCTCCTTTGCGACACCTGGCAGGCTGCGTGTTTCATACGCGTTGTCCACGTGCAAGCGCTGCGTGCCAAGAAAGTGTTCCTGAATTGCGTGAGATCAGGCCCGGGCATTTTGCAGCCTGCATCAAACTTTAGGCGAGCGAAAACATGGGTGCTTATCTTCTAAAACGTTTATTGCTGGTGATTCCGACCTTGCTCGGCGTGGCGGTGCTGGTATTTTTTATGTTACGGGTTGTACCCGGGGACGTCATCGAACTGAAATTACGAGGGGATGGCGGAAACGTATCTGCACAAGTTGTCGCACAAGAGCGAGAGCGTTTAGGTTTGAATCGACCGCTCTACGTTCAGCTTGGCTATTGGCTAAAAGGTCTTGTCACTCTCGATTTTGGAATTTCGTATTGGACAAATCGCCCAGTTGTAGAAGAGATCGGTATTCGCGTTGGCCTGACCTTGCAAGTGGCAATTATGTCGGCGGTGATTGCGGTGCTTTTTGCGATTCCCTTGGGCGTGCTAGCGGGGTTGTATCGCAACTCGTGGATTGATTATGGTTTGCGTATCGTGACTATTGCTGGCTTAGCCATACCGTCGTTTTGGTTAGGGATGATGATCGTTTTAGGTCTGTTGTCGCTATTTTCGTGGTCACCTCCGGTGACCTACACACCCTTCTATGTCGACCCGATTGCAAACTTGTCTCAACTGATTTGGCCTGCACTTGCGGTGGGCTATCGGTATTCTGCCGTTGTGGCTAGATTGGTGCGCTCATCGGTGATTGAAGTGATGTCTGAAGACTATATCCGTACGGCTCGCGCTAAAGG
>JBAWWV010000478.1:0-2551 GCA_037146575.1 Alcaligenaceae bacterium | reverse complement strand
GATTTCTCCTAGAGAGATAAATTAATGTGCACAACGAGCGCAGCATACCGTGTCTACACAGAATAGACAAAGTTTTTTGCGGTTTCTGCTATAGAAAAGCGATAAATGTCGCATATTTGCTCTAGAGGTAAACTATTTCCTCCCGCAAACGCTAGCATGGACAAAATTATGTACCCACGCTCTCCTCTCGCATCCATACAAAAATTTCATCAAGAATTGACTGTTTTGCGCCGGGATCTACATGCAAACCCAGAGCTCGGCTTTCAGGAGGTACGCACGGCGAGCATTGTCGCAGGCGCGCTTGAAGCACTGGGCATCGAGGTGCACCGCGGGGTGGGCCGCACGGGAGTTGTTGGCGTCATACGCGGGCAGCGCCACGATTCGGGTCGCTCGATTGGGCTGCGGGCAGATATGGACGCCTTACCCATCAAAGAAGAGGGCGCAGCCCAGTACTGCTCGACGGTACCTGGATTGATGCATGCCTGTGGGCACGATGGTCACACCACTATCCTGCTAGGCGCTGCCAAATATCTTGCGCAAACTCGCCAGTTCGATGGCACTGCCGTACTGATTTTTCAACCGGCAGAAGAGGGCCTAGGCGGGGCAAAGGCAATGCTTGACGACGGTCTGTTTGAGCGGTTTCCCTGCGACTCGATCTATGCCTTACATAACTGGCCTGCGCTACCAGCAGGAACGGTTGGGATTAATCCGGGGCCCATGATGGCAGCCTCAGACCGCTGGGAGGTCACAATCGAAGGGCGCGGTGGGCACGGTGCGCACCCCTATCAAACCATTGATCCGATTGTTGTCGCGGCTCATATCGTCACGGCGCTTCAGACGATTGTTTCGCGTAACGTGCATCCCGTTGAGTCGGCCGTGATTTCGTTAGGTCACATTCAGGCTGGCAGCCCCAATGCGCCAAGCGTGATTCCTGGCAGGGCCTTATTGGTCGGTACGGCCAGAACGTTCAGCGATACCGTACAGCAGCTAGTCGAGTCGCGGATGCGCGCGGTGATCAGCTCGGTAGCAACTGCTTTTGGCGCCACCGCCGAACTCAAATATCATCGCTCTTACCCCGCCACCATTAACTCAGCACCGCAAGCCAACTTCGTTGCCGATGTTGCCACCGACCTGTTTGGTGCTGAGCACGTCGTGCGCGATTTGATCCCGTCGATGGGGTCAGAGGATTTTTCGTACATGTTGCAAAAACGGCCCGGCGCTTATTTTCGGCTAGGGCAAGGGGGTGCCGAACAAGGGCGCCTTCTGCATAATGCAAACTTTGACTTTAATGATGCTGTGATCCCAGCGGGTTCTGCGATGTTCGCCGCACTCGTCGAACGCAGTATGCCACTTGAGACCTAACATGCCAGCAAACACCATTACCCTGACACGCCCAGATGACTGGCACATTCATCTGCGCGATGGTGAGGCCATGCAGGCCATCGTAGGCCATACGGCAAAGCAATTTGCACGTGCGGTCATCATGCCCAATTTAAAGCCCCCAGTGACCACTGTGGCGCTTGCGCAGGCCTATCGCGATCGAATCGAACGGGCGCTCAGCGCCTGCGGAGTCTCAAAGGCCGATTTCACCCCACTCATGACCTTATATCTCACCGACAAGACTGAGCCTGATGAAATTACGCGCGCACGTGAGGCGGATAATATCGTGGCCCTTAAGCTTTACCCAGCTGGGGCAACCACTAATTCAGATGCGGGAGTCACCGACTTGCTTGGCAAGTGCTCAAAGGTACTCGAGATGATGCAGCGAGTTGGGATGCCGTTATTGATGCACGGCGAGGTGACGGACCCTGAGACTGATGTCTTCGATCGTGAGGCATTGTTCATTGATCGAGTAATGATCCCGTTACGCAAGAGCTTTCCAGCGCTGAAGGTTGTGTTTGAACATATCACGACTAAAGACGGAGTGGATTATGTACGTGACGCCTCTGGCCCAATTGCCGCGACCATCACTGCCCAGCACTTGCTCTATAACCGCAACGAGATTTTTAAAGGCGGTATCCGGCCGCACTTTTACTGCCTGCCAATCTTGAAGCGTGAGGTGCATCGCCAGGCCTTAGTTGATGCTGCAACGAGCGACAGCCCTCGTTTCTTCTTGGGTAGCGATAGCGCCCCGCATGCCAAAGGCTTAAAAGAAAATGCTTGCGGCTGCGCTGGTTGTTACACCGCTGTGCATGCGCTTGAGCTCTATGCGACCGCGTTTGAGAAGGCAAATAAAATTGACCGTCTTGAGGCCTTTGCCAGCTTTCGGGGGCCCGATTTTTATGGCTTGCCGCGCAACAAGGGCATCGTGACGTTAACGCGTGAGCCTTACGTCGTGCCGCTAGAAGTGCCGTACGGTACCGAGACGCTGGTGCCTCTTGCGGCCGGCGAGACCCTGCCCTGGAAAATGATTTAGGCCAGGCTCAGCCTGGTCGTTCAACAGGGTTGACGCAGTCAGAGCCGGCAACTCGGCAGCACAACGCGGCAGCACAACGCGGCAGAATAATTAGGCAGAATAATTAGGCAGAATAATTAGGCAGAATAATTAGGC
>JBAWWV010000477.1:0-2552 GCA_037146575.1 Alcaligenaceae bacterium | reverse complement strand
CCCTTAGCTAGCAAACTCTCCGCGAGTTTCGAACGGCACTGGTTGTTGTATGTTGCGGCGCTGTTTCATGATATTGCGAAAGGGCGTGGGGGTGATCACTCAACTCTTGGCGCCGATGAAGTGACTCGCTTTGCCCGCTCCCACAACTTAGAACCTGACGACACCGCTCTCGTGGTGTTCTTGGTCAGTCACCATTTACTGATGTCGCAAGTCGCACAGAAAAAAGACTTATCTGACCCGCACGTCATCAGCGACTTTGCACTCTCAGTGAAGACCACTCGCAATCTTCAAGCGCTTTACCTGTTAACGGTTGCGGATATTCGTGGCACGAGCCCCAAGGTCTGGAACACCTGGAAAGGTAAGTTACTCGAAAATCTCTATGACTTCACGCTCGCCAAGCTTGGTGGCACGAGCGATTATACAAACACTGTACTCACGCAACGTCTTGAAGATGCAGCGGGTTTGACTCGACTTGCGGGCTTACGCGACGACACACGTCAGGCATTTTGGGCACAACTCGATGTCGCGTACTTCTTGCGCCACGAGGCCTCTGACATTGCTTGGCACACGCGCCATCTGTACTACCGCGTCACCCCGGATCAACCCGTCGTCAAAGCACGACCGACTGAAGGCGCTGAGGGTTTGCAAGTGATGGTCTACACGAAAGATGTCGCCGATCTCTTTGCACGGATTTGCGGCTATTTTGGCAGCCACGGTTTGAACATCCTCGATGCCCGCATTCACACGACTCGTCAGCGCTATGCGCTTGATAGTTTTATCGTTCTGCCTTCTGGCGACTCGCAAGAGCTTCGCACGCTTGCGACCATGATCGAACATGAATTGGCCGAATATTTAAACGCCAAGCCCTTAGCCCCATCGGCTGCCAGCCGCTTATTTGCCCGACCCTCTAGACTTTCTAAAGCATTTCCAATTCCTCCCATGGTGACTCTACATCCAGATGAAGGCAGTCAGAACTGGCGCCTTGAACTCGTCGCAACTGATCGAGCAGGACTCTTGGGCGATGTCGCACAAGTCTTTGTTGAATACGGGATCGATCTGCAAACGGCCAAAGTCATGACGTTAGGCGATCGAGTTGAAGACGTGTTCGTCGTAAGCGGCGAGACTCTTTCTCAACCGCGTACCCAACGGCAGTTTGAACGAGCCATGCTAGACGCACTGACACAGGTAGAGCGTCGTGCAGCTTGAGAAAAAACTGTGGTGGGCCATCACAGGATTATGCCTAGTCGGTGTGAGTATTGCCCTGGTCTCACAACACGCTTTTAATATGCAGCCCTGCGCCTGGTGTGTGTTTCAACGCTTAATTTATCTAGTACTTGCCCTAGTCGCTAGCGTTGGCGCGTTGAATCAAGGACTCATCTTCAGATTGTTCTTCTCTATGCTGGGTTTAAGCTTGACTGTCGCGGGGGTATTCGCCGCTTGGTATCAGGCACAGGTTGCTTCAAACACCTTTTCGTGTGCGCAGACTCTTGCAGACCTACTCATGACACAGACAGGGCTCGAAACCGCCCTGCCCGCTCTGTTCGGCATCTATGCCAGTTGTATGGATGCTCGCGTCAAGGTATTCGGTCTTGAGTACGCCTACTGGAGTCTGCTGCTCTTTGTCATACTAGGCGTCATCTTCAGCACGATCATCGGTGGCTTACGCAAAAAAAATTAGTATTTTCTTGCATAAAAGCCGTTTGCCCCCTGCCGCATGGCTTCAATATCTAGTTATCCTCGGCTGCCAAACCCATATTAAACAGTAAACCGTTTTGCTCTTCACGCACAGCCTGACGGGTCAAACCAAGTCGTTCGAGATATTCAGGGGTAATGTCACCCGTGACGTACTCGCCGGTAAAGCATGAGTTATCGAAGCGTGTCAAGGCGGGGTTTAAATCAGAGACTGATCTTTGCATCGAATCGATATCCTGATAGACCAACGCATCTGCACCTATGATCTTGGCAATTTCTTGTTCGTTGCGCCCCGTCGCAATCAACTCTTGCTGGGTCGGCATATCGATTCCATACACGTTTTGGTACCGCACAGGCGGTGCCGCTGAGGCCATGTAGACCTTATTGGCCCCCGCTGCGCGAGCCATATCCACAATCTCTCGACTAGTCGTTCCACGCACGATTGAATCATCAACCAGCAAGACATTTTTGCCTTTGAACTCCATTCCAATGGTATTGAGTTTTTGGCGAACTGATTTTTTACGTACTGCTTGGCCCGGCATAATAAACGTGCGACCCACGTAACGATTTTTGATCAACCCTTCTCTATAACTTAGGCCTAGGCGGTCAGCGAGTTGCATCGCGGAGGGCCGCGACGAATCGGGAATTGGCATGACTACATCGATATCACCTAACCGCAAGGTACGTGCCAATTTATCCGCCAGATATTCTCCCATTTTGAGGCGAGCGTTATAAACAGAAACGCCATCTAATACTGAGTCTGGGCGTGCAAAATAGACGTATTCAAAAATACAGGGGGCGTGCACCGCGCCCTCCGCGCAGAGCTCGCTGCTGAAATGCCCATCGAGCGAAATAAACAC
>JBAWWV010000476.1:0-2577 GCA_037146575.1 Alcaligenaceae bacterium | reverse complement strand
GTCCAAGTAGACATATGTATAAAAAAATATAGATATATTTACACATATGTACAAAAAAACTGTACAAAAGTCAGCCTTACCTGTATAAATGAGAGTTCCCTCTTTGTAATTACAAAGAGATTTCATATATACAGGTGTATAAATGATTTCAAGTAAAGCGCTGCTTGATCAAACAGGCATCTCCCGCGCGACACTGAATAACTACATCCGGCTTGGGATTTTGCCTAAGCCCGTAGTCTTATCTCCGTCCGAAGATACAGATTTGGTGGGCGGGCGGCTGCTTGGCTACTTTCCCGACAACGCGCTTGATTATGTCAACGCTGTCCATAGCCTCAAGTCCGAGGGCTTATCCATCGCAGAGGTTGTCGACTATCTGGCTGAAAATGGGCTGCAGCCTGAGGGGGCTCAACAGCCACCTGAACAAGCGACAGAGGCCAACACAAGCCTTACCAAGTCAGCTAGAAAAATCGAGCAAAGTCTGCCCACCCTCCCTTCGCAACGGGATGAATTGTCGGGGACAGATCTGACAATTGTGCCTAATGTGTCACTGGGGGATCATCCGCACGCAGCATACGTGCTGAATTACAACCTCGAGCTGACTTGGCTTAACGAAGCGGCCCGCAAGCATATCTTTCGCTTTAACAACCCTCCGGCCTATGGCAGCGAGCGTAACGTCTTTCAGTTACTCGTTGGTGCAGAGGCAAATTTAACCGTTGAGCAGCGGCACCAATGGGCAAACCTGCACGTGCACATCGTCGGGAGTCGTCTCAGTCAAGACGCTCTGAAAAAGCAAATTAAGTTGAATGACCCTGCCTTAATGGCTTTCGCGGATACGATCAATTGGCAGTCGAATCCAGACCCTTCAGAGCAAAGTCCCGTATTTTCTGAATTTGAATTTCAGTCAAGTCAATCTCACGCGGGTAGTCAACTCTATCGGGTGTATGCGGTTTACTTTCGAGAAGGGATACTGATTGTTCACACACCGCTTTCGGAAGTTAGCCACGATCTCATGCGGTATCTTTCAGGGGATAACCAAAACATTCATTCCCTGGTAGGGCAACAGCTTCCCGTTTTGACGCCGCTTGCAGTGTTGGTGGCCGATATTCAAGGCTCTGTACGGATCTGTTTTGAGTTACCACCCAATGAGTACTTCGAATTGATTAATCAAGTTTGGCATGCAATGAGCCAAGTTCTAAAGAAATACAATGGAACGCACGGCAAGCATGCTGGTGACGGCGTGGTCTATTACTTTTTTCCAGAGCCCGACAGCAATTATCTTTTTGACATTCTGCGCTGCGCCGAAGATATGCGGGCAGCGATGCTTAAAATAAATTTTGAATGGAAACTTCGAAAAAACTGGCTGAATGACCTGAAACTCAACATTGGTCTTCATGAAGGGCAAGAGTGGGTTGGCACTTTTAGATCAGATCACCAGGTAGAACTGGTCGTGCTGGGCGATACCATTAACCATGCAGCAAGACTAAGTGATTTTGCCCGACACGGGCAAATTTGGGCCACGAAAAGTCTTATCAGTCGTTTATCGGCTGCTGAACACAAACAGATTGTTTTTGGTATTCAAAGACAAAGTAGCGAGAGTGGCGATCGATTTGTTCAGTCATCTTACGATCAGATTGACTTTCTGGTTGATCTGAACAATCCCAAGTACGTTAAGTTACAGGACATTGCGCAACTTGCTGTTGCTGAAATTCGAAGCGTTGAAACCACTTGACATCCTCCCCGTCCTGAACGGCGAAGTTTGACGCACAAATTCGATAAAAGTCTCTGCAGTGCTGCTGTTAGGCAATCACTCAGCGACTTACCGAACGATTTGTGCGTGACAGATTGATCCTCCGCTGCTTGCACTGAGTCTTTGGTTAAGAGAGCATCCCAGTTTTTTGTGATTCGGCATGGGGCGACTCTCTGCGTGTTCAATCGTCTTTGGTTCTGTGTTTGTACAGGGATTGCCTCGACTTCCCTCGGTTCGGCTGTTGTGTGCAGCGTCGCTGGTTCTTGGCCTTGTTTTGATCATTTGGTTTGTATGTGCCGGGCCACGCGCGTCTGTTGTTGACCAACCCAGCGTTGCAGCAGAACTTCATACAGCTTGGCGCCAACAAGTGCGTCGCCTCGGGCGCGGGTGGTGGCGACCCGTGTTCGTTTTGATGACCTTTGCGCTTAGTGTTGCCTGGGCGACCTGGCGCGCCGAGCAACGTCTGAGTGAGGCATTGCTGATCGTGCACGAAAACGTCGTCACACGTTTGACCTTTCGGGTCACCTCTCTACCTAACGACTCTTCAGACAGCCTTCGTTTCGAAGCGCAAGTTCTTGAGCCATCGACACCAGGGGTGCCCAAGGTATTGCAGGTCTCTTGGTTAAAAAATTCAGCTACGCCACGAGTGATACCTGGGCAGGCGTTTCGCGCTGCGTTAGTTTTACGTCGCCCGCACGGCAACTTGAATCCCCACGGCTTTGATTACGAGGGCCATCTTTTTGCTAAAAATATTCGTGCGCTTGCACGCGTGCGAGGTAAACCAGTTTTTTTGACAGATGAACCCTTCGCAAGCTTCTCGGTGAGTGTTG
>JBAWWV010000475.1:0-2578 GCA_037146575.1 Alcaligenaceae bacterium | reverse complement strand
GTATTAATCAATGAACCTGGCCTACTTTAAAGACCGCTTTCACAATACCGAGTCAGCGTATCTGCTTGCCAGACGAGCGAACAACTCTGGCTTAAATCCCTTTGCTCGACAGGCCATTGAACAAATCATCACTGAGCGAGGTGAGCGGCTGCCCGCTCTGGTCTTTAACAATAAGGCCGAGTCGCAGTCGTTGAAAGATTCGAAAGTGTATAAGCTTTGGCGTTATATACACGCAATGCCTAAAGTATTCGCAATGAAGGCTATGGATGTCGGGCGTAATACACGTTTTTTTGCAGTGTTACCGATCGGTGCATTGGTTGTGGCGATCGCGCTTAGCGATGTTGCCACTCCGCTTAAAACGTTTTTTGAGGACGCGACCTCGTCACCCAGATGGTATGTATATGGCCTGATCTCGAATAGCGACTTTGATAATTTGCAGAAAGAATTAGTCCCTTACAACATCAAAGTCATGTCTCGTGGTTGTATTGTCGACGGTGACGAATACAAAAAGGATATTCAGAACAATCAACGAGTCTACGAAGCTGCCTCAGAAGATTTGAAGCGACTGCTAGGCAAGCCAAGATTTAAAAGTTAAACATAGTTACAAGCGTCTTGCAGCTGCAATTTGTTCAAAAAGCCATATAGTCCTCTACGCGCAATTCGCAATATACTTAATAAGGTCGCATCGCAAAAATTCGGATAACGCTCAGGAGACCATCATGCAAGTACACGAACTCGTCGCCCGCTTCGCCAAGGCTGGCACTAGCAGCAACCCAATGAAGGCCGCGCGTGAAGAGCTTGAAGCGCTGCGCGATGATATCGACGCCGTTGACGAGGCCTTGCGGTTTGTCTCTGGCACCGGCGGCAACGCGCGACAAATTTTTTACCGCTCACCGTCGATCTCGTTACTGAAGGTTTGCTTTCCAGCCGGGCGTCGTACGCCGCCGCACGATCATGGCACGTGGGCCACGATTCTTTTATTCTCGGGCGAAGAAAAAAACACGCTGTATCGTACTGAAAATGGAACACTGCGCAAGGCCAGCGAAGTCACGCTGACACGTGGCTCGATTTTGCCAATGTTAGGTGATACCGTGCACGTCGCCGAGTGTTTGAGTGTAGAGCCGGCGATCGGCCTGCATGTCTACGGCGGCGATATCCTCGATCTGCCGCGCCGTATGTGGCACCCCGAAACGCTAGAAGCGCACGCCTTGGATTTGACGTTGTATGAGTCGTTTGCGCAGGCGGCATCTAAGGCAGACAGGGCACCGTTGAGTTGATGGTGATCAAATCCCTGTCGCGAGTTTGCGGTGGCTAGTCGGTCGCGCTCGTCATGGATCTGAGTCAAATAGATTCGAGTTCAAATAAGACTGTGGGTTGACTGTGCAACCTGACTGTGAAGCTTAAGAACCTCAGCAGGGCACTGCCTAATGAGCGGCGTAATGTCTGACAGAGTCCCTTTCAGCCAAATCTCATAACTATCGGGGTTCAAGATCACCACCATGCGTTTTTCGTCTTGTGGCTTGTGTAGCAACTTAAACACTGCATGATCATCTGCATTGACTGTGAGCATGGTGTAGCTCTCTACCCAGCCAGTAGGCGAGCGCCATGCAGACCATATTCCCGCAACCCCCATTGGCGCGCCATCAGCCCGTGACACCTCAGCGGCTACGGCTTTTCCCGAGCGCCAATCAGGCTCAAATACCGACATCGCCGGAATAATGCAGCGCTGACCTTTTTTCCATGCATCGCGAAACGTTGGCTTTTCAGCGATGGTTTCGCTGCGTGCATTAAACGTACCCTTGACTTTGCCATCTTTAGACCAATGAGGAATCAAGCCCCACTGACCAGTGAGTGCCTCACGCGCAGGTACGGCTTCGTCTCCCACATCGGCGTGTGGGTGAGGGCGAATGAATAGCCCCTCATAGCCCGGCCACATGTCAGGCCTGCCAGTCTGCTCTAACTGGCCAAGCCCAAAGGCTTGGCGCAATTGATTGATCTGCGCGACAGGTTTGTAGTGGCTGCACATCGATCAACCTCCTAAAGCCTTCCTCAAAAACGGATCAATATCCAGTTGAGTTAGCAGCCACTTTTTGTAGTCCTTGGGCACATCTGTCAACAACATGCCCTTATGTTTACCAAAAGGCATCGTAGTGGGGGTTCTAGCCTTTTCAGATTCTACGTATAAAGCTTCGATAGTTTTAACGCCTAGCTGCTGACAAAGATGATCAAGGATCACGGCGCAAATGCCTACATCAATTAATGCAGAATGCGCGTTGCGCAATCGCTCACGCGCTGTCGCTCGTTCTAAATGATAGAGCAGTGCGCTTTGATTATGGCTATCCAACTCGGGCCATAGTTTGCGAGCCAACGCTAAGGTACAGATTCGTTTGATGTCAGGCCTGCCAATCACTTCCCAATCAAAGTCAACGTTATGCCCAATGATGTAATGAACGTCGCTGGGTAGCGTAAAGCTGGCAGCGGGTGGGCAATCAACCAACTCTTCGTCCATGATGTGATGGGTAGCAAGCGCACCTAGGCTGATGGGCTTGCCAGGGTTGTAGCGCTGCTCAAAAGAGTT
>JBAWWV010000474.1:0-2582 GCA_037146575.1 Alcaligenaceae bacterium | reverse complement strand
ACCCACCAGACGACTGCGATCACCGTAGCGGCAACTAATTGAACGCCTACGAATAGCGTCGCGACACGATTCGCCTGCGTTAACAAAGTAGAACTAAAGCCCGCAAGCGTGCTGTGATCGTTTGTGCTTAGATTCGCTAAACGCGCTCGCTGTTCGATATAACGCGCTGTCAACAAAAATGCGACGAACATGGTGATTGAATCAAAGTACACCTCACCCGAACCCCTAAAGGTTGCAATCACACTTGGAATAAAGGCGACAAACAGACTGAGCGCGACTGGAATATCCATGGTGATGCGGCGTCTGGAGAGGGCTTGAGCGCTGCCACGCCAGATCGGCCATGCCGAATACAGCACCACCGGGATCGTGAGCGTCAGGCTGGCCCAGTTCATTAGCAAGATGGCCCAGTCCAGCACTTCAAGACTATCTTGCCCCGCCGCCTCGTGCCGAAGATAACCAGGCAAGGCGAACATCATCACCTGCATCATGGCAAGCCAAGCTAAACCGAGTCGCACCAAAGCTCGACGCTTGGTCGCAAGCGACTCTGGTGCAACAGGCACATCGGCGAATTGGGGGCTAAAACTAGATCTCGGCATCATGCCTAAATCTTAATTTTTAGCGAATGAGGACGTATTGATCTAAATCAAATGCCCATAAAAAAGGCAGCGCAACGCACGCGCCTGCGCAAACCACACACCAAAGCGTTACGAGGTTTTTTCGAGGATCACGGGCCAGGCTCGACGCAAGTAATACAGCATCGACCAGACTGTCAAAATAGCGGCGACTACGATCAACACCTGACCGACGCGCGCAACCGGAATCCCCCAAAGGTCAGCGTGATACAGCAAGCACGGGATGGCAATCATCTGAGCCGCAGTTTTAAGCTTGCCAAGCCAATGCACCGCAACACTTGCGCTTGCGCCGAGTTGTGCCATCCACTCGCGTAAGGCTGAAATCGTAATTTCGCGACCAATAATAATCAGAGCAATCATGACATCAACCCGATCAAGGTTGAGCAATGCGAGCAAGGCCGCAGAGACCATCAGCTTGTCAGCGACTGGATCTAAAAAAGCACCAAAGGCTGAGGTTTGATTCCAGCGCCTGGCCAACCAACCATCGAACCAGTCGGTTAACGCTGCCAGGATAAAGGCAGCGGCCGCCCAAGCATCGCGAATCGGCAATGACATCCAGGCATCAGGCAAATAAAACAGCCCGATCACCAAAGGAATCATGGCAATACGTAACCAAGTCAGCAAGATAGGTAGATTAAGAGGCATGGCAATATGCTAACCCACTTAAGGGTGACAAATAGGTTTCAACGTAAGGCAAAATACAGGCGCTCAGCCAACTCGGGGGAAATCCCCTCAACCGAAGTCAGATCCTCGATACTGGCGTTGGCCACGCCACTAAAACCACCAAAACGTGCCAATAAACGCTGCCTGCGCTTAGCCCCAATTCCATCAATATCTTCAAGCCTGGACACATTGCGCGTTTTTGCCCGCTTCGCCCGCATGCCCGTAATTGCAAAACGGTGCGCTTCGTCCCGAATCTGCGCAATCAGCATCAGCGCCGCCGACTCTTGCCCAAGCGCCTGCGAGGCTCGACCATCGGCAAAAATTAAGGTTTCGAGGCCCACCTTACGGTGGTCCCCCTTGGCTACGCCAACCAAAACACTGATATCCAAACCCAACTCAACGAAGACCTGTCGCGCGATTTCGACCTGGCCTTTGCCCCCGTCAATCAGCACCAAGCCAGGCATCACCGCCTCCCCATCGGCCACCTTACCAAAGCGGCGCGTCAGCACCTGTCGCATCGCCGCATAGTCATCGCCCGGGGTAATCCCGGCAATGTTGTAACGACGATAGAGCGAAGGCTGCATGGCGTGATGCGCAAAGACCACGCACGAGGCCTGCGTGGCCTCGCCCGCAGTGTGACTGATATCGAAGCACTCAATATGCAAGGCCTCAAGTACGACTGGATCAGTATCAAGCTCAAGCGCTTCAGCCAGCGCCAGGGTGCGGGCGCTGCGCGCACCGGTTTCTAATAAGGCGTTTGCTAAGGCCATCTCAGCATTGCGCGTTGCCTGCTCAAGCCAGGCTCGCCTAACGCCCTGCGGACGACTGATAAAACGCGACTTGCTACTCTGTGATTCAGCAAGCAAATCGATCAATTCAGCGTCGGGTAAAGCATGAGAGCCCACCACGGCTGCTGGCAAAGGATGATCCAGATAGTGTTGAGCGATAAACACTTCAAGCACTTGTGCCGCAGAGTCGCCATCGGTGTGCGTCGGAAAAAATGCACGATCGCCCAGATGCCGTCCACCGCGAACCATCGCTAGATTCACGCAAACTCGACCACCTGCAGACGCGACCACGATGATATCGGTGTCACTTTGATCGGAATCTTCCATCGTTTGCTGATGCAAGACTTTGGCCAGCGCCCCCATTTGATCACGAAGTAAAGCCGCTTGTTCAAACTCAAGGGCCTGCGAGGCCGCAAGCATACGCGCCTCGAGGTCACCCATAATCTGTTGAGTTTCGCCATTTAAAAAACGTGCGGCACGGTCAGCGTCTTGCGCATAG
>JBAWWV010000473.1:0-2595 GCA_037146575.1 Alcaligenaceae bacterium | reverse complement strand
GTACTGAATCAATCATCTGTACTGAATCAATCATCTGTACTGAATCAATCATCTGTACTGAATCAATCATCTGCTTTTAATGAATCATCCGTGGTCAATGATACGTCACTGAACCTTGATTCGGCATCAATTCCATTAACGCTTCTTGACTCGTCTCGCGCTGACCAATTGCCGTCACATCAAACCACTGGGCACGACTGGATAACTCAGTCAAAAGCTGAGAAACACCCAAGCCCAAGTGCGCTGATAGATTCAGATTGACGGGTTGCAGTGGTTCGATCAAAAAGGTAAAGGTCAAGCCGGTATCGGTTTGTTGGCAAGCCGCGTTGTTCACCAAGACCGCGGCACGGCCAACATTTAGCAGATTGCCTTCTGGTGCACGTTCTTCAAAGGGCGTCGTGTCTCTACCAATTTGTCCTAGTGCGGCCGGGGGTTCATTTGCACGCGCACTGGCATTTGCACTTGGCGTGGCAGCGGCGGCGCTAGCCTTTGGCCCTTGGGTGGGTGCAGGCGAAATGCGCTGCAACAAAACCGAAAGGCTGTCTAGCATAAAGCGCACAATCCGTCTCGTGAGCACCAAGGTCAAGTGTTGCTCAACCCCCATATTGATCCGCAACACCATACGGTCTTCAACATCGACATAGTTGAGCTGAATTTGAGAGATTTCCATAAACTCGCTTAAGAAAAAACGCCAAGAATCTTCAATCACCCGTCGGCGACAAACGCTTGAACCAAACTTGGTTAATAATAGCCTGTACGGCCAACCGACTGAACCAAAATTCAAACGACCGATCGCGTTGGCTCACTTGCCGTTTAACTTTTAAACCAATGCCTGATGACCAACCGCGTCTACCGTATCGTCACCGTAGTCGGTGCTGCCCAAATTATTTCGCACGCAGGCGCCTATTATTTGGCCGCGGTGATGGCAATCCCCGCAAGTATTGAGCTATCAATTTCAAGCGCCACGGTGTATGCGGGCTTGTCTCTCGCACTGGCCGTCTCGGGGCTGGCGGGTCCCACTGCCGGAAAACTGGTGGATCGCTTTGGCGGCCGACCCGTTCTGATTGCCTCAAACTTGTTGTTGGCAGCTGGGCTATCGCTGCTGGCGCTTGCTCAAGGGCTCGGTCTGCTGTTGCTGGCTTATGCGGTATTGGGGCTAGGCATGGCCACCGGCATGTTCGAGGTCGCCTTTGCCGCCATCGTAAGAATATTTGGCAAAAAATCACACAACGCACTAGTTGGGGTCACAATGGTTGCGGGGTTTGCCAGCGTAGCTGGGTGGACCCTCTCAGTGTTCGTCGAGGCGCGCTACGGCTGGCGTGGGGCCTGTTGGTTTTGGGCGGCGATGAACGTATTGGTTGCGTTGCCCCTTAACACCTTGATTCCTCGGGCCTCTGACAGTGCTGATACCGAGCCAGCCGCTGAGGCACCTAAGCAAACCGCGCAAGTCAGTGCAGCACCGCAAGACCCTAAGCGCGAAAAATACATCACCGTGCTACTGGCCTTTGTTTTCGCTTCAAGCGGCTTTATCAGCATGGGCATGATGTCTCACTTACCCCGCTTGTTAGAAGGGGTAGGTGTACCGCTCGTTGTCGCCTTTTCAATTGGCGCGCTTGTGGGCCCCGCTCAGATTACAGGGCGAATCCTCGACTTCACGTTTCTGAGACGACTACACCCCTTGATTGGTACACGCATCGCAGCACTGGCCCACCCATTGGGCATTGCTGCCTTGGTGATATTAGGCGCCCCCTTCGCCGCGCTCTTTGTCGTTTTGCATGGTTTAGGTAATGGCATTTTGATTATTGCCAGAGGAACATTACCCTTGGCACTATTCGGCCCTCAGGGCTTTGGTCGTCGTCAAGGCTGGCTCACCATGCCCGCCAAGTTCGCACAAGCCATCTCGCCCTTCGTGTTTGGCTTGGCACTAACCCAATGGGGCACCGGCGTGCTGTGGCTAACCTTTGGACTGGCCATGTGCAGCTTTGCGGCGCTTTGCTTGATCGCTAGCAAACAGAGTCATTAACCGGAGGGCGATAGCCCCCGTATTGCGCTACGTTGAGATCGAACGGTGGGGGGCGGCCCGCGAGCATGTCGACGGTCACCTGTGCGATAGCCAGTGATGCCGTGATTCCAGGGGTCTCGAAGCCAAACAGATTCATGAGTCCCGGAACTCCATGCTCGCGTTCCGACTGAAACAACCAATCGGCGGGCGTCATTCCAGCACCGTGCAGGCGAGGTCGAATTCCTGCGTAATCTGGCGTGAGCGAGCCATCAGGGAGCGCAGGGAAGTAACGACGAATCATCGCATAGACCTCATCCATAGAGCGTCCCTCAATACCATAATCGACATCCTCGACCCACTGCTCGTCTGGCCCGAATCGCCCTTGCAAAGCGAGATCCAGTGTAAAGATTCCACCCTTGCGCCAGATCGTTGGATCAGGGACTACCAAGCGTTTAAAGGGCGATTTACCTCGCAACTTAAAGAATGTGCCCTTTGCCAAATGGGTGTGCGGAATCTGATCTGGGCTCAGGCCCTCGATCTTGCTTGCTACCTCGGTCGCCCATAGGCCCGCTGCATTGATCAGTACTTCGCAC
>JBAWWV010000472.1:0-2595 GCA_037146575.1 Alcaligenaceae bacterium | reverse complement strand
TGGTGCGTATGCTGGATTACAACCAGCAGCCGCAGGCAGCGTGCTGCGCGCCACGCTGGAAGCTCACGCGTGACTTCACCCTCGATGTTGAATCGACTATGCGTGCTGAAACGATTGCGGGGCTCAAGGGCTTGGGCCATCAGCTTAAGGCGATTGACGACCCGTATATGGATTTTGGGTCGGGCCAGTTCATTTGGCGCTTGTCTGATTTACATGAAGATGGTTACGTAGCGGCTAGTGATAGCCGACGCGACGGGCAGGCTGTCGGGTTTTAGTACCCCTTTTTTGGTGCCTGAAGTGCCGTTGCGTAATTTTGGTGTAAGTCTTTGACGTACAACAAGATCTATTCATATATTTATTAGTAATTAAGGGTTTTTACTATTCGAAAATGACATGACTTCGGCTAGGATTTGTGTAGTTAATTATTTTTTCAGCTCGCTGTCAGAATGTGTTCATATAAATGTCAGCAATGGCGTTATTTAGACAACTTTTGGCAGTAATTGTCTGTAAGAATTTTTTGCGCTCGCCTAACCTCGAAGGAGTCAACATGCCTGAAGTGAAACTGACCCGGCGTCAGTTTTTTCAAGTGACCGGTGCCGGACTCGGCGCAAGCAGTATGACCGTAATGGGTCTTGCTCATGCTGCCGATCCCGTGTTTGCCAAGCCAAACAAACTTGAAAAAACAACAGAGACGCGTAGTACCTGTCCTTACTGTTCTGTGAGCTGTGGCGTGCTGATGTATAGCCGCAAAGACGCAAGCGGTAAGTTGAAGGTCATGCACGTTGAGGGTGATCCTGATAATCCAGTCAACAAGGGCACACTGTGCCCCAAGGGCGCTGGTATTCTCGACATGATCGAGAGCCCGAACCGTTTACAGTTTCCTGAAGTGCGTGAGCCCGGTACAAACGAGTGGAAGCGCATCTCTTGGGACGAAGCGTTAACACGCATCACCAAGCGCATGAAGGCTGACCGCGATCAGAACTTTGTAGAAAAAAATGCAGCGGGCGTAACCGTGAATCGCTGGAACACCTTCGGCATGCTGGTGAGTTCGGCTTCAAATAACGAAGCCGGTTATCTCAGCGCCAAGGTGTTGCGTTCGCTCGGCGTTGTTGCACTCGATACACAAGCGCGTATTTGACACGCCCCGACGGTAGCCAGTCTGGCTCCGACGTTTGGGCGCGGTTCGATGACCAACCACTGGGTGGACATCAAAAACGCTGACTTAGTATTGATTATGGGCGGTAACGCTGCTGAGGCACATCCTTGCGGCTTTAAGTGGGTGATTAAAGCCAAGGCACAACGTGGCGCCAAGCTCGTTGTGGTCGACCCGCGCTTTACGCGTTCTGCTGCGGTGGCCGATTACTACGCGCCGATTCGTGTCGGTGCGGATATCGCCTTTTTGGGCGGTGTGATCAATTACCTGTTGGCCAACGACAAAATCCATCACGAGTACGTCAAGCACTATACAAACTCAGCCTTCTTGATCAACCCAGACTACGGGTTTAAAGACGGCTTGTTTACGGGTTATGACGAAGCCAAGCGTTCGTACGCAAAAGGTACCTGGACATACCAAATGGAAGACGGGTTTGCCAAGGTTGATCCAACCTTGCAAGACCCTAACAGCGTCTTCCAGTTGATGAAAAAGCACTACTCGCGCTATACGCCTGAGTTAGTCAGTAGCATCACTGGCACGCCTCAAGACCAGTTCTTGAAAGTGTGTGAAATGATTGCCACCACCTCCGCTGCAAACAAGACGATGACGATCTTGTACGCGCTGGGCTGGACGCAACACTCGGTGGGCTCTGAAAATATTCGCACCATGGCAATTATTCAGTTGCTGTTGGGCAATATGGGCATGGCAGGTGGTGGTGTCAACGCTTTACGCGGTCACGCGAATGTGCAGGGTATTACTGACCAGTGCTTGTATTCAGAAGTGTTGCCCGGGTATTTGTCTTCACCCGCTGATGCAGATGCAACGTACGAACAGTACAAAGCTGCACGCACGCCTAAGGCCTTGCGCCCTGGGCAGATGAACTTCCCGCAAAACTTTCCGAAGTGGTTTAACAGCTTGATGAAAGCTTGGTATGGCGAACACGCCACAACCGAGACTAATTTTGCTTATGACTACTTGCCTAAGCGTGATGCGCCTTACGACATCATGCAAATTTTTGACAATATGCATCAGGGCAAGATGTCGGGCTTTATTTCGTCTGGCTTTAACCCCTTGGCAGCAATCTCCAGTAAACACAAAATCAGCGCGGCTTTAGCCAAGCTGAAGTACCTTGTGATTGTTGACCCGCTCTCGACCGAAACCAGTGAGTTCTGGAAAAACTACGGCGAATTTAACAACGTCGATGCCAGCAAAATTCAGACTGAAGTGTTTCGTTTGCCAGGCACCTGTTTTGCCGAACAAGATGGTTCGTTCACCAATTCAAGCCGTGTGATTCAGTGGCACTGGAAAGCGGCGGATGGGCCAGGCGAGTCAAAGTCGGATCAAGAGATTATGGCGGCCCTGTTCACGCGTCTGCGTGACATGTACAAGAAAGACGGCGGTGCGTATTCAGATCCAATTTTAAATCTGACCTGGGACTACAC
>JBAWWV010000471.1:0-2598 GCA_037146575.1 Alcaligenaceae bacterium | reverse complement strand
AAGCAAGCCATGATCGAAGCCGGCGTTCCAGTGGTGCCTGGCTCGCCAGGTGCGTTACCCGATGACCCCGCTGAAATTTTGCGGCTAGCCGCTGACGTGGGCTACCCAGTCATCATCAAGGCTGCAGGGGGCGGCGGCGGTCGGGGCATGCGAGTGGTGCACACCGAGGCTGCTTTACTCAGTTCGGTTGCCATGACTAAAACCGAAGCCGGTGCGGCGTTTAATAATCCCGAGGTTTATCTCGAAAAGTTTCTTGAAAACCCGCGCCATATCGAAATCCAAGTGTTGGCCGATGGTGGTCGTAACGCTGTCTGGTTAGGCGAGCGCGATTGTTCAATGCAGCGTCGCCACCAAAAAGTGATCGAAGAGGCGCCGGCCCCTGGCATCGCACGTAAATTGATCGAACGTATTGGCGAGCGTTGCGCCGAGGCGTGCCGCAAAATTCAATATCGCGGCGCTGGAACCTTTGAATTTTTGTACGAAAACGATGAGTTTTATTTCATCGAGATGAATACCCGTATTCAAGTCGAGCATCCCGTTACCGAACTTATTACTGGCATCGACTTGGTGCAACAACAGATTCGCGTTGCCGCAGGCGAAAAATTTACCTTGCGTCAGCGGGATATCAGCTTTAAAGGTCACGCGCTTGAATGTCGCATTAACGCTGAAGATCCGTTTACGTTTGTTCCTAGCCCTGGGCGTGTGACCAACTGGCACACACCCGGTGGTCCGGGCGTGCGAATCGATTCGCATGTGTTCAACGGCTATTTTGTGCCACCGTATTACGATTCGATGATTGCGAAAGTCATCACCTATGGCGATACCCGCGAGCAGGCCGTTGCGCGCATGGCCATCGCGCTATCCGAGATGGTTGTCGAGGGGATTAAAACCAATATCCCGCTGCACCGCGAGTTGATGGTTGATAGTCGTTTTATGGCCGGTGGCACAAGCATTCATTACCTTGAACACAAGCTTGCCGCACGACCTTGACGCTGCCTTGCCGCACGATCTTGCGGGTGTTTTCTCGCACGGCACTATAGATGTCGTCGTCAAGTTGTATAGATTTTTAGCGTCTCGCTAACGGAAACTCTCATGCGTGAATTGGTGTTGTTGTGTCCGGGCGCTTTAGCTGAGCCTTTGTCTGACGCATTGCTAGAATGTGGCGCGTTATCGGTGTCAGTTGAAGATGCCGACTCAGACACTGATGACGAACAGCCTTTATTTGGTGAACCCGGTAGCGAACCAAACACGCAGGCCTGGAGCCGCAATCGTGTCATCGTTTTACTGGCTGACGGCACCGATCCCGAGCAATTGCTCGCGGCGGCGCGCCTCGATCTTGACAGCACCTCTGAGTTGCCTTGGCACCTTCGGCAAGTGCCCGATGCAGATTGGGTGCGTCTGACACAATCGCAGTTTGGGCCTATTACAGTAGGTACTCGAATACTGATTGTGCCGAGTTGGCATGCTGATCAAATGCCGGTGGTGCCAGATCCTCATCGCATTGCGATTCAGCTAGATCCGGGCCTGGCCTTTGGTACGGGCAGTCATCCAACCACACACCTTTGCTTAGAGTGGTTGGCTGACGAGTTACCCTCGGGCGCCTCGGTGCTTGACTACGGTTGTGGCTCGGGTATTTTGGCGATTGCAGCTGTGATGCTGGGCGCAGGCGGGGTGAGCGGTGTCGACATTGATGAGCAGGCGGTGCAGGCAACCCATGATAATGCTTTGGCCAACAACGTTGTGGTCGAGGCAATGCTGCCCGATGCCCTGTGTGATGGTCATTTTGATGTGGTCGTTGCTAATATTTTGTCTAATCCTCTTAAAGTCTTAGCGCCAATGCTTGCAGGCCGCGTACGTTCGGGTGGACAATTGATTTTGTCGGGTGTGCTTGAGCGACAGGCTCAAGAGGTTGCGCTCGCTTACGCACCTTGGTTATCGCTATCGGTCTGGCAGGCACGCGATGGTTGGGTGTGTTTGGCCGGTCGCAAATCTTGATGCCGATCACGCCGACTTTTTAATCTTGACGTCGATTTCTGAGGCGATTGAATGAGTCTTGTCACGCGTTGTCCAAAGTGCCAAAGCGACTTTATGGTCTCGCTTGAGCAATTGCGCGTGCATGAAGGGCTAGTTAGGTGCGGCAGTTGCACGCATGTTTTTGATGGCCATGCGGCTCTTGAAAGTCAGTTGCCTGTATTAACGCAACGCGCGCAAAATGGGGGCGTTGTATCGGCCCTCCTCGCGGCGGCGGCCCGTCGTGGTAATGGGCAAGAGCTTAGCGCGTCTCTCGAGGGTGACGCGAACTCCGAACCCAAGCGTGGTGCCAACCGCGTGCCCAACCGTCTATCGTTTCGCGACCCTGTGCAAGAGCCTGGCGCGCCTTCGGTGTTGCGGCGCCGGGCGCAAACCGGGGCAGAGCTTGGGCGCGAACCGGACGTACCCTTTGCAGCCTTACAGCCAGAGCCATTTTTTGAGCACATGCCCAGGCATGAGCGTGAACCAATATTGGGGCGCGAGCCGACACTTGATCGTGACCAGGCGCTTGACTTTGAACCGGCGCTTGGGCGCAGACCGGTGCTTCGGGTGCAAGGCGAGGCACGG
>JBAWWV010000470.1:0-2611 GCA_037146575.1 Alcaligenaceae bacterium | reverse complement strand
GTCTTGATAGTTTTGGTCGTAGACTTTACGGCAGTGGAGGGGGCTTTTTGCGGTGCAGTCGAAGCTGCCGCAGGTGCAGTTGTTGCCGCAGCGGGAGTAGAAGCAGCGGGAGCAACAGCAGCAGGCGCACTAGCAGCCGCAGCCGCAGCAGGAGCAGGAGCAGGAGCAGGAGCAGGAGCAGGAGCAGCAGGAGCAGCACTACTAGTGGCTGGAGCGACAGGAGCGCTGGCGGCGGGTGCAGTCGCAGCTGGGGCAGTCGTCGTGGCCGGTGCGGCAGGTGCCGGGTTCACTGAGAGCGTAACGCCTTTGCCCTGTGACCAAGCGCCGCTCGTTGGCAGTGCGATCAGCGCGGATAATAACAACGTACGGGAAATGTTCATGGAAAAAACTCTCGATTGTATTGATTGAAATCAACTTGCAACGAGGCTACTAAATTGAATTGTCATAGTCAAGACCTATCGCATGAGGCCCATCTGCAGTCCTTGATTGCCACCCTAAGTATCACTAAGTCGGAGCCTAGACAGCAGCGTGGTGAGATGATGTCTGATGCCTATGCAGGGCAGTGCGTTGGTGGTTAACCAACGTTTTGTGAGTCATACAAATGACAAGCCACTTGACTCGATCCATTTTTTAACAACTCAGGTCGAAGCAACGAGCACTCGGCGCTGGCCTGTGGGCAACGCGGATGAAACGTACAACCTGAAGGGGGATGCAGGGGGTCGGGAAACGAAAGTCCAAGACCAAGGTCGGGTAAGCCTAAGCCAGGCTCTGGTGTCAATACCGATGCCAATAAGGCCTGTGTATACGGATGGAGTGGGTTTTTAAACAGTTCGGCCGTGGGGGCCAGCTCAACTACGCGACCTAAATACATGACGGCCACGTGAGTCGCAATATGTTCGACCACCGCCAAGTTGTGGCTGATAAACACGTACGTTAAATTAAATTCTTTGCGCAAATCGAGTAACAGATTCAAGATCTGCGCCTGTACCGAAACATCTAACGCTGAAGTCGGTTCATCACACACCACGATTTCGGGATGCATCACCAAGGCACGTGCAATCGCAACACGTTGGCGTTGGCCGCCTGATAATTGCCCTGGAGTGTTGTCTGCGTAGCGCGCAGGTAAGCCGACACGTTCAAGCATTTCAAGCGCCTTGCTGCGACGTTCGGCTTTGCTGCCAACCCCAGCAACATCCAGCGGAAACGCCACGATCGAAGCAATGCTGCGCCTTGGATTTAAGGACGAATATGGATCCTGAAAAATTGGCTGAACACGCTTGGCGAGTTCACGTCGCTCAATCTTGTTTAAGTCTTGTCCGTCAAATGACACGCTACCGTGGCTAGGTGGCGTCAGCCCTAACAGCATGCGGGCGAGCGTCGATTTGCCGCAGCCCGACTCACCCACAATCCCCAAGACATCGCCTCGGTTGATCGAAAGGTTGATGCCGTTTACAGCGTGTAGCGTTTGATTTGGTTTGAACAAACCTGCGCGAACCTTGAAGCTGCGTTGTAGATCGTGAGTTTGGATGAGCGCGCTCATGCTGCTGCGACCTCGGTAGGCTCAACCACGCAGCGCCACTGGTGACCTTGAGGTGTTTGATGCACTGGAATGCTGCCTGCGCACGAGGCCTGAGCAGACGCGCAGCGCTCACGAAACGCGCAGCCCGCCATATCTCCGAGTAGAGATGGCACCACGCCAGGGATCGTACCGAGTTTACCGCCAGGTATCGTGCGCCCAGGAATTGGAATACAGCTAATCAACCCACGCGTATAAGGGTGTTGTGGCGCTGAAAAAATTTCAGCAGCAGAGCCCTGTTCAACAATTTGACCCGCGTACATGACCGCAACCCGATCCGCGATACGCGCCACGACGCCGAGGTCGTGGGTAATTAAGACCATTGCAATACCAAGTTCTTTCTGCAGATCGGCAAGCAAGCGCAAGATTTGCGCCTGAATGGTGACGTCCAGAGCCGTACTGGGTTCGTCAGCGATCAAGAGTTCTGGGTTACACATCAACGACATGGCGATCATGACGCGCTGACGTAAGCCACCTGAGAGCTGATGAGGGTATTGCCCAAGTCGTTGTGCAGCTGAGGCGATACCCACTTTTTCAAGCAGGCTCACTGCGCGCGCCTGTGCGTCGGTTTCAGCGGCTCGGAGGTGATGACGGTAGTGTTCGGTGAGTTGCTCGCCGATGGTGTAAGCCGGGTTGAGTGCAGTCATTGGCTCTTGAAAAATCATGGCCATTTTATTGCCGCGCAAATTGTTGATATGCTCTTTGCTGGAGTGGCTGAGTTCTTCGCCTAAAAACGTGAAGCGCGTGCTGCTGCGTTTGGCAGACTTTGGCAGTAACCCCATAATTGCTAAAGAGGTCATCGATTTGCCGCAACCCGACTCACCAACAATACACAAGGTTTCGCCGCGCTTGACGTGTAGCGACACGTCGCGCACAACGTGTAAGGTACCTCGCGGTGTTGTGATGTCAACGGTTAGCCCAGCGATGTCTAGAACATTGCCCGCTGTCTGAAGGAGTTGTTGATCGCTGCCAGCCAAAGTGCGGTATTCAGTCGGCTGTTTGTCAGGCGAAATGTAGGTGGCCATCGACTAACCC
>JBAWWV010000469.1:0-2622 GCA_037146575.1 Alcaligenaceae bacterium | reverse complement strand
GCAGTGATCTTGTCTGATGTGCCAAAAATGGGCCCGCGCGAAGCCTCTGAGGCGCGCCGCTTTACCTGGTTAATTGACGTTTTTTACGATCATAAAATCAAGCTGATCATGTCAGCCGCCTGCGAGCCGGATGAGATTTATACCTCGGGCCCGATGTCTAATGAATTTCATCGCACAGTGTCTCGTATTCTTGAAATGCAATCCAAAGAGTATTTAGAGTCTGAGCGGCGCGATACTGTCAGTATCTGATTCTTAGCCGCTACGCTACCATTGCCTGAGCGTAAGGGTTCGATCCCGTCAGTGGCTAACCAATGAAATATTGCGCAACCGTAAAAAACTGAGCTTAAACGTCGTGATATCGTCAGAGCATCAATCTAAGCGTTCGCTAGAAAGTCAACGAATAGCCGTGACCCGTTCGCGGTAGCCAGAGACGTTACACTCGTAGCTTAGCTGTCCTCTCAAACCTCAGCACTTGGTCACTTTATGAATACCCGCGTTCTGACTGGCATCACCACTTCTGGCACGCCACACCTTGGCAATTATGTGGGGGCGATTCGTCCGGCGATACAAGCTAGTCAGCAAAATGATGTTGATGCGTTTTTTTTCTTGGCCGATTATCACGCGCTGATCAAGTCTGAAGACCCCGCCCTGATTGCGCGTTCGCGGCTTGAAATTGCTGCGACCTGGTTGGCTTCGGGCCTTGACCCACAGCGCGTCACTTTTTATCGTCAATCAGATGTCCCCGAAATTCCAGAACTGTGCTGGATGCTCACCTGTGTGACGGCTAAAGGTTTAATGAACCGTGCCCACGCCTATAAAGCCTCTGTCGATCAAAACACAGCAAAAGGTGTTGAAGCCGACGATGGCATCAATATGGGCTTGTTCTCTTATCCGATTTTGATGGCGGCTGATATTTTGATGTTTAACGCCCACAAGGTACCTGTTGGTCGCGACCAAACACAGCATCTTGAAATGGCGCGCGATATCGCGCAGCGCTTTAATCATTTGTTTGGGCAGGGGCGTGATTTTTTTGTGTTGCCTGAGGCAGTGATTTCTGAAGATGTCGCAACTTTGCCGGGTCTGGATGGTCGTAAGATGTCTAAAAGCTACGGCAATACCGTGCCTTTATTTGAAGGCGGTGCCAAAGCGCTGAAAGCTGCTATCGCCAAAATTGTGACCGACTCGCGAGGCCCCGGCGAACCGAAAGATGCGGATGCTTCGCACCTGTATCTGATCTACAAGGCCTTTGCGCAACCTTCTGAAACCGCAAACTTTCATGCTGAACTGTTAGCTGGGATGGGGTGGGGGGATGCCAAAAAACGTTTGTGCGAGCGTATCGAACAAGAGATGGGTCCGTTACGTGCGCACTACGAAGACTTAATGTCGCACCCGGATCGCATCGAAGAGATCCTGCAAGAGGGCGCTCGTAAGGCGCGTGCGATTGCAACACCCTTTATTCAAGAGTTGCGGCAGGCGGTTGGCTTACGCAGCTTGGCCACCTCAGCGACTGTAACGTCTTCACAAGCTACTAAAAAAGAAAAAGCTGCAACTAAAAGCGCCCGCTATGTCACCTTTCGAGACGAAGCCGGTCAATTTCGGTTTCGCTTGCTGGCGCAAGATGGCGCTGAGTTATTTTGTTCGATTGCTTTTGCTGATCCCAAGCAGGCGGGTACGGTCATGCGTGCAGTGCAGCAAGCGGGGCCCCAGGCGTGTATCAAGCTTGAAGGTGACCTTGGTTTGCTGATTGTGCAAGGCGAGCAAGTGATTGCCAAAGCGCCCGATAGCGCCTCGACCCAACAACGCGAGCAACTGATTGCGGCCTTAACGCTTGCCATGCAGCCTAGCGCAGAGACCTGACGCAGAGACCTAACGCAGAGACCTAATGCAGAGACCTAACGCGGCGGCCTAACGCAGCTCCTTAACGCAGTGCTGCCCGAAAGCCGCTCGGTGGCAACTCTCTTGTGTCTGTCAGGCTGAAGGTAGGGCCTAAAGTGTTCAGCGCTTAATGTGCTGGTGCTTGCCAGCAAATCCTAGGTATGATGAAGTCCAGCGGCAGCTTTGGCTAGCCTGCGACGAATCATTCTAAAGGAGACCGCCAATGAGCGACGAACTGCCAACCGCAACCCGAGTCAGTGATCCCGGAATCCGTGCCCTCTATAAATTAGAAAATCGTTGGCAAGCCTGGCTAGATGTTGAAGTCGCGTTGGCGCAAGCCCAGGCGGCCTTAGGCATCATTCCAGAGCAAGCCGCAGTTGCCATTGCAAAGTGCGCTGATATTTCATTGATGGATCGCGCGCGCATCGACGAAGGCTTTGCGCGCACTGGACACACGCTTGTGCCTTTGGTGTGGGAGCTTGGTCAATTAGTCGGAGAACCTCATGGCGGTTGGGTTCATTGGGGTGCCACGACACAAAACATCACTCAAACGGGCGATTTATTGGTGCTGCGTCAGGCGCATCAAATTTTTGTGCAATTGCTCGAAGATCTGCTAGACGCAATGGCTGACTTAGCAGAAAAGAGCGCGGACATGCCGATCGCGGCGCGTACACACGGGCAGCATGCGGTTCCGGCGACCTTTGGGCTGAAAGTTGCAACTTGGATTGATGAAATACTACGACACCT
>JBAWWV010000468.1:0-2627 GCA_037146575.1 Alcaligenaceae bacterium | reverse complement strand
CTGCGCGGTTTTAAGCGAACGCATTGCTAGGGTGCGAACGGTTTAGGAATTGAGGGCTCTACTAGTGAGGACTATCTAAAGTTTCTACCGCACTGGTTGCCGAATACCTGTACTGGTAAATTTTCGATCAGGCTGGACCACATCATGCAAAGTGGTTAGGTTATGGCGCAAAGATTACCCACAGGCCACGAATGTGCATCCGAAATCATTTGAACACCAAGTGCTGATGGGTGGTACAGTGGTTTGTTACACAATCGTGCAGGTGGTAGGTTGATGCTGGAGTTGCAAGTCACGCTTATTAAAATAATACTAACAATAGCAAAATTGACGGCCTCTAATGAAAAACATATTGACGGTACGCGCTTGTAAACATTTCATTTTTTTTATGACGTACGCGATCATTATTTTTTGGATAGATTCTGACAATGGGATCACCCTCGCAGCTACTACCACCTACCCATCCCGAGCGGTTACGCTCATCGTGCCTCAAGCGGCAGGCGGCACCAGTGACTTTGTTGCCCGCGTTATCGCAGGCCCGTTGAGTGTTGATTATGGCCAGCAGTTTATTGTAGAGAATCGACCTGGCGCCGGCGGTAATATCGGCACCCAAACCGCTGCCAAGGCACAACCAGACGGCTACACACTATTGGTGACAGTCAGCACCCATGCGATCAATGCAGCAATCTATAAAGAGCTTCCGTATGATCCGATCAACAGCTTTGCACCGATCATGCTGATAGCAAAAGTACCTTTTCTGCTAGTCGTACACCCTTCTGTGCCTGTAAACTCAGTGGCCGATTTGATTGCCTACGCAAAGCAAACACAAGAGCAACTGACCTACGCCTCGGCCGGCAACAGCACAATTAACCACCTGCTCGGCGAAATGTTCAAATCGATGACAGGCATCAATATGCTGCATATTCCATACAGAGGAGTGGCGGACGCCACCAATAACGTGCTAGGTGGCCATGTAAAAATAAGTTTCGCCAGCATGCCGTCAGTGCTCAGTCAGGTTAACGAAGATAAATTGCGTGCGATTGGGATAAGCAGCGCGCATCGCTCAGCGGCCGCACCCAATATTCCAACCATCGGGGAAACTGTCAACGGTTATAGCGCTGATCTTTGGGTTGGGCTATTCGGGATAGCAGGAACCCCGACAGAAATCGTTAACGGCTTGCATGCAAACATGGCAAAAATACTGGCCACTCCAAGTATTAGAGATGGTCTGAAAGCGCAAGGAGCCGAGCTCATCGCAAGCACGCCCGAGCAACTTGCGGCAACCCTAAAAGAGGATCTAGAAAAATGGGCCCAGGTCGTTAAAAGTTCCGGGGCAAAAGTCGATTAAATTGCCACAGACTAATCCGCTGTGGGACCGAATTTGACGCCCACCATGTCTTCCCACATCTTCATTGTCTCTATCCAGGATTGATCGCCATAGCCAGCATTTCTGGCAGACTCAAAGAAGGCCAATTTTGCAGCATGCATCAACATCGGCACGCCTACCTCTTTGCCCAATTGCAGGATTGCGTCAGAGTCTTTATAAGCAAGATCTGTACTCATAATGCCCGATTTTCGCCCCTCGATGTAATCTCGCATTCCTACATTGAATGTCCAACTTTGCCCAGAAGAGATGCTGATTGCTTGGTATAACAACTTAGGATCACCACCAGCTTTAACTCCTGCGGTCAGTGCTTCGCATGCCGAAACAAAGTTGGCCTGACCCATTGCATTGTTCACCACTTTAGCAATAGCGCCCTGCCCCACTTCGCCCATATGCAACAAAGACTCACCAAAGGTTTGCAATACCGGACGTACGCGCTCTACTGTTTCTGCATCACCACCAATCATCAATACCAATTTGCCAGCCGCCGCCATATATTGCCCTCCAGCGATTGGCATATTGCCGGCACCTGAAACTGAAACATCGATGACCTTCAGGGATTTAGCCTCACCCTGCGCGGCCAAATAGCGGATAAAGCTTGGTGGAACAGTGCTCGTTTCAATTAAGACCGTACCGGCCTTTGCGCCGGCAAAAAGACCCTTGGTTCCCAGATAAACCTCTTCAGAAACGGTGGGATGCGGTAGTGAGGTTAGAACAATATCTGAACCTTCAGCCACTTCTTTGGGCGTAGTGGCTCGTAGCGCACCCTCTGCCACTAACTCTTCAACGGGCTCTGCGTTCACGTCAAGAACTGTTAAAGAAAAACCGGCTCTTAAGACACGCCTTGCCATCGGCTTGCCCGCACGCCCTAAACCTATAAATCCAACTTTCAGCTTTTGCTTCAACATTATTTTTCCTTATCTAGTTACAAGCACCAAAATTACCCATTGACATTGCTACTCAGCACGCAGGTCTGCGGCCTTGATTACGCGAGTCCATACATCAAATTCAAGCTTAATCAGGTCAGCGAACTGACGAGGACTTGAACCAACTGTCTCTATACCTAACCCATCAAATCGTGAGCGAATATCTGGCAACTCAAGCACGCGACTCACATCCAAAGCGACTTGTTCTACCAATTGATTCGCCATCATTTCAGGGCCAAAGAGACCATACCAATTTGTCACCGCATACCCTGACAGATTCGCCTCAGTCATAAGATCAGCTATCATTGCTTCGTTTTCTC
>JBAWWV010000467.1:0-2651 GCA_037146575.1 Alcaligenaceae bacterium | reverse complement strand
GTTCAGCAGATTTCAATCGCAAAATCTAACCAAATGAACGATCTTTCACCAGGGCATTTTAGAAATGATTGGATTCATCCCAGTCTTTTTAATAATCGGTGCCGCCTTGTCTGAGGCCAAAAACTCAATCAGCGCTTTTGCAGCTTTGACTTGTTGAGTCGTGCTCGTTATCCCCGCTGAGAAAGGTACTGTCTGTTGAACTTCGGCTGGGATCTCGCCCAGATAATCCAGACCCTCGATCGACAGTAATTCACTGACTTGTTGAAAGCCCAGCGCGGCCTCACCCCTTGCTACGACTGAGCCAACGCGCTCACTATAGATTTTTTTTGCGGTGGTTTTTAACTGCTCTGCCACACCAAGTTTGACAAACAGTTCGGTCGACAAATAGGTACCACTCGCGCTGGCCGAATAGGCAATCGATTTAGCTTGCAGCAACGTATTCTTAAATGCAGCAACGGTACTGATGTCGGGCTTAGGAGCACCTTTTTTGACGACGGCGCCAATTGTTGAGTTGGCCAAATCCACACGCGTGCCCGCTGCAACCGCGCCCTGTTTGATAAAACCTTCAAGGGCTGGGCCCGCCAAAATCAAGATGTCGAAGGTTTCGTTGCGGCCCAAGCGCGTGGGGATCGAATCAGGCGCGGTACCCATTGACGAACCAAAGGATATCTTGACCGTATCGGTAGATTGCTTTTCGTACAAAGGCACAAGCTCTTGAAACGCCGTAGCAAAAGCACCAGAGGTAATCACGTGGATTTCAACGGCGTAAGCGCTAACGCTTAGGCCAACGCTCAGCGCAAATGCAAAAAAACTGAGTTGTAAGTGGCGCAAGGGCTTCATACGGTGACTCCTAGTGTGTCGACGTGTTTTGTCGCTTTGAACGCACGATACTCAATCTGTCGACATCTGACAAACGTAGCGCTTTTACTTCAAACTCAGTGAGTTATACAACTCAGTGAAAGCACAATTAAAAACAACTTGCAAACAGATTGGTACGGCCAATAGCGCAATCACTAGGGGCTGCTTCAGCATGGCGTCGCCCTGAAAAGCGAACAGCAACACCAGCATCAACAATAAGGCTGCCATCGACCAGGGCCCGATCGCTTGCATCGCAGCGTCAAAGGCCTGCGTACCTTTTGTTAATAAGTGCCGCCGCCACAGTTGCGCCAACACTAAGGGCACTACGATATACAACACCACAGAGGCCACTAAGGTTGCCCAAGGCACCGTAATCGCAGACAGCCCCAACAACAAAGCGACCAGAGGGGCAAACGCCACCAGCATGATCCCATCATTGAGTGCGACTTGCGACAAGGTAAATAACGGATCGCCGCCGGTGAGTCGACTCCAGACAAAGACCATCGCCGTGCAGGGTGCTGCCGCCAGCAAAATCAGCCCCGCAATATAGCTATCGATTTGATCCGCCGGCAAAAACTCAGTAAACAGATGGCGAATAAACAACCATGCCAGCAATGCCATCGAAAAGGGCTTGACTAGCCAATTCACAAACAGCGTGACGCCAATGCCGCGCAAATGATTACGTACCTGATGCAGCATCGAAAAATCAATCTTAACTAGCATGGGGATAATCATCACCCAAATCAAAAGGCCGACTGGCACGTTGACTTGCGCGATTTCAATTCGACCTAAGGTCTGAAACACTGCGGGGGCAAACTGCCCGAGCGCAATCCCCACCACGATGCAAAGAAACACCCAAAGGGTTAAAAAACGTTCAAAGAGGTTCATGGCTTTGCGCTCGCGCGCACCGTTGGAAGCAAAAGGGTAATTAGCCAGCACACCACCAACATCACGGCTGACCCAAGTAGTGCGTACAGTAACCCACCCCACTGATACAACAACCCCGAAAGCAAGGTGCCAAGCAAACGCCCAAACGCGTTGGCCGCATAATAAAAGCCAACGTCTTCAGCAGCTTTTTCAGAGCCGGCATAGGCCAAAATTAAATAAGAATGCACCGAAGAATTCACAGCAAAGGCAAAACCAAAGACACCCAACCCGCCCATCACTACCCATTCTAGGTGCGGCACATTGAACCAAACAGCAAGTACAAGCCCAATAGGCACAAGGGCCAGCAACAACGACCACAGCCTTGCCGCAGGCACCTCTGTTGTTAAACCATCAATGCTACGACGCACCAGCGAAGGCGCGATTGCCTGAACCAGGCCGTAGCCAATCGTCCACAAAGCCAAAAACCCGCCGACCATGGTGAGGGTCCAGCCTGACGCGTATAAAAACACCGGCACACCCACCACAAACCACACATCACGCGCACCAAATAACGCCACACGCGCTGCCGCCAACAGATTAATCGCCCGACTTTTAGCGAATAATTCTTTAGCTGTTTTAGAAGCTTTGCTTTTGCCCATGAGCGGCGGCAAACTCAATACCACCGCTACGAAGATGACGGCCAATAAGGATGCCATCGCCCATAACGCGCCACGAAAACCCAACAGATCCAACAACAGGCCGCCGATAAAAAAGCCAACTCCCTTCATGGCGTTTTTACTGCCCGTAAACCAGGCCACCCATTTAAATAACTGACCACTGGCCTCGCCTGCCGTGATTTTGATCGCCGACTTACTTGCGGTTTTCGTTAAGTCTTTTGCGACACCGCAGACACCTTGTGCTCCAAC
>JBAWWV010000466.1:0-2665 GCA_037146575.1 Alcaligenaceae bacterium | reverse complement strand
CATCAAGCGGAAGTCTGCCAAAGGATCCATCGAGGTTTCGCGCATCACATGCACGCGTGCCGCTGCATGCACGACGCTAGACACTCCTGCTAAAAGAAAGGCCAGATCGGTGACTGTCAACAAATCAACCCCTGACACTGACTCGACTACCTCATTCGGGTGCACAGCCACCAACCGCGAACACGCACGCACCTTGAGCCCTAGTTGCGCAAGATGCGTAACCAAAGCCGAACCCACAAAACCCGAGGCGCCGGTAACAAGGATCACGGTTTATCCGTTGCCAACAGGAGCGTTGGTCTCGCAACATCAGGCAGCAAAGACAAAATATCCTCGGCCATTGCATCCATGATGTTGGTGCGATTGAATTTTTTTAAGAACTCTGTACGTGGATAGTGTTGCAACTGTAATCGTTCAAAGGCCAAAACCGCTTCAGAGACATTACAGGGTTCAAACACTTGAGCATTGTCGACTTCGTTTTGAATAAAGCTTGCAGGATACCCAGCCACCCCAGCCAAAATGGGCTTGCCCAATACCGCATACTCAAAAATTTTAGACGGCAGCACTTTCTCAAAGGCTGGGAAAGCGTTTAAGTGCAAAAACAAGATGTCTGCTTTTAAATAAGCCTCGATTAAGCGTGCGCGATTCATCGGGGGTAACAACTCAACATTAGTGCATTGCTGTTGCTCAAGTGCTAGTTTTAACTGTTTATAACGGCCCCCGTCACCAATCACCGTAAAACGCGCCCTGCCTTTTAGCGCAGTCGCTAAGTCAGGAATAATATGGCTTAAGCCCTGCCCCTCACCAATATTACCAGCATAAAGTAAGTTTACGGCAGCACCTGACGAACTCTGTTTTGGTGTAAACGGGCTTTGGCTAGCATCAATAAACTCTTGATCGATACCATTTGTAAAGCAAGAATATCTCTGCGTTGGATAACGTTTTTTGAAATACGGCAAAAAGCCCTCAGACACCAAATTGACCTTGCTAGCCGTGTTGATCGTCTTTTTTTCAACCCAAGACAAAGCCGGTGCCAACCACATTAAAGACTTAGCCGAAATGACGTCTTTAATCGTATCTACAAAGATATCGCGGATGTCTAAATAAAGTGGTACCCGCTTTTTCGAAGCGATATATGCGGCCAAACAGGCCGTCATCAACCGAGACGATGTTGCAATGATCAACTGATACTGATGCTGCTTAGTCAGTTTCAACGCCTCTTTTGCAAAAACGAAAAAAGATTTTGACTGATCAAGCATGCCACTTTCGTGCGAAGGCAAGGCAATTCGATGAATCGTATATTGTTCATGCTGTTCTAAGCTACTGGCACCTTCAGCGACAGTTTCAGAATAGCTGACATAGCGATTAGGCGCAGTGGTTACGATCTCAAGATGAGTATCAACAGGCAATTTTTTTAGTAATGCCTGAACCATTGCGGTTGCCCTGAATGAACCCGCACATAGATCAGGCTGGTAGTAAAAACTCAGCAAAAGTATGCGCGTAGTCATTGATCAGTCGAACCGCAAGATTTTTGAAAATTTAGTGTTACTTGGCACTGCCACACAATTCCATGCGCGCTCGATGTCGGTATCAAGCGTTGCATCCGATCGTAAACGGTATATTTTGTATTGATCACCCAATATCGTTTGAATATCGTCGCTTTTAAAGTGCATTTTTGATACGTGGTTGTATTCAAAAATGATCAAAGGCTTGCGTCGATTAATAAATTGCAAGCCGCCTTTTAACACCTGTGGTTCATACCCTTCAACATCAATCAAAATAATTGTGTCGTCCACAACCGAGTCAAGTTCATGGTCTAGTGTAGTTGTAGCAACCTGGTTGGTGCTTGCGGTCGATTCGTGACTCAGAACGGATGATCCGCCTAACGAGCGACTCGCGCCAAAGCTCGCTTGCCCAATACCATCACTCACTAACTTTTCAATGATTAAATAGTTTTTCACTTGATTGAGATCGAGGCTTTTTTCAATCGCCTCGACACAGTCTGCCAATGGCTCAAACGCGATTATCTTCGTTACATTGTGATGACGCGACACATCTATCACCATCTCACCGATGTTTGCACCCACGTCAACGAAAGCGATCGGGCTTTGTACTTGTTGGATCAAGCTATTTAGAAAGATATGCGTCTCGGGCTCGTTCCAGGCACCTGAAATATGACGTCCGTAACACACCGCTACCTTATGGCCCAAGAACATCTTGCGACCGTGAATATCTAAAATATGATCACTTTTAATTTTGCGCAGGGCATACCCAAGACCAGGCAGATTTAGCTTGAAATGATCTTTTACAAATCCATACAGTATGGAATACATCCGGACGATAGAAAAAATCATAAATGTCCCACCCAATTGATGCGTTTGCGGGTGCCTAGTCAAAACCCATGCGCACACTCAGTTTATTTCAACCCTAAGCCACAAAAATCTAAGGCCCCAAACACAGCTAGTTTTTTTCTTGTACCCGATTCACAAAACTCACGATGCTTCACCAACACTGCAATGACGTCCACCTGAGTAAACAACACGTCTAAACCTAGTAGTTTAAAGCCCTCGTGTGTTTCAATATTTGGTTCTACTGCAACGATGTCAAAGTGACTTTGCACAAGTGCCAATGCAATCTGAACCGCAGGCGACTCACGTAAGTCGTCTAT
>JBAWWV010000465.1:0-2666 GCA_037146575.1 Alcaligenaceae bacterium | reverse complement strand
TACCTGACCCCGCTAACCAATTGAATTTATTCGGAATTTAACCGGACACTAGTGAAAAGACGTTTATCTTCAATTTCAATGGTTTCGTAATCTAACGCATGCCTACAGTAGATTAAAAAACCAATCGTAACTGCACTTAATTCGAGGGCTGTAAAAATGGGAATCACCCATGCCCCAGCTAACAAGAAGCCTATTGCCACGATCAAAGAGAGGCAGACTAAAACGATATAAAACTTGAATAGCTGCTTAGGTGTCAGCGAGCAATTTCTTCGCATTTGCCAACGTTTCATGCTCATATCGAAAAACCTAGAATGACCAAAGATAAAAATTGAGGCTATTCTAGAATTTTTCTTTGTTTGATGCTGAACAGAATCTTGAATAATTCACGCCAACCTACAAAGGGGGCAAGAATCGATTGAGCTAAACAAAGATGAAGTATGGTGATTGGCCAAATGGCGGTCGAGTTCGAAGTGCTCATTGTCAAGCCGCAGTGCCGAGGCTCTTCAGTTTCAAAGCCAAGTAGCAGAGCCAACCCCACAGTCGTGTTGAGAGTCGCCAAAATACCGAACTCACGCCTGACACCAAAATAAAGATATATAAAAGAACTAGCACTGGTCCTGCGGCGTTAAACACATTGATCTTAAAAAACCAGACCATTGCAAGAATCACGACCAAACCAACACTCGCCGAGAAACACCTCAAACTGCGCGATGACTCGTGCTCCCAGACCACAAACGCGATGAGCAGTGGATAGACAAAAATAAACTCCATCATGACTGTGCCGAAGTCTTTAAGTCGTCCAGAAGCAAGGGACTCTTCGGAGTCTAAAGCGACGATTAAAGCGATTAAAAGAAACGTTGATACTGCAGCCAGCAGAAATTTTTTACCCATTTGAATTGTGAGTCTTTGGCTTGCCCAGCAGTTGCTTCAAGTCGTCTGAGGCAGATTCGTGCACACGTTGATTATTCTTAATGTCTTTTTCGTATTCGTCACCACCAACAATACAGCCGCGGGATACGAGCCTAATTTTATAAGGTATTAATTCTTTTTGACGTTCATCTAAATCGCCTAAGCGAAACAGACCGTACACATACCAATTTTCTGAGTGCTCAGTTTCGACAACAGAGCCAGGCAAGATAACGTAGTAGCTCAGCATGAGAGCAAGCGCAATCGAGCCGATAGGCAGTTCTAAAAGCGTGTATGTGTGTGTTTCAAACGCTGCAGCCTTAAGCTTGAATACTTTAACAACTGGATGAATCAAGCGCCAGAACTTATCGGCTTTGGTTTCTTTTAATCGTTGCGACTCAACACTAGGTTTTACAGCGAGCACAGGCAACCGCTCACCTCGTTCAGTAATGATTTCTTCAATCGCCTGCAAAGCATACGGATTTAAGTCAGGGCTATTTGCTCGTCTGGCAAGCAAGTATGCTGACTCAGTATTGTTAAAGCGCTCTTTAAAGTAGGCAAGGTTCATTTTCTAATAGAGCTTTAAAATTCTCTGAACAGTCTCTTTGACTTTTTTCTTAAGTGCTGCCGGCGCTAGCACTTCGACATCAGGCCCCTGGCGCAGGATGTCTTGGATGAGCTCCCAGTCTTCGCCATAGGGCACTTCTAGCGTGTAGCTGCCGTCTGCGTGCACTTCGCCAACTTGCTCGGGATGCCAGACTTCGCGTGCGACCCACTGGGCTCTGAAGGGGGTGAATTTTAGTTTGGCGACTTGACGATTTTTACCTGAAAAGATGCCATAACTCGTTTCGAACATTTCGCGCAACTCTGCCTCGGGCACATTCTTGGCAGCCTTATCGACCAGTTGCACTGCGTCCAGCGCATCCAGAGCAAAGCTGCGCAGGCCTTCGCGCAGGTGGCAATAGGCGTCCATGTACCAATTGTCTCGGTAGTACACCAAGCGCTGGGGTGACACCTGCCGTTCAGTCGCTTGTCCGGTTTGGCGTGCAAAGTGTTTGATATCGAGACGTTTGCGTTGCACTAGCGCGTGGGCAATCACTTGAAAATCATCGCCCGAGACGTGGCGTTGTGCCATCGGCAAAATACGAATCCGATTCATGGCCTCTTTTGAGCTACCGATGCCCTCGTCTAACAAGCCCTCAAGGCGAGTCTTAAAGGGTGCAACGTGCGGTAACAACAAGCCACCAGGTTCGAGCTTTGAGATCAACTCGATCATCGTCAGCAGCGAATGAATCTCTTGCTGGTTAAACCAAACGCCGGGCAACTCAAAGGTTTTACCGTCTGTTGGTTGACGCGTCATGGCATAGCCACGCAGCGTGGCATCCCAAGCAAACGGAATGTTGAGCCGATCACGCATGTAGGCCAAATCGCGATTTAAGGTCGCACGGGATACCTCAAGCGCTTCTTGCATCTGCTTCATTGTGACCGAAGGTTTCGCCATCAGCATGGCTTGAATCTTATAGAAGCGTTCGGTGCGATCCATTCTTTTTATCCGCCAATCATGCAACTGAGTGCAAGTGTTGAACCAATGATAGTTAACTTTTTGACAAATATGTTGCGCTTTGTGCTGTCTCACCAGGTGATACTGAAAATAATCGTCTAACCTAATTTGATACGAACGACCTTATGACTAGCGTGCCCCTCCTCTGAGCAAGGCTAAGGGTAATAGGCTTTGAGTTGCAGTCTTGAGCGCAAGCCGT
>JBAWWV010000464.1:0-2669 GCA_037146575.1 Alcaligenaceae bacterium | reverse complement strand
GCGGCACCATGCAACATCGCGTGCGACGTATTGCAGGCATCAAAGGTTTCTTGTGGCAGCACCTGGCCGGTTTTGACGTAATGCGACGCGCCACCCGGAAACTGATTAAAAGATAGCTTATTTGCACCAAGCGCCTCTTTTAAGACTGTCACGGTTGCCGCGCAAACCTCGGGGCCAATACCATCGCCTTCGATGGTTGCAATGTCGTACGTAGCCATGCGTTCTCCTGAAATCCGCCGTTATGCACCAAAATGGTTCAATTATTTTTTTATAAGTGTCTGTTTTTAAAAATCAATTTAAACATGCACCAACTTCACCCTAAGTCGAGTTAAGATACGCCGTCAATTTTCACGGTTTTGATGCACGGTACTCTTTAAATCAATCAAAACCGATACGTTAACAGTATCGCTTGAAAATTGAGAGCCTGAGCTAGGCGGTTTTTTGATCTGGAGCCAAAATGGAAAATATAAAAACAGGTGTCGATGCGCTATTTATTTTATTAGGCGCGATCATGATTTTGGCGATGCACGCCGGCTTTGCCTTTTTAGAGCTAGGCACGGTGCGCGAAAAAAATCAGGTCAACGCACTCGTCAAGATTTTGGTCGATTTTTCGGTCTCGACAATCGCCTATTTCTTTATCGGCTATTCGATCGCCTATGGCACGAACTTTTTTATGGGTGCCGAGGCGCTGGCTGCCAAAAGCGGCTTTGAACTCGTCAAGTTTTTCTTTTTACTCACGTTCGCGGCAGCAATCCCAGCGATTGTGTCTGGTGGCATTGCCGAGCGCGCAAAATTTAATCCACAACTCTTAGCCACGTTCTTGTTAGTGGGCTTTGTCTACCCGTTCTTTGAAGGCATGATCTGGAACCCCGAACATCCCTTTGGCTTTCAAGCCTGGGTAAAAAGCTTTAGCGGCGAAGAGTTTCACGATTTTGCAGGCTCAGTGGTTGTACACGCGGTCGGGGGCTGGATTGCCCTGCCCGCCATTCTGCTACTTGGTGCGCGTCAAGGCCGGTATCGCAAAGATGGCCGCATGGCCGCGCACCCTCCCTCCAATGTGCCGTTCTTGGCCTTAGGCGCCTGGATCCTGACAGTGGGATGGTTTGGTTTTAACGTCATGAGTGCGCAAACCATCGACAAAATTAGCGGCTTGGTCGCCATGAACTCGTTAATGGCAATGGCGGGCGGCACCTTAGCTGGCTGGTTCGTTGGCAAAAATGATGCGGGCTTTAGCTACAACGGCCCCTTGGCGGGTTTAGTTGCTGTTTGTGCCGGCTCTGATCTGATGCATCCCTTAGGGGCCCTCTTTGTGGGTTTAGTGGCCGGCGCCCTCTTCGTGATTGTGTTCACTCTCGAACAAAATCGCTGGAAAATCGACGACGTTTTAGGCGTGTGGCCGTTGCACGGCTTATGTGGTGTTTGGGGTGGGATCGCCGCGGGCATCTTTGGCCAGAAAGCCTTAGGCGGGCTAGGTGGCGTGAGCCTAGCGGCTCAGCTGATTGGCACAGGCTTAGGCGTAGCCGTTGCACTCACAGGCGGCTTTATTGTGTATGGCTTACTCAAAATGACAATGGGTCTGCGTATGGATCCTGAAGATGAGCACGCGGGTGCTGACCTGAGTATCCACCACGTGTCGGCAACGCCTGAATCTGAAAGCTCTTGGTAGGACTGGCATCCTCCTCGGCCTACAGGTCGAGGCTTTCCGCGCAATCCGGTAATATCGAAGCTCAATAGTGTTTGAGCTTCTGCCGAGGGCTGTTTTGCTATGAAAAAATCCGTCAAAATTGATTACGTGTCAGATATCGCCTGCCCTTGGTGTGCGGTCGGTTTGGGTGCGCTTGAGCAGGCGCTTAAAAATATTAACGGCGAGTTTGACGTTGAGATTCATTTTCAGCCGTTTGAACTTAATCCGCATATGCCTGAAGGCGGTCAGGATGTGTTCGAACATTTGACTGAAAAATACGGCATGCCCGAATCACAAGTTCGAGTCAATCAAAAGAATATTCGCGATCGTGCCGCAGCAGTTGGCTTTGACTTTCACCCAGAAGGTCGCAAGCGCGTTTACAACACGTTTAACGCGCATCGATTGTTGCATTGGGCCGAGGTTGAGCTTGACCTGCAAGCCCAATATCGTCTTAAACGCGAATTGCTCGGCACTTATTTCACCCTAGCGGTGAGCCTGGATGATCAAAATAATCTGATCGATGCCGTCAAACGCGCTGGCCTAGATACCGTGCGTGCACAAGAGGTGTTGAGTCAAAACCTATTCAACGCCGAAGTGCGTGCCCGCCAACAAAAATACACTGGCTTAGGGATCAGTTCAGTGCCGTCATTGATCATCAACGATCAATACCTGTTGCAAGGCGCACAACCTGCCGAGGCATTTGAACAAGCGCTGCGTCAGGTCGCCGCAGAGACTGCGTAGGTCCTTTGTTACATGTCGAAATTTGTTGTAACTATTTGATAGAGATTCTTTAGCACCCCTCTATTGACATCCTCCCCGCCCTCAGTCGCTGACTGCCGCTTGCGCGGAAAGGACGGGGATTCCTACGGCGCTCAGGCAAACGCTGCCTGAGTCACTTCGGTGGGTTCCTGCTTCATCGAGCGGTCTGAATGCACCGACTCTCCACGGGCTAACAAGCGGTATCCCCGCTCTAAAACATTGATCG
>JBAWWV010000463.1:0-2711 GCA_037146575.1 Alcaligenaceae bacterium | reverse complement strand
TTGACGCGTGCTTCGATTGACTTGGCATCGCCATGACCGTCGATGATGATGGTGTTTTCTTTACCGACTTCAATGCGCTTTGCCTGACCGAGTTCTGCCAGTGTGGCTTTTTCAAGCGACATACCGGTTTCTTCAGAAATGACGGTACCACCGGTGAGGATGGCGATGTCTTCAAGCATGGCTTTGCGACGATCACCAAAACCAGGCGCTTTAACAGCGGTAGTTTTGAGAATGCCACGAATGTTGTTGACGACCAGCGTGGCCAAAGCCTCGCCTTCGACGTCTTCAGCCACGATCAGCAGTGGGCGGCTCGACTTGGCAACTTGCTCAAGCACGGGCAGCAGGTCACGAATGTTGCTGACTTTTTTGTCATAGATCAGAACATACGGGTCATCCAACGCTGACACTTGCTTGTCAGGATTGTTGATGAAGTAAGGCGACAAGTAGCCGCGATCAAATTGCATCCCTTCAACGACGTCGAGTTCGTTGTCGAGTGACTTGCCGTCTTCGACAGTGATCACGCCTTCTTTACCGACTTTGTCCATTGCGTCAGCAATGATTTTGCCGATCGAGAAGTCGCTGTTAGCCGAAATTGAGCCAACTTGAGCGATTTCTTTGGTTGTCGTGCAAGGCTTTGACAGCTTCTTGAGCTCTTCAACCGCAACGGCGACAGCTTTGTCGATACCGCGCTTCAGATCCATTGGGTTGATGCCGGCAGCCACATACTTGAGGCCTTCAACAACAATCGACTGCGCCAACACTGTTGCAGTGGTGGTGCCGTCGCCAGCGTTGTCAGAAGTCTTTGAAGCGACTTCTTTCACCAACTGGGCGCCGATGTTTTCAAATTTGTCTTTGAGTTCGATTTCTTTAGCAACCGACACGCCGTCTTTAGTGACGGTTGGGGCGCCGAACGAACGCTCAAGCACAACGTTACGGCCTTTAGGACCGAGGGTGGTTTTTACAGCATTGGCGAGGATATTTACGCCACGGACGATGCGCACGCGTGCGTCATCACCGAATAGAACTTGCTTGGCAGCCATTTAGGTTTCCTTCGTATTCTGTGGATTACTGGACAACAGCGAGAATTTCTTCTTCGCGAATGACCAGGACTTCTTCGCCATCAACTTTGACTGTTTGGCCGGCATACTTGCCGAACAAAACTTTGTCGCCGACTTTGACGTCCATTTTCAGGACTTTGCCATCTTCAGTTTGTTTGCCGGGACCAACGGCTAGCACTTCACCTTGATCGGGCTTTTCAGCCGCGCTTTCAGGGATAACGATGCCCGAGGCAGTTGTGCGCTCGTTGTCCAGGCGTTTGACGATCACGCGATCGTGCAGGGGACGCAGGGCCATGTAGAACTCCTGTTACAAATAATAAGGTTGTGGGAAAACGCCTTCGTGAGTTGTTAGCACTCACTGGGGTCGAGTGCTAATTATAAGGGTTGTTTCGGGGATTTCAAGGGGACTAAGGCTTTTATAGTATTCGCGCTATTCGACGATGGCTTGCAGGCGCTCTAGCGCATCATCGACCACGACTTGGGGCACCTTTTCAATCTTACGTGCTTTACGCGCAGCGAGATCAAGCATGCGTATCTTGTTCAAGAGCGCAACGCCTTGAGTCTTGCACCCAGTGCCCATTAACGTAACAGCAAACCCAGCATATCTCGCGTAATCGCCGCCTTGAGTAATTGGGGCAACCAATACATCACCTAGCTTGTTGAATTCTTTAGTCGTCAACACCAGGGCAGGTCTAGTGCCACGCTGCTCATGACCCACAGTCGGATCCAGAGGAACATTGACGATATCTCCCCGCTCAAAAATCTTCACCACTGCACCTCTTGCCCAACAGGCTTAGCAACATCCCACAGTGAAAGGTCTGCAGGCATTGGCGCCTTCAAGTCGCACTGAGTAATCATTTCTGCCAAGACATACTTGCGCTTAGGGGTCAAAACAATCTTGCCATCGGGCGTGGTGCTCAGTGTCAGGTGGTGACCGACACCAATCCCTAGGTCTTTTAGTACGGGTGGGGGCATAACAAGTGCCGTACTGTTACCCATCTTTTTTAGTACGATTTCCACAGAAAACTCCGACTCGCTATTGATCAACCAATTTTACCATCACAACACTTCGAATGTACAACAATGTATTACACATAGAAACCAAGTGACTGGTGAATACCTAATCGGTTATGTGCGCCGCGTCTTCGCTATTTGTGACAGGCAAGGCGGGTCGGTTAGCCATCATCCAATCCAGCCAAGCCCGTGCTGCCGCATCAAGCGTTCGCCCCATCGGCTGCACGACAAACAAGCGTCGCTCTAAACCGCGAAAATCTAGGTGGCGGCGTACAAGATCCGTGTAAGGGAACTGATACAAATTGAATTGGGGAATGGCAGCCAGCCCAACGCCGGCTCGCACCAGCCCGATTACCGTGCCTAGCTGCTCGACTTCCATCAGGGTGGGAGCGTCCTCTGGCTTCAGCACGCTCAGCAGGTATTGGCCAACAATGCTGTGACGCGACTGAGTGATGAAGCGTTCGCCCGCCAAGTCTCTGACCAAGACCCGCGGCAAATCCGCTAAGCGGTGGTCCTTCCGACAGAGAAGTTCGAAACCGTCGGAGGCGAACCACTGGCTCTCCAAGCCTTGTTCATCAGCCGCGTGTGTGGTGATGCCAAAGTCGGCCTGCCCGCTACGTACCAGTTCGATTCCCTTCT
>JBAWWV010000462.1:0-2736 GCA_037146575.1 Alcaligenaceae bacterium | reverse complement strand
ATCTTTAGGAATGGTGTTTTCGTTGATTCTCTTAGCACCCTCATGGGGCGGGATGATTAACGGCATCATGACCCTCTCAGGTGCTTGGCATAAGTTGCGTACCGATCCAATCCTCAAATTTATGGTGGTCTCGCTGTCGTTTTATGGGATGTCAACCTTTGAAGGATCCATGATGTCGATCCGTACGGTCAATGCGCTGTCGCATTACACCGATTGGACAGTCGGACACGTGCACTCAGGTGCGCTGGGCTGGGTCGCAATGATTACCTTTGGCATGCTGTATTACCTAATTCCCAGGCTCTGGGGACGCGAAAAAATGTATAGCGTCAAACTGATCGAGGTCCACTTCTGGATCGCGACAATCGGTGTGGTGCTGTACATCGCAGCTATGTGGATTGCCGGGGTGATGCAAGGTCTGATGTGGCGCGCGACCGAAGTCGATGGGTCGTTGACTTACAGCTTTGTTGAATCGGTTAAGTCGACAGCACCGTTTTACTTTATCCGTTTGTTAGGCGGGTTGCTGTATCTGAGCGGAATGCTATTGATGGCCTACAACGTATTCAGAACAATCGTTGGGCAAACCGCAGTGAATCCAGTCGTGCCTAGTACGACTGAGTCAACTACCCAATCAGCCAGTTTGGCAAAGGTCTGAGGAGAAAATCATGGCACAAGAAAAAGTCAGTTTCTTCTCGCACGCAACACTTGAAAAAAATATTGGTCTGATGATCATCTGCAGTATCCTGGTCGTGCTGTTCGCCGGTTTAGTGCAGATTGTTCCGCTATTTTTTCAACACTCAACGACTAAGCCGACGGCGGGTGTCGAGCCCTACGATGCAGTACGTTTGATGGGGCGCGATCTTTACATCCGTGAAGGGTGCGTTGGCTGCCACTCTCAGCAAATTAGAATGTTGCGTGCTGAAGTGCAGCGCTACGGCCCTTACTCGGTGGCCGGTGAATCGGTCTTTGATCACCCCTTTTTGTGGGGTTCAAAACGTACGGGTCCAGATTTAGCCCGAGTCGGCGAGCGTTACTCTGACGACTGGCATCGCATCCATTTGCGCAACCCACGCGCAGTCGTGCCCGAATCGAATATGCCAGGCTACCCTTGGTTAGCCAAAAGTCTTGTTCAAAATGATGACATTGACGCTCGGATGCGTGCCCTGCGTGTATTAGGCGTGCCGTATACCGACGCTCAAATTAGTGCTGCCCCTGCTGCACTTAAAGGCAAAACTGAAGAAGATGCCCTGATCGCTTATCTGCAAGGGCTCGGCACTGGTGCGCGAAAAGCGGCACAGGCGCAGTCGCTGAAAGCTGGGGGTAAATGATGCTTGCTTATCTAAATGCGTTGGCCACCATCTTGGCGATGTTGACGTTCTTTGCAATTGTCTGGTGGGCGTTTTCACGCGAACGTCAAGCGGCAAACCACGAAGCGGAAATGTTGCCTTTCGCCTTGCCCGATGAAGCGCGCCCACACCAACCCGGAGGTACACGGCAATGAACGACTTTATGAATGGGTTTTGGGGCTATTACGTTGCCATCTTGGTGTTGGCAGGGATTGCTTGGTGCCTGTGGCTGATATTTTCACAGCGCAAATGGCTCAAACCACAGCCTGGTACGGTTGAAGATACTGGACATGTTTGGGATGGCGATTTACGCGAGATGAACAATCCGGTGCCGCGTTGGTGGACGATGATGTACGTCATCATGTGTCTGTTCGGCGTGGGGTATCTGTTGCTGTATCCAGGGTTGGGTGCTTATCAGGGAAGCCTAGGTTACACGTCTGTCCTTGAGGTGAAGCAAGATCAGGTTGAACAAGATGCGGCGGTTAAGCCGATCTATGCACGCTTTACAAAAATGGATATCCCGCAGATTGCCGCAGACCCTGAGGCACATTTAATCGGCTAGCGTTTGTTCATGAACAACTGCGCACAATGTCACGGCTCAGATGCAAAAGGCAGTATGAGCTTTCCAAATTTGGTTGATGGTGATTCGATTTATGGTCGCCAGCCAGAGGTGCTGCTTGCCACGATTACCCAAGGTCGCAATGGCGTGATGCCAGCCTTAGGTGCTGTCATTGATGCAGGCACCGCCGGAGATATCGCACAGTATGTGCGGTCACTGTCTGGCTTGGCACATGATCAGATTCGCATTGTACGCGGCAAGCGCGAGTTTATGAACACGTGCGCCGCCTGTCATGGCCCCGAGGGAAAGGGCACAAAGGCGCTCGGTGCGCCCAACTTGACCGATGATGTCTGGCTGTACGGTAGCTCAGAGGCGACCATCGCATACGGCATTTTGAACGGGCGTAATAATCGTATGCCTGCCCAAGAGCAGACCTTAACCACTGAGCAGATTCGCTTAGTGGCGGCCTGGGTGTGGGGCTTGTCGAAAGGTGTAGATGTGACGTCTGCGACTGTGATGCGCGCCAGAGCAAAGTGAGCGTATTGAATGTCGCCTGATTCACCTGCGTCGCCTGCTTCTGATCTCGCAGGTGCATCTGTATCTGCAGCTTCTGTTCCAGCTCTCGCTGGTGCATCTGCATCTACTGCTTTTGTTCCTGCTCTCGCTGGTGCATCTGCCTCTGCTGTTGTTGCTGCAACGACGGCAGCTTCAACGGCTCCGCCCTGGCGCCCGCTCGGTGCTCAGCTAGCGATTGATCGCGTGCCTGCCGTCGAGCAGGCGATTCAAGATGTTAGACAAAAAATCTACATGCGCTCTGTGACGGGTGTATTTGCT
>JBAWWV010000461.1:0-2736 GCA_037146575.1 Alcaligenaceae bacterium | reverse complement strand
ATGACGTCTGGGCTGCCAGACATGACCCCTTGCAGGTCAGCCAGGCCATCGCCGCCCAAAAGATTGATGCGCACAGCGCCGATGCTGTGTTGCGCGCGTCAGCGCGCCATCAGCGCGGCGATACGTGGGCGTGCCACTGGCCGGTCGGCAGGTAAAGTAAATTCTTCCAGATCGGCAACTAGCACGTCGGCGCCGCTATCAAGCGCAGCTTGCTGGGCACGGTCATCAAGCCCCGAGGTGAAGAGCCAGCTGCGGCGAAGCGTAATTGGGCGGCGTGACTTAATGGTGGTCATTGAACATGCCTTGGCAAAAACATCACAAGTTCGGGGATGAAGGTCACGAGTAGCAAGACAGTGACCATCGCCAGCATCATCCAGTTGAGTGGTCGAAGCGTTTGCATCATGGTGATCCCGCCTATCTTGCAGGCCGCCATCAAATCAACGCCGACCGGCGGCGAAACCGCACCGATCGCCATGTTGATCGTGAGCAAAATTCCGAAGTGTACGGGGTCAATGTTGTAGTGAGCCAGCACTGGCATCACTACGGGCGCGACGATGATGATGATCGGGATCGCTTCCATAAAAGTGCCAAGTAGCAACAACACCACGGTGAGCAGTAGCAGAACAGTGATGCGGCTATCAGTCCAGTTCGCGAGTAATGCCGCCAGTGCTTGAGGCACTTGTTCGGCGACAAGAATCCAGGCAAAAAAGCCTGAGGCACCAATCATCAAGAGAATAGAAGAGCTACCTTCGCCCGCAGTTTTTAAGCTTTTCCAAATGGCACTGAGCGACAAACTGCGATACCAAAAAAGACCGATAAGCAGTGAATAAACGATTGCACTCGAGGCCGCCTCAGAGGCGGTGAAGATCCCTAAGCGTATGCCACCGATAATCAGCACCGGCACCATCAGGGCAGGTATCGCGTCTAGCAGCGCAGCACGTAACTCAGCCCATTCAAAGGGGTTACCACCGCTCCAGTTGTACTTGCGCGCCTGCCAGACCGCGATGCAGATCAATGAGAGGCTTAACAATACGGCCGGTACGATCCCTGCCATGAAAAGCTTTCCGACCGAGGTATTGGTTGTGGTGCCATAGATGATGAGCACGATGCTGGGCGGCACGATGGTCGCTGTCGTGCCGGCGCAGCCGACCAGCGCACAGCTAAAGCCCTTGTCGTAGCCCGCCCGAGCCATGGCTGGCAGCAGCAGACTACCGATGGCCACGACATCAGCCACGCCAGAGCCCGATAGGGCGCCAAACACTAGGCAAGACATGACTGCGACGACAGCTAGGCCACCCTTGATGTCACCGACGATGGCAGCGCACAAACGCACAATGCGTTGGGTCAAACCCGCCGCGTTCATGAGTTGTGCCGCCAAAATGAAAAGCGGAATGGCTAGCAGGGTAAAGCTATCTAGCCCGGTGACGAACTGCTGTGCCGCCACGGCGACAGGCGCTGCGTCGAATAAAAATAGGTATGCCAGGCCGGCCAGCACCATGCCATACACGATGGGCAGATCGATCAACATCGTGAGCATAAAAACACCCACCAAAAAAAGAGCGCCGGTCGACATGGTTAATCCTGAGAAAATTCTTCGACGTGTGCTGGTGGCCAGGGCTCAAAACACTGCGCGATGTGAACGACGGCGGTGAGCGCGCAGGCAACCGGTAATGCCAGGTAGACGACGCCGGCTGACACTTCAGTGGCGGGTAACATTTGCCCCATCGTCATCTGCGCAAGCTGCCAGCCAGCCCAGCCCAAAATGATCAGCCCAATTGTGGTCAACACGTGGTTGAGGCGATCGACTGCTGCAAGTATGCGTGGGCTCTTCACCATAAAAGGCAGCAGGCCTGCCATGAGATGGCTGCGGTCACGACTACAGGCTACGGCTCCGATAAAGGCAGACCATACCAACACTAGCCTTGGTAGTTCTTCAGCCCAGCGCGGCGTATTGTGAGTGATGAAGCGCTGGAAGACGACGATGGTGACCAACGCCGCAAGCACGGCACAAGCCACCCCAACGAACACTTTGCTCAAGGCCGAGAGGCGGTGCGAAATGCGTGTCAGCATTAATTCGCCTCGCGGTACTTCTTAAGTAAGCCCATCAACTCGGGGCCGTAAGTGACCTCGTAGGTCTTCCAGATCGGGGCGACAGCGGCCGCGAAAGGAGCCTTATCTACCTCATTGATCTGCATGCCTTTTTCTTTTAATTGGGCAATGAATTGGGCGTCGCTCTCGGCGATCATTCGACGCTGCTGATCCCGCCAGTGGTCTGCTGCGGCTTTCACGACTTTGCGGTCGTCGGCAGAGATACGGTTCCAAGTGGCCTTAGAGATCACAAGGCTTGCCGGGCTCCAGACGTGGCCGGTCAGTGACAGATATTTTTGGACTTCAAAGAAGGACGAGGTGTAGATGATCGACAATGGATTTTCTTGTGCGTCGAACACCTTTTGTTGCAGCGCTGAGTAGAGCTCACCGAAGGCAAGTGGGGCGGGATTCGCGCCGAGCGCGACAAAAGTGTCTAGTCGCATCTTGTCGGGCGTGACGCGTGTTTTTAAACCTTTTAAATCGGCGGGCGTCGCGATTGGGCCGCGGTTATTGGTGATGTGGCGATAGCCGTTCTCCCACCAAGACAGCAGCACAAGGCCCTTGGCGTCGCCGATTTGTTCGAGCGCCGCACCCAGTTCGCCATCGTAGGCCTTATACGCTTGAGCTGCGGTGTTCCAGGAATAGGGC
>JBAWWV010000460.1:0-2738 GCA_037146575.1 Alcaligenaceae bacterium | reverse complement strand
GAATTGGCGTTTGATTCATTTTTCGCCGATGGTCATTGATTATGTGATTGCACATGAGCTCGCGCACCTGCGCGAAATGAACCACAGTCATGATTTTTGGACTGAAGTGCAGCAGCTTTATCCTGATTACCACACGGCCAAACAAATGCTGCAACGACACACGCCCGAAGGAATACCCGAAATTTAATTTAAACGTTTCCCGTTTCCTGTTTCCTGTTTCCTGTTTCCGTTTTTAGTTTTCCGTTTTTAGTTTCTAGGAGTGATCATGCGAATTCTTCATACGATGGTACGTGTCGGCAACCTCGAGCGGTCAATCGAGTTTTATACCAAGGTGTTAGGCATGCGCTTATTGCGCAATACCGAATACCCCACGGGGCGCTTTACCAATGCCTTTGTCGGCTATCAGGACGAGCGCGAAGGCCCCGTCCTTGAACTGACCTACAACTGGGATACCAGCGCCTACGACATGGGCACGGGCTACGGTCACATAGCGCTTGAAGTCGACAACGCGTATGAAGTGTGCGACAAAGTGCGTGAACTTGGCGGAAAAGTCACACGCGAAGCGGGCCCCATGAAACACGGCACGACAGTGATCGCGTTTGTTGAAGACCCAGACGGCTACAAGATTGAATTTGTGCAAAAAAAGACTGCCTAAGCTTTCTGCATGAAAATCGTCATCGCCCCCGACTCATTTAAAGAGAGCCTCTCGGCACCTGAGGTCGCTGCGGCACTCGCCCGGGGGGTCAAACGGGCTGCACCTGAGGCTCAAATTATTTGCGTGCCAATGGCCGATGGTGGCGAGGGTACAGTTCAAGCGGTGCTCGGTGCGACCCAAGCTGAGCGTCGCAGCAGTTGGGTACAAAACGCCTTAGGCCAACCCATCCAAGCCCAATGGGCGCTGCTACCCGATCAGACTGCGGTCATTGAAATGGCTTGTGCGGCAGGGCTTGAGCACATTGCCCCGTCGCAGCGCAACGCCTTGCGAGCAACCACCTTTGGCGTTGGCGAGCTCATCAAGCACGCACTGGATGCAGGCGCACGACATATTGTTTTAGGCTTAGGTGGCTCGGCCACCAACGATGCGGGCGCTGGGATGCTGAGCGCCTTGGGTTTACGTTTGCTTGATGCGCAGCACACCCCCCTTGCCGCGGGCGGTGCCGCATTGGCAAAGCTTGAGTCAATCGACGCCAGTCAATTTGACTCGCGCTTAAAACAAACCAAAATTACCATTGCCTCAGACGTTAACAATCCGCTTTGTGGCCCGTTGGGTGCGTCTGCGATTTTTGGCCCACAAAAAGGGGCCTCCCCTGAGCAGGTTCAAACGCTTGATGCCGCCTTAGGGCACTTTGCGGATGTTTGTACACAACACCTTGGGCACGACCGGCGTAACGCCGCCGGCGCAGGCGCAGCCGGAGGCGTCGGGTTTGCTGCGCATGCCTGGATGCAAAGCACCTTTCGACCAGGCGCTGAAGTGATTGCAGAGATTGGTGGGCTTGAACAAGCAGTACAAGGCGCCTCACTTGTCATCACCGGTGAAGGCCGAATGGACGCTCAAACGCTACTGGGTAAGACTCCCATGGGTGTGGCACAAATTGCACAACGCGCCTGTGTACCCACGATCGCAATTGCTGGATCTCTTGGCCCCGGCTATCAAGCGCTGTATCGCGTTGGCATCGAAGCCGCGTTTAGCCTAGTCTCTGGCCCCATGAGTTTGGCTCAAGCCTGCGAAAACGTTGCAAACCTACTTGAAGACCGAGCAGAAGACGTTGTCAGGCTATGGCTTGCTGCAAGACGCTAAGCTTGCTACAGCAAACACACGATAGGTCAGGTTAACGAGATAGGCGCGCGAACAGTAGTCAGACCGCTGGCCGCCTGCCACACACCCGCCATGACAAATGAGGGGTTTAGGCCCGTACTCCGGCCGCATGCAATGCATCTGCTAGCGCAATGAACTTCGGTACAGACACCTGTTCTGCACGCCAGGTTGGCTCAATTTGCAAAGCTTCCCAGGGGATCAGTGTCGTCCAGGCACCTAATACGCCTCGCAACATCTTGCGGCGCTGCGAAAAGGCACGCAGCACCACCGCTGCAAATAAAGCATCATCGACGGCACGCGCACGTGCGTTGGGCAAAGGCACCATCCGCACGATCGAAGATGTAACGCGCGGGGCGGGGTCAAACGCCTCAGGCGCAACATCAAAAGCTTTTTCAATCGCGTAGCGATACTGCAACATCACCGACAGACGACTGTAATCACCCGAGCCGGGCTCTGCAACCATACGATCCACCACCTCACGCTGAAGCATAAAGTGCTGATCGACAATCTGATCTGCGTACTCGATTAAGGTAAAAAGTAACGGGCTGGAAATGTTGTAGGGCAAGTTTCCTACAATGCGCAGGTTCAGACCAAACTGAGAAAAATTAACGGCCAGTACGTCGGCCTGAACAATGGGCAGGCGCTCTTCAGAAAATCGCTGTCGTAACCTTGACGCCAAATCGCGATCAAGCTCGATGACAGTCAGCGAACCGAGCTTTTCAAGCAGCGGTGCGGTCAAAGCCCCTAAGCCGGGTCCGATTTCGATCATACGATCTTCGCGCACGGGGTGAATCGCCCGCACGATGGCCTCAATCACACCGAGATCAACTAAGAAATTCTGGCCAAACCGCTTACGCGCCTGATGCGCTCGCACGGCCTAGTCCTTAGCCTGACGCTGACTTTTCTCTAAGCGATTATCGAT
>JBAWWV010000459.1:0-2746 GCA_037146575.1 Alcaligenaceae bacterium | reverse complement strand
GCCAGCAATAGGTCTCTAAGGCTGGCCAGTCGAGATACCGAGTTTGATCCAGATCCATCTCCATGCCATCGATAATGGCAAGCAAGCGGTCGCGGGTAATGCCAAAAGGTTCAAGACAGGGCATCAGTGCTTTCATCACCAGGTGTTCAGCCCGATTTTCGAAAAGGGCGTCGACCTGCGTGCGCCACCAGGCGAGTTTGATTCGGGCAAGCGATGCGTCGGTACATTCGTCGACCACGTCATCCACCTCGCGACAAAACGCATAGAGTGCTGTGATTGCTTGGCGTCGTGCCGGCGGTAAAAAGAGAAAAGCGTAATAAAAGCTTGATCCGCTCTTGGCTGCTTTGTCCTGACAGTATTCTTGAGGGGTCATGTTATTTAGCTTCGCAGTGCACGAGCGAACATGAGCGCCCAATCAGGCGCGCCAAGGGTTGGTCGGTGTCGAAACACGTCAAATTGAACGTGTTCGATTTTTTCTAGAATACGTAGTCCGCCTTGCACAATGAGCCTAAGTTCGAGTCCGATGCGACCAGGGAGTTTTCTTCCGAGGGGTTGCCCCGAGTGTAACAAGCCCCGACAGGCACTGACCTGCTCTTGCATCAACTCCCGCCACGCGTGATTGGTGGTGCTCGTTGCAATTGAATCTTCGGTGACCCCAAAACGTAGCAATTCTTGTTGGGGCAGGTAAATACGGTTTTTTTCCCAGTCAAGCGCGACGTCCTGTAAAAAGTTGATCCGTTGCAACGCGGTGCAAATTGCATCGGATTGCGCGAGGCTCTCGCGATTGACTGCAGCATAAAGATGCAACATCAGCCGGCCGACAGGATTGGCTGAGCGCTTGCAATAGTCGTCGAGCGCGACTTGGTCTGGGTAACGCTTTTGGACAATATCTTGCTCGAAGGCCGATAAGAGGTTTTCAAAGGGCTCTAGCGGCAGTTGATGCACGGCAATGGTCTGTGCGAGCGGAGTAAATATCTCAACCAAAGTAGGGTGAGCTCCAGGCGTGTGCTCGGGTGTGGCAGTTTGGCAGGCTTGAAGGCATTGGCGATAGGCCTGCAAGGCGCTTAGGCGCTGGTCGTCAGTTGCGTGGCCTTCGTCGGCGATGTCATCAGCGCTACGTGCAAAGCGATAGATGTTCAGAACGGCCTGACGTAAGTGTTTTGGCAGTAAAAATGAAGCAACTGGAAAGTTTTCGTAGTGATTAGTAGACATATTTTGAGATCAAAGTGCTCTGATACGCGCGATTTAACCCAGCAGTACTTCATTTTTGCCTAATTAGCCTCTAAAAGACCCTTATATCGTCAGGCTGGCAGCGCTTTAGCTGCGGTAGACTAGCACTAACAAGCGCCTTTGTGCGCTGGCTCGGAGAGCAGTTTGAAAGATAGTTGTGTATTAATTACCGGTGCAACAAAAGGAATCGGCTGGGCGCTCACACAACGTCTAGCTGATCGTGGTTGTCACGTGGTCGGTATTGCCCGCAATACGGCTGAAATAGACTTTCCTGGCTATTTATACGAGTGCGACCTGTCCGACGCAGGTCAAACACAAGACGTATTACAGGTTATCCGCGACAAATTCCCAGTCGATGCTGTGGTCAATAATGTTGGCTCTGCGATCTCACAACCGCTCGGCTCGGTTGAATTGTCTGCCCTATACGAGACCTTTGATCTGAACGTGCGTACTGCGGTTCAGGTTACGCAAGCGTTTGTTGAGTCGATGAAAGTGCGTCGCAGTGGTCGAATCATCAATCTTTGCAGCTTAGCGGTACGTGGTGCGCGGGATGCGACGAGCTACGCGGCGGCCAAAAGCGCCATTATTGGCTGCACAAAGACTTGGGCCCTGGATTTGGCTGAATACGGGATCACGGTGAATGCAGTGGCACCTGGGGCAATTGACACTGAACTCTTTATGAACGCAATGCCCACGGCAGATGTCTCATCGACCGCTGCGGCTATGGTCCCTATGGGGCGCCTGGGTACGGCAAATGAGGTGGCGGCGCTCATCAGTTTCTTGCTATCAGCCGAGGCCGGTTTCATCACGGGTCAGATTATTGGGATTGATGGCGGGGGCAGTTTAGGTAGCACCGCGTCGTAATCTTTAGGCTGTCAGGCATGGCACGCAGACCAAGCGATGGTTAAACTAGCCCATGGCCAAAATTAAAACGATTTTTACCTGCACTGAGTGTGGCGGCATCAGCCCGAAGTGGCTGGGTCAGTGTACGCATTGCAATGCGTGGAACACGCTCGAAGAATCGCAAGATGCGGGCCCAACGGGCCACGCTGAGCACCGCTACGCACCGTTAGCCGGTGCGGCGCCTTTGCGTAGTTTGTCTGACGTCGAGGCGCTTGAGCTGCCGCGCATCTCAACCGGCATTGCTGAGTTTGATCGTGTGCTGGGTGGCGGCTTGGTGGCGGGTGCCGTGGTTTTAATCGGTGGCGATCCAGGTATTGGTAAATCAACCTTGTTGCTTCAGGCGCTCGTCGCGATGTCGGGGCAGTCCCGAGTGTTGTATGTGACCGGTGAAGAATCGGCTGAACAGGTCGCTTTGCGCGCCAGACGGCTGGGGCTTTCTGGTGGATCTGTTGATCTCTTTGCCGAAATTCGACTCGAAGCGATTCAGCACGCTTTGCTTGAACAAAAGCCGGCTGTGGCCGTCATCGATTCGATACAAACAATCTACTCAAGTGAACTAAGTGCTGCACCAGGTTCGGTGTCGCAAGTGAAAGAGTGCGCGGCACAATTAACG
>JBAWWV010000458.1:0-2754 GCA_037146575.1 Alcaligenaceae bacterium | reverse complement strand
ATCTAACACATGTTCCTTATAAGGGAGGCGCGCCGTCGATAGCCGCCATCGTGGGAGGGCATACGCAAGTCACGATTACGGTTCTCTCGACAAGTCGGGCACACATTCAGGCCGGACGACTAAGAGCCCTGGCAGTCACCGGTGCAACACGTCTACCTGAGCTGCCTGAGGTTCCTACGTTTGCAGAATTAGGGCTGAGTAGCGTTGATTCATTTGTCTCGTTTGGAGTCGTTGTGCCCAAAGGCACTACACCGGACATTATTAACGCGCTCTCTAGGGCCTTAAACTCGCGACTGCGCGAACCATCACTACAAAGTCAACTCATCAAACTTGGATTCCAAATCGATGGCGGCACGCCGCAAGAATACAAAAAGTTCATTGAATCAGAAATTTCAAAATGGACAGGTTTTTCAGCAAAAATAAAAATTCAAATCGACTAAATTCTTAGCGGTCATCATCACACAAACAGACCGGTATTAGATTTCCTGCCGCCGGCTTATTCGGAGACACTAAAAAATGCAAAAACATCCAAGTCCAGACTACGCACAACGCGCACGATACCTAACTTTGGATCAAGGATTTAACGTTGCCCGAACTAAAGTGCCCGCTCATATTTTTTTAAACGAGCGAGATGAGGCCTTCGCCAATGCTGGCTCAACACATATTTTGTGCGATTCCAGCTCGGCAATGGCAATCGATGTGCCTGCCTCAGCCCCGATGCTTTTAGCATCGTACCTTCGCATCCGGTCAAACGAGCCACTCACGCTGCAATCCCACGCCAGTGCAGAGATTTTTTATGCGATTCGAGGTTCTGGAACGATAGAATGGGACAACGAAAGCATGGGCTGGGAAGCCGGCGACGTCATGCTGTTCCCCGGTGGTTTCGCAAAACAATTTTCGACTAACAACGACCAGCCAGCAATCTTATGGCAATGCACAAATGCGCCGCAACTCGCGCTTGAAAAAACCCTACCGCCGCCAATCTCACAGTCGACAATTCGACCGACCCTGTACAAACAAGAGGCCATGATGCGTGCTCTGGTTGATGCGCAAAAAATGGTCATGAAAAATGGCATGAAGTCGATGGCAATCATGTTTGGTACTGAAACGATGGGGTCAATATCACCCTCGCTTACGCTAGCATTAAATGAAGTGCCGCCTAATGCCTCACAGGTGCCACACCGGCATAATTCGGCTGCAGTGACGATCGTTCTTGAAGGCGAACAGTGTTATTCAACGGTTGAGGGAGAAAAAGTGCCTTGGTCGAAGTTCGCAACGTTTGTCACGCCAGGGGCCGCCTCACATGCACACTTCAACCCATCCTCGGGTTCTGCGCTAGTACTGATTGTGCAAGATGGGGGTCTTCATGCTCATTGCCGCACGATGGGATTTGCGATTACGCAGGCCTAAGACGTGTTTGTCTAAGCGCGGCCGCACCTCGAGGGGTGCGGCTGAAAAGTTGGACGACTTGAAGCTAGTTCATATACTCAGAAGAAGACCGAATGCGAGCATCACGCAAAAATAGAGAGCTTGCACTTTACAAAACGTAAATACCATAACGGCCTTCACTTACCGTTTACCGACAGGTGGCACATTTTTTTGTCGAAAGACATTTCTCCGACTTAAGTAATTTACGTTAGCCAGGAAATGTCACCATCTGTAAGGATATTCTTCGTTTCCGACATAAAAGCCCTCGTTTTATTGAGAGCCAACGCTACACACGAAAGGTTACGTTAACTGTAGACCACAGACATTGTCTGAATTTTTCGAACAATCGGTGCGCACCGTAACACACTACAACGCAGACGCGACCAGAGCGAGTTTATTGCGCGCGGGATAACCTCGCTCAATGCCGCGAGGCAAACCAAGGACTAGGTCGATTCAGTCGTCGTCATCGATGACTTGCAGCGCAAGTGTTGAACTGGCCGGCACCCGGAAGAAGCCTTGCGCCGGCAGGCAAGGAAGAGCGTTAGGCATTTAGGCAGACCTACATACTGGAGTCACAGCGTAAGTCACGCAATGCATCATGAACCGGTGTCTTGCTCTTAATGCCCTTTCATTTTGTTCGGTAGCCAGAGTGCGATCTCTGGCCATAAGACCAACATGAAAAGAAGTAAGAACATAATGATGTGGAAGGGGATCGTGCCTTTCACGACTTCGCTGAGTTTGCCCTTCCAAATACTTTGAATCACAAAGAGGTTGATACCGATCGGTGGGGTGATCATGCCGAGCTCGACGAACAGCACAAGCACGACCCCGAAGAAAACCGGATCAACGCCGTAGTGGGTTAACACCGGAAAGAGCAGTGGTACCGTAATCACGATCATCCCAAGGCCTTCGACCAGACAACCGAGCACCGTGTACAACAGAAAGATGACAAGAAAAAATTCAAGCTTACTGAGCTTGAGTCCGACGATATAACTCGTGACTTCTTCGCCAATGCCTGCGTAAGTCATGGCATAAGAAAACAAGTAGGCTGAGAAAATGATGAACATAATATTGCCTGCACCCTTGATTGTCTGGCTTAAGGATATGTTCAAGATCAACCAAGAAAATTTTCCCCAGATGATGTTGACGATGACGGCTAGAATGCAGCCGAGTGCCGCTGCCTCGGTAGGGGTGGCCAAGCCGACATAAAGGCTGCCAAACGTCAGCACGATCAGAAAGACGAAGGGAAGAACATCGGCAAGCGCTTGAAATAATTCCTGTAGCGATTCCGGCCCCTTCTCGGTGGGCACAGTGCTTGGCTTTAAC
>JBAWWV010000457.1:0-2756 GCA_037146575.1 Alcaligenaceae bacterium | reverse complement strand
GGTCATCGAATATTTGTCAGACTGTCGCAGCGGACGTTTCGAGGCGGGTATGAGTGTTAATGGATCTTAGTCGATCGCAAGAATGGTATTGGATAGTTTTGTCTAGTAGCAATCCTTCAATTGCATTTGCTCACATTTATAAAAAAACATGAAAAATTCAATTGTCCGTAATGTTTCCGTTGCTCTGTTCGCGACTGTCTGCGCAGGTCTTCTTAGCACTTCAGCCTCAGCACAGACGACCCCATGGCCGAGTCGCCCCATTAAGATGGTGATTCCGTTTGGGGCTGGTGGGGGCACCGACGTGATTGGTCGTTTTTTGGCGCAAAAATTTTCAGAAGGTTTGGGTCAGACTGTGGTGGTTGAAACCCGTCCCGGTGCAGGCGGTAGCCTCGGTAGCGCTGAGGTTGCGCGTGCGCCCGCCGATGGTTACACGATATTGTTAGGTTCTAGCTCGACGCATGGCATTAACCCTGGTATGTACGCCAAGCTTCCTTACGATCCGCTCAAAGATTTTGAGCCGATCGGTTTGATCGCCACGAATTTGTTTGTGATGTCTGTGCCCAAAGATTCTCCTGTAAAAACCGTAGCCGACTTGGTGAGACTTTCGCAAGAGGCACCAGGCCAGTACGATTACGCCTCTTCAGGAAACGGCACCACTAGCCATCTTGCAGCCGCTTTGTTTGTGTCGATGTCAGGTGCCAAACTCACGCATATTCCGTATAAAAGTAATGTGCCGGGCCTGACCGATTTGATGGCAGGTCGTGTGGCGATGATGTTTGATAACATCACGGCAATGCAACGGCAGATTAGTGCCGGCTCAATCCGCCCCCTTGCAACAACTGGGTTAAAACGTAATGCAGTACTGAAAGACGTCCCCACGCTGGATGAGGCGGGTGTGAAGGGCTATGACCTTCGAGGATGGTTCTGTTTACTTGCTCCGGCGGGCACTCCTGTTGCGATCGTCACTAGGCTTAATCATGAGTTAGTGCGGGTGATCGCGTTACCCGAGGTGACAGAAAAGCTGATTTCTTTGGGAGCAGATCCTGAAACCAGCACACCTCAAGAGCTCAAAGCCCTGATAGCCGCTGAGATTATTAAGTACAAAAAGATTATCGATCTCGCAGGCGCAAAGCTAGAGTGACACGAGTCCCTGGGCACTCTTGCCGCGAATTAGGCGTTACCTATGTCTGAACCCTCAAGTCGTAAGCCGTTGATCCTGCTCTACAAAATGATCAGAAGCCGGCCGCTTTTGGTGATCAGCGCTTTGGCAGGTTTGTTGACTGCGTTGGTGCTCCCTCTAATCGTGCAAACAGGGGTTTGGGTGCGTTTGATTGTCGGCTGGAATCTCGGCTCGGTGTTGTACCTGGTGTTGATCTTGACGCTGATGACTAAGTCAAACCCAGAAGATATTCGCGCAAGAGCCTTGCGCCAAAACGATGGTAGGCGTGTCATTCTGCTGTTGGCTGTTGTGTCGGCTTTTGTATGCCTAGGTTCGATCGTTGAGTTGCTAGCGATTGCGAAAGATTTGCAGGGATTTCACCGGGTTTGGCATATTGCCCTCGCCGGTTTGACTGTACTGACGTCTTGGGTTTTTACACAATTCATGTTCGCCACCCATTATGCGCACGAATATTACTCGGCACTCACGCGGGGCCTTGAGCCTGGCTTGCAGTTTCCCGGTGCGACACATCCTGACTATCTTGATTTTGTATATTTTGCCTGTGTGATCGGGACCTCTGGACAAACGGCCGACGTCAGTATTGCTAGTCAACCCATGCGTAGGGTGGGCTTAATCCACTGCGTGCTCGCTTTCTTTTTCAATACGACCTTAATTGCCTTGACAATCAATATCGCCGCCAGTTTGATTTAGTGCAATGCAAAGTTAACACTACCTATTTCACGCAAGAGTACCGTCATAGATGCAAGCCTTTTGGTGTAAATGACAACAGACGGCGCGCAGGCTGTATCGTTTGGGTATGAACATCCACGCGATAGCGCGCAAATCATTGTGCCTGTTCACCCCGCTTACAAGGGGTAGGCTAAAGCACCCCCAAGTATTCTTGTTTAGCCCGCTCTCTGCGTTTTTTGGGCTAGTGCCTGCAGCCGCCTCTCATGCAGAAAACTTAAATGAGCCTCAAAAACTGGTGGCGCTATTCGCAGCGTCGCTCAGCTTTGAGCCTAGCCTCTTACAGTTGTGTCTGTTCGCCGTCAGCGCACTAACATTACTGCTGATTTTCAGCACCTTGTGGATTTCTCGATTGCGTAAACGTGCGCATCAACTTGAAGCGTTTGCTGTTGACACCAATCGTGGTCGGCTTGAGCTTCTTGCTAAGCATGATGCGCTCACCCTCGAAATCGAAAAGCGCGAGGAGCTCGAGCGCGAGTTACGTACCAGCGAAGAACGCTATCGCACCTACATCGAACATGCGCCCATGGGAATTTTTGTGGCAAACGGCGACGGTGGGTTTGCTCTTGTGAATCCTGCTATTGGTGTGATGACTGGGTTTTCTAAGAGTGAACTCGCTACGATGAGACTGGCAGAATTGTTTTCTCCAGAGACGTCAACAGAGTCCGGTAATTTTTTTGAAAGCGTTCATCAGCAGAAGTCTAGCGAAAAAGAAGTGACGCTACGCAAGAAAGATGGTTCTGATTTTCTCTTATATATACGTGCGATCACGTTACATGGCGACTCTGTCATGGGATTTTGCATGGATATTACCGAGCGTAAAAGGGACGAAGAGCAAATCTACAATCTC
>JBAWWV010000456.1:0-2780 GCA_037146575.1 Alcaligenaceae bacterium | reverse complement strand
GTCATGAATCCCTTTCGATCCCCAACAGCGCGAAGCTGCCGCCCCATTCTCCAAGCCTAAAGGTATTCCGTCTTGCCTTCAGACGACAGGCGGCCCACCAAGTCCTTTACCTCTTCCGCCCGCGACCGTGGACACACAAGTAGAACGTCGGGCGTGTCCACGATGATAATGTCTTTCAATCCGATCGTTGCGACCAGCCGGCCTTCGCTGCGCACGTAGCCACCGTGCGTATCCACCGCCAGCAGGGCGCCATCCACGCACACGTTACCCTGCTCATCGCCGGGCAGCACGTCCAACAGCGCACCCCAACTGCCGATATCGCTCCAGCCGATGTTACAGGCGACGATTGCAGCGTGCGTGGTTTTCTCCATCAAGGCGTAATCGATCGAAATGCTGTCGGCTTTTTTAAACGTCGCAGCGTCTAAATCAATTTGATACTGACCCGCACCTTCAACACGGCGCGAAGCCTGCAGGCTTGTTGCAACCGCCTCTAATACCGCCGGCGCATAACGCTTGAGCTCTGCCATGGCGGTTTCGGTGGTCATGCAAAACATGCCCGAGTTCCAGAGGTATTTACCGCTAGCTACGTACTCTTGGGCGGTTTTAAGATTTGGCTTTTCGACAAACCGCTTAACGGTGTGGCCTTCGGATTCGATATAACCGTAGCCGGTTTCCGGCCCCTCTGGCTGAATGCCGAAAGTCGTGACTTTACCGGTTTCAGCCAATTTGACGGCTGTTTGCACGGCCTCAGTAAAAGCGGGCACGTCAGCGATCAGTTGATCAGCGGTTAAAAACAGCATCACGGCCTTGGGGCCGTAAGTTTGATGGATGGTAATTGCTGCGGCCGCGATTGCCGGTGCGGTGTTACGACCTTCAGACTCAAGAATAAAACCCAGCGGCATGGGGATATCGCCCGTTTCGCGATACTCGTCTGCGGTTTTAAAAAACAGATCACGATTGGTGACGGTCAGCACTTCGACCACATCTGGCAAACCTTTTGCGCGCAAAAATGACTTTTGCAGCAGACTTTGGCCATCAGCGAGGCGTATAAAGGGCTTAGGGTGCTGCTCGCGTGAAACCGGCCATAAACGTGTGCCAGCACCGCCAGAGAGAATGACAGGGATTAATTGCATGCTTTACCAACCAAGTTTAGTGTTTGACATTATCGCATTCTGAGAGAAAAAGGCGCCGTTCTTGCAAAGGCACTGTTCTAGGACGCGAAAAGTGAGTGCTTGAGCTGTTCGACGCTCTGCTGCCAACTAATGTAGCGAATACCGCGACTTTGGGGGTGCTGATTGGTTTCATAGAGCGCCAACCACAGCTTGATGCTCTGGGCCATGCTTGGCGCCGCGGATTGATCGTCGGCTTGCTGTATAGCCCCAAAATAGAAGGCTGCGTCGCCTGCAACCTCTCTAAACACTGGGATATCACGTAGCATGACGGCGAGGCCGTGCTGCGCAGCCTCGATAATAGGCAAGCCAAACCCCTCGCCCTCGCTTGCGGCAATTAAGCAAACACTCGCCCCATAAAGCTGCTCAAGATACTCGTCGCTGACGCCTTTCAGCCAAAACAGTTTTTTGTTCAATTCAGGATGTGTGTCGATCATTTTGATCACATCGTCGACGTTCCAGCCAACATTACCAACGATCAACAGGTTGATATTTTGCTTGGCCTGCCATAAAACGGTGAAGGCCTCGAGAGTCTCGCGGTAGCCCTTACGTGGCTCAAGCGTACCCACCATCAAAAATGTCGGGCTCTGACGAAAAAAATCTAAAGTTAACTTTGCATCAACGGGCAGACCTCTAGACGGGGACGAGTTATTTAAATCAGCGCCTAGATGAAAATGGGTAATCTTAAAAGTGTCACTGACATGAAGGCCATTTGCCTGAATCCAAGCCTGATAATCATCAGCGACGGCTTTTGAAATACAAATTGCGCCATCAAATTGTACTAACGCACGTAGCCAGCGTGCGTGGAAGTCTTTAGCAGAGGTAGGGAAATAGCTTGGAAACTGCACGGGCAAGAGATCGTAAACCACGATGTAGACCTTGACCCCTGCCTCTCTGAGCTTTAGCAGGTAGCCCTGCTCTTTTAACGTGGTGGCGCACGAAAAGTTCAGCCCCAAGAATAGGTCACCGCGGCTAATCTGAATCGGGTCTGCGCTAAGCGACTGGGCAAGCGATAACTCATCTGCCTCGGTAAGAGTCATGGCAGCAGGCTTGTACCCCAAATGGTGATCGCCATAAACAGGCTGTACGACATACCCCTCTGGCGCGTGCTTGAGTAACTGAAGCAATACGCTGCGCGTCACTCGCTGGATGCCTGTTTTTAGATCTTCAAGTACCAAAAACGACACATCAACAAATAAGACTTTAGTCGTCGAATTTGTGCGATAGCGCACGTCGCGCGAGTGAACGGGGTAACCATCAAAGAGCGCAAGTTGTACCTTGCGGATGTATTTGTCGACTGAGGGGTGCCGAGTGATAAATGCTTTCAGTGCTTTTCTGGGCGCCCCTGTGGTCATTAGGTCATATATATATTTGGCCAGGGACTTGAACATGTTGTTTTAAATAAAAGCACTCAAGAGACACGGCAAGGGTGTTACGGCCGCTGACGACTTATTAAGCACAGTGAGTTCGGCGAAAATAGGCCGGCGTCGATGATGAATCACTATGTGCTTTTTGGCCGCGCCTAAACGCCACGCAAGTATAATAACGCCTTTGAACGGCTAACTGGATACGAGCGTGGCGAATACAGGCGCAAACAAAACCGCGGTGATC
>JBAWWV010000455.1:0-2781 GCA_037146575.1 Alcaligenaceae bacterium | reverse complement strand
TTCTTTAAAGTCTCTGGTCAGTGCCATATTTATCACCCCTTACGTGTGCTCTTGGGCACAATTGATTTAGTATTTTTGATTGACATCCTCCCCTCCCTCAGTCGACGAGCTGCCCGCTCATCTTGTTGGTCAAGGGCATAGCGTTCGTTGTATCGAAACACTTAGCGTTAGTTGATTCCAAGCACCCTGCGTTAGTTGTATCAAAGCACCCAGCCCTCGCTGATTCAAAGCAACCAGCGTTAGTGCTGTTGTTTTAGGCTTTCGCGGCCGGTTTTTGCACTAACCCGCTTGAGCAACCACCGCCTGATGGTAGGATCGGCCTTCGGCATAGCCATGCCGACGGTAGTGCTCAGCAGGATCGACACCTGCCCTGGCCACATCGGGGTTCAGTAACAAATAAGCTTGTGCGTCAAAATCGCGTGGCAGCATCACCTCAGACGCGCCACTGGTATCGTTTTTTAGCCCAAAATCCGCGTTCTTGCTTTTCCATTTATTGATCAGAGCACTACTGTCGGTGTCGTTCGGGTGAAATGAGCGCCGATAGTAATCAAAATATTTCGACAGCTCTACACCCTTCAATAACACAGACAACCTTGCAGAACCGCCAGCACCCGGCGGTTCGCCTTGAGTGCCCTTTAGGCGTTGGCCAACACGCAGGATTCTTTGCTTGAGCCGAATGAACGAAAAACCAAGTGCCAAGCTCGCAACGAAAAAGACACTAACGCACAACATGACGGCAACACGTTTCAGGTAGCTGAGAAGCCCTTTTCCACAGACGTGTTCATACACATCAAAACATACCGCCCTGTGCTCTAACTCTTCGACCGCATGCCAAAGCCAGAAGCTGGCAAAGACCTCATCAGACTGCTCCAGAAACTCATCCTGCCGGCTCAGCAGCACGTGCGCAAGAAGAGCGGTGAAATGCTCTAGCGCACAAGTTGTAGCAAGCTGCGTCGAGCGTGGTTGGAAACGCCGACTGAGCGAAAGTAGTGTCTTGGTGATCCGCTCTAGCACTACGCCATTTGGATAAACGTCGAGTAGCAATTTATTTGCACGGCTATGCTCTTTAGCGTGCACCGCCTCTTGATAGATAAAACGACGAGTGCGGTCTTTGAGCTCTGGGTCAGCGACTTTGTCGAGGTAAAACTTCACAGACCTCATGAAATAGTTTTCACCAACCGGAAGCGTAAACGACATCGCGTTCAGGCTAGCGTTGTAGTCACTATTTTCGTTTGTCCAGGCGATCGCCGCGTCTGAGGTGAAATCAATATTGACAAGACGCTTAACGATGTGCGGATGAGCAGTATTCAATTTTGAAAGCCTTTGGGCGACACCACTACGAGGGACCGAGTATCGTAGCAACAGGTACATACTTGAATTATAGTTACCATTTTACCGTCGATTGCGGCAGAACCGACTATTGAAATAGGGTTAACTAAGAGACAAAAAGTCTGAAAGACCAAAAGACTATAAGGCTGACAGCATAAAGGAGTGAACGACCCTCGGGTTCTGTGCCCGAGAGCAACGCGACACCCACCCCTACAAAAAGGCAAAAAAAAAGGACGCACTCGGGTGGCGGCAGAGGCTTTTCGTACGATTTTTAAATCAAGCGAATGAGGTAACTTTTTACATCATCATTTACTGATCATTGCCTTGAGGTCCTTGGTCAAAAGGAACAGATGAAATGGATCCGAGGCGCTGGGTTCAAACTCCCAGTTAAGGTACCACTGCCTTGCCGACTCGTCCTTAGCATGCACCAGCAGCGCGCGAATTCCAGCGATATCTGCCGCCTGTGCTGTGCGTAACAATGCATTCTTAAGCAGCGCTTTGCCAAGCCCCACACGTTGATGCTGCACATCCACTGCAAGGCGAGCCAAAAGCATCACCGGGACCGGATGTTGTGGAATTCCTTTGATCACTCGTGGCGCGGCTGTTGCCGGATCAACGCTACCAACAGCCAAACTGTAAAATCCTACAACGCACCCTGAATGACAACTCACATAGGTCTGGGCACTATTCGATTTTTGATTGACCAGCGCGTAACGTTGCAAAAACTGATTCAGTGCAGGCTGACCACAATCGAAGGAATCGACGACATCTGCATTGGCCAGTTTACGAACTGGTTCATAAGACTGCGAGCTCAACCAAGCAGCCCAGGCTCAGAGAGAAGCTTCTTGAGCTTAGGCTTAGCACTCACGGGCTGGTCTAGTGCAGTCTGAAACGCCAGCCACTTCTCAGCACTCAGTTCAAAGCGGGTGCGATCTGCCAAGGTCTGGTTGGCAGCGAGAATACCCGCATCCAGCAAAAACTCGCTCACATTTTTGTGCGCTACGCGCGCAGCTTCCTGAAGCAATTGCTTCACGGGCGTGCTGGCGCGCACATCAATGCGCTCAGATTTGGGATGAATGACAGCGGTCATGGCAGTCTCGTTTTTGAAAAATTATCCCATCATAACGTCCGGACAACGTCCTGACAAGCATTTTTTACTGACCATACCCACAATGCACCGCAAGTACCCCCAGCGCGCCGACCAAGATACCTTTGGCTTCGTACTGATTCAATATTCTGCCATTCCAGCCCTCAAGCGTTGACCACTCCTTCACGCTTTGCCCTAAGCCGGCTACGTGCCAGACCGCGCACCCGCCAGAACTCGTCAGACCACCCACCGCGTCGAGCGCCTGCCCGAGTCTTTTTCGGGCTGAGGCACAACGCTCGGTCATGCTGTCTTGCCAGTGTCCGCCGGGGATACGATCCAAGGCTGGCGCACCGACGGGATTGAGT
>JBAWWV010000454.1:0-2794 GCA_037146575.1 Alcaligenaceae bacterium | reverse complement strand
ACTTCTGTGGCAATCGTTTCGTAGCTCGGTAAGGCGGTCATGGAGTGTTCCTTTTTAATAACAGATCTGTATGTTCACCAAGTTTGGGTGGCGGTGCAAGTGGTTTAGGTCGTACGCCATCAAAGCTAATGGGCAGACCAACAAACCGCATGCCAGTGCCAGGTACGTCTTGTACTAAACCGAGTGCTTCAGTTTGAGGGTGCGCAAGCATTTGTGCCAAGTCATTGACTGGGGCACAAGGCACACCGGCTGCTTCTAACAGGGTGGTCCAATGAGCAGTTGTTTGCGTGGCCACGATGGCTTCGATCATCCCGTAGAGCTCGGTTTGGTGATCTACGCGCTTGGGGTTGTCGACAAAGCGAGGGTCTTCAAGCCACTCAGGGCGACCTAACACTTTGGCGAGTGATTTAAATAAGCTATCGCTTCCGGCTGCAATGACGATTTCACCATCGCTGGTGAGGTAGCCCTTGTAGGGCACGATGCCAGGCGCGCCAGAGCCTTGCTTGCCTGCTAATTGGCCTGAAGCCAAGTATTGCGAGGCGAGTAAAGATACCCAGCTCGTGGCGGTCTCAAAGAGCGACACATCAATAATGCGACCCACGCCCGAAACTTGACGTTCGTAGAGCGCAGTCAGGATGCCAATGATGCCCCACATGCCTGTGCCCATGTCGACAATTGAGGCGCCGACGCGTACCGCTGGGCGTCCGGGCTCGCCAGTCGTGCTCATGATGCCGCCAAAGGCCTGCATGAGTGGATCGTAGCCGGGGCGAGTTTTGAGTGGACCTTCGCGACCAAAAGCGCCCAAGCTGCAATAAATCAGACGGGGTTGTCGGGCAAGCAAGCTTTTACCGTCTAGCCCGAGTTGTTCGACGTGACCAGGACGCAGGTTTTGGATGACGATGTCTGCTTCGCTGCAAATGAAGTCTTTCAGTGCCGTGATTTGTTCGGGGTCGCGGAGCTCGCAGACCACTGATTGCTTATTGCGGTTTAAGGATTGAAAAAAAGCCGAGGCACCTTCCCAAAAGGGTGGCCCCCAACGACGGGCATCGTCGCCGTCGGCCTTTTCAATTTTGATGACGCGAGCACCCAATTCACTGAGAATTTGTCCGGCAAAGGGTGCCGCGACACTGTGACCCAATTCAATCACGGTGAGTCCGGCAAAGGGGCCGACAGGGTTGGTTGAAGATTGTGTTGTCTCAGTCATTGTTATCAATTATCAGGTAAGTATCACAGCAGAAAAACCAAAGGGCTCAGCCCCTCAAAAGAGAGTCTGAGCCTATCAATCATAGTTGGAAAATCGAATTCTTACCTTCGCTAGAGCGAAGGGGGATTCGTGGGGGCTAAAAAAACGTTAATCAGCGGCTAAAGCCAAAATAGCAGTGGTCGCTGCAACCCCCATGGCCCTAGACGCCAAATCAGGCTGGGCCTGTTGTCCTTCGACCACAGGTTCTGGGATTTGTGCCAGTTTTGGTCTACGAGCATCAAGCACCCGTGCCCCTAGAAATTCACCTTGAAGCTGTTTCGTCACATTGACCAAGGGGCCAAAGGCGACACGATGAACGAAGCGATGTCCTTCAGGAATGAAGGCCTTGGAGATTTCAGAACATGCCTGATCTGCCCACTGTGTTTGCCATTTTTTGCGGGCACCGCCTGAGATCCACCTTGAAATATGACGGTTTAGCTTTGGGGGGCAGCCCACCAGCACGCATTTGGTTGGCTGACGCGCATCAATCATTGTCGCTAGTTGATTGCGCGCATATTCAGAATCATTGATATAAACAATAAGGGTTTCCATGTGACAGCCTCCTAAGATTTGTGATTGACAAGCGTTGTGGAAGAGAGGGTGTTGCTGTTGGTGCTCGGTTTGCGTGCTGCGACTTTGCTGACGATGAGCACGAGCGCGATGGCGATGACATAGGTTGCCCAACGTGCGATCTCGTTGACGCGTGCCGTGCCGTCAAAGATCGGGTCGAGTAGTGCCTCGTCGGTGATCATTTTGGCTGCTGTAAAGGCGAGAACCGCAGCGCCGATATTGATGATGACGGGCCAACGCTCAACCAGTTTCAGTACGAGCGTGCTGCCAAACACAACGATTGGAACGCTGATGAGCAAACCAATCACAACAAGATCAAACGAGCCTTGCGCAGCACCTGCGACACCAAGAACGTTGTCAATGCCCATTAAGGCATCGGCCACGATGATGGTTTTCATCGCACCCCAAAACGAGGTGACGCGAATGTCGTGCTCTTTGTCTTCTCCGGTATCGAGAATCAATTTGCAGGCAATCCAAAGAAGCCCGAGGCCGCCAAGAAGCATGAGGCCGGGGATTTTGAGCAGCCAGACAACCACAACCGTTAAAGCAGAGCGCACGGCAATAGCGCCAACGGTACCAAACCAGATGGCTTTCTTTTGCAGAGCAGGGGGAAGTTTACGAGCAGCCAGCGCAATCACAATTGCGTTGTCGCCCGCGAGTACAAGGTCAATCAAAATAATGGCGAGCAGAGCCGACCACCAAGGGGAGGAGAAGAGTTCCATTGTTCAAGCCTTAAAAGGACAATCAATCAAAACCTAAACAAAAAATGCAATACCAAAAGTTGGGTTGAAAAATCAACACTATGCTTTTGACAAAACATGCCCTGTTAGGCCACTGATCGAAGGTCTTGCTCGGCTTGTTATGGTTCAGTTATGTGCCCGACAAGCCGGAAGCTTTCGCTTCGTAATGACGACTTGACGTGCCCTTTGTGAGATTAAATTCGAACCGGATCACAAAGAACTGGAGCTACTCCCCATCGAA
>JBAWWV010000453.1:0-2801 GCA_037146575.1 Alcaligenaceae bacterium | reverse complement strand
GCGTAGGTTGCGCCCGCATGTGGTGACATTTTGTTCAGATTAATAAAAGCAAACAAAATTCCAAACATGATGAGCCCGCAGTAAAACACGCTGCCCACTGAAAGCACGCCAACTGACGCTACGATGACTGCGGTGGTGACAGCGACGCTAAAAGCGGGGGCCGAACCGGCGACCCCCATGACGGCAGACTCAAGAGCCCCCAAAGAGCCGCCAGCCAGACCTTTTTCTTGTGACATATTTCGACCAAGTGATTGCGTTCAAAGTGAAGTCTACTTTTTTAGTAGATAACGCGGCCTCTGTCTAGGGTGCCGGTCATTTTTTATTTTGTTGGCAACGGTTAATGTTTTGCCGGTAGTCCACGTGCTTTTAAATAGTCGAGCACCGGTGGCAACCAGACTTGTTTGCCATTTGCGTGCGCGAGCAGACCGTGCGCATCGACCCCGAAGTTACCAAACTGAATGAAGGTAACTGATGCGCCATTTGCCGTATAGGCGTCATAGAACTGAGTTGGAACGCCACTAGAGGGCCCCCAAAATGAATCGTTTGTGCCATACAGCCATAGCATTGGTACACGCGCCGTCTTTCCAAAACTTGCGTGGGCGTTGATCTCGCTTGCGGCCCAATTACAGTTATCGCGCGACTGACCGCCAGCAAAATTGATGATTCCTTTGACTCCTGGGTACTCGGGGTATTGACCACTAAAGGCGGTTACAGCTAAGCCGCCGACCGATTGCCCAACCAACAGAATGTTTGTTCGATCAACATCTGGGCGCGTCACTAACGCATCGAGAGCGTCTTTAATGTCGGCCGCTTCGTTCAAGGCAACCGCACGCATATCGCAGCCAAAATTCAGACTTTTCCCGCCCGAGCCGGCATAGCCTCGTCGCATTGGAATGGCCACCAGATACCCCAGGCGGGTGAGCTCTGCGGCTGCCGCTTGAAACTCTTCTCTCTTTTGGTTGGGGCGACCACCAGCGGGGCCAATGATGCGCCCATGGTTCAGCACGGCAAGAGGAAATGGACCAGAGCCCTCAGGCAGATAGATGGTGGTCTGCAGCGTCGTGGGTTCGGTGCCGTTTACCGGCAGCATCTCTACACGGCTGCTAAAACCAGCGATACAACCGCTTAGCAAAAATAAAGAGAGCGCTGCGGCTGCGTAATAAGATTTTTTCATGAATTGGAGTCTCTTCATTGATTGGCACACCAAGATTGGAGTGGCCCCATGCATTGCGAATCTAAATAGCCTAAAAGCCCATCGTCATTCACTTACCGCGTACGGTTTTGAGCATCGCATCTAGCCCTAAAAGATACGATTTCAAACCGAAGCCTGCAATCACGCCAACACTTGCTTCGGCCAAGACCGAGTGCATGCCACGTTTTTCAATATTCGTGATGTGAACTTCGATATAAGGAAAGCTGACCGCCCGTAGGCAGTCTCTGAGGGCGTAACCCGCATATAAAAACCCCGCGGGATTCATGACCACACCTTCAATCCCCTCATCGACGGCTTGATAGAGACGGCTAATCGCTTCACCTTCGACGTGGGTGTAGAAGATCTCTAAATCGTAAGCATTTGTGCGCGCATGCTCGTAGAGCATTTGATCAAGCTCTGCTGCCGTCGTGGTGCCATAAAGCTCGGGCTGTCTGCGCCCGAGATACGCCATATTGGCCCCTTGCAACACTAATAACTTTGTCATGTCACAACCATCCCAGCTAGTGCAATGAAAGGTTCAAAAACTGAAAGTCGCATCGCAACAAAAATTGTCGATATCCTGACAGCATGACGTTTTGTAACGTGATTAGCGGCGCGATTGAGGCGAGCGGTGCGGTTTAGTATACCAACGCTCATGCACAATGAGCTATGCCCCGCGTTCGTACCTGGCAGGCAAAGTTTCTTTTATCTGAGCAAGCGTCGATCTTTTTAAACTTGCGCTTAGTTGATATGCATCAACGACAGTAAAGCTCGCGCGATTGACCGCTTGGATTTGCGCTTAACCTTCGTACCTAGGTTACGATTTTTTCTACACGTTGTTAAGCCCTGTAAGCGGGTATGTCAACCGAAGACTGTAGATGACAACGTCACTGACTCAGATCTACGAAGTCACTCACGCAGGTGAAAAAGATGCCAAGTAGTATTGTTCAATCGTCTGTCCCCGCAGGACGGTCTCAAGGCTTCGGCGAAGAGATCGCTAACAGTGTGAGCCATGGGCTAGCCTGCGCTGTATCAATTTTTGCCTTGGTGCTGTTAGTCAAAACGAGCGCAACGCGTAGTACCACATCGTTGGTGGCTGCCACGGTTTTTGGCGCGACGATGATCTTGCTCTATCTTGTGTCGACGCTCTATCACGCACTGCCGCATGGCAAAGCCAAACGTATCTTCTTGATTCTTGACCACAGCGCCATTTATTTATTCATCGCCGGCAGCTATACCCCTTTCGCGCTTGGCCCACTGTCTGGTGGTTGGGGCTGGACTATCTTTGGTTTAATTTGGGGGCTTGCTGTGCTGGGGGTGAGCTTCAAGGCGCTCGGTTTGCTGAATCGCCCTTGGCTGTCGAACAGCTTTTATTTGGCGATGGGCTGGTTGGTCGTGATTGCGGTGATTCCATTGACTCAAAGAATGGCACCCCAGGGGCTCGTGTTGTTGGTGAGCGGTGGTTTAGCGTACACAGCGGGCATCTTGTTTTTTAGCCTAGACTCACGTTGGAGATATGCCCACACGATTTGGCACGGTTTCGTTGTGGCGGGTTCTGGCTGCCATCTTTTTGCTGCGTTGCACTATGCCCAGCCCTATGTTGGGTAGG
>JBAWWV010000452.1:0-2806 GCA_037146575.1 Alcaligenaceae bacterium | reverse complement strand
AGTCTCGTCGACGATCCTTACCCTTAGAGACTTAACCAGCAACGCAATCACATAGTGAGCGCGCTTGCGACCGCAAAACAAGTAGTCGTAGTACTCGAGGGGCTCAAGACCTTCGCACAATTCGGTGCGATAGACCCCTGGCTTATTCGTCAAAATGACATACATTGCAAAGCCTTTAGCGAGCAAGTGTTGCAGGGTCACGCGCAAAGCCTTCTTGCGTCAACTCAATGTCGTGGTGAATCCACAGTTGACAGGGTAAACGCCAACCAGCCTCGATCTGATCACCCAGTATTTTTTGTTCTTTCCAGTTTGGCGGTGGTAAGTTTTCGGCACCAGACAAGATCTTGCTCGCGCATTGTGAGCATTTACCCATCCCACAACGGTACGAAAAATGTGGGTACGGAAACTGTTTAATCCCGGCACGCACTACGAGGTTTGAATTGTCTTTGACTTCGCCTTCAAACGTCTGGCCGTCTTTGTGAATGACTACTTTAGGCATGGGATTGAGCCACGAAGAGATTGAAATCGGCGCATTGAAAAGGCTTTGACATGTATGGCAAATTGTATACTATGTACAATTCTGCCACTTTGAACGGAGCCCGACATGACTGCATTGATGGACCAAGACACTTTTCGCACCGCACTTGAAAACGCCATCAAAGGCAAAAGCGCCAATAAGGCCCCGTTTAGCGTAGCCTGGGCGAGCGGCAAACTCAGTCGTGCTCATTTAGCCCGCTGGGCCGAAAATCACTATCACTACGTTGGCCCCTTCGCCGACTACCTTGCCTACGTTTACGCCCGCACTCCCGCTCACTACACAGACGCAAAAGATTTTCTGCTTGCCAACATGTACGAAGAAGAGATTGGTGGTGATCGCCACACCGACCTGTTAATTCGTTTCGCCGAGTCTTGCGGCACAACCCGCGAGCGTGTCACGAATCCAGACAACATGTCACCGACCACGCGCGGTCTCCAAAGCTGGTGCTATGCCGTGGCAATGCGCGAAGATCCAGTTGTGGCCGTCGCAGCTTTAGTCGTTGGCCTCGAATCACAAGTGCCGTCGATCTACCGCAAGCAAACGCCGACGCTGCGCGACAAATACAAATTTACCGATGAAGAGGTTGAGTTCTTTGATCTGCACATCGTGTCTGATGAAATTCACGGCGAGCGTGGTTATCAAATCGTGCTTGAACATGCAAACACTCCAGAGTTGCAGCAGCGATGCTTAAAAATTTGCGAGATCGGTGCACAGATGCGTTTGCTGTATACGACTGCTCTTTATCATGACTATGTGGCCAACGATATCCCACTGGCTGATCTTGACATGGAAGATCAAGTCGCGCCAACAAGCAAGTCAACACTCGCTGCGGCATAGGTCAGGCTACCGATGAAGCAAACTCTGAAGCTTGAATTGGCCGAGGCGCGTGCAATGGCCGCTGCTGCGATTGCAAAAGCCCACGCGATTGGTGTCCTTGAGACGGTCTGTATCGTCGATGATGGTGGCTACCCACTTGTCTTAGAGCGTATGGATGGCGCCCGCATCACTGGCCCGCAAATTGCCTGGAATAAAGCCTTTACGGCAGCGGGACACAAGCGGTCAACCCACCTCTTCAACACACCACCCAATGGTCCGGCACTGCCCGGTAACGAGGCCTTTGGCATCCAGTGGAGTTTCGAGGGAAAGTTTGCCGTGTTTGTGGGTGGGTTTCCGATTGTCGTCAATGATGAGGTGATTGGCGGCGTTGGGCTAAGTGGCGGCAACGGCGAGCAAGATACCGCCTGCGGCGTTGCCGCACTGCAGGCACTTCAGGATTTGCTCACCTCGCTCGAGCACACCGTCCTCGTTCAAGCAGATATAAAAAAATAATCGCCGTTGGACAACAAAAAAACTCAACTCTATAACAAGGATGTTCAACATGAAAAGAACGCCACACGCATTGTTTAGTTTAATCGTGCTTTGTTGGTCGGGCACGGCCTTCGCTCAAACCTACCCAACCAAGCCCGTACGCGTTATTGTTTCAACGGTACCCGGCCCCTTAGACACATTCGCACGCATGGTCACCGAGAAGCTTGCAGCCTCGCTAAACCAACCGTTCATCGTCGAAAATCGCGCTGGCGCCGGTGGCAATATTGCTGCTGAACAAGTGGCTAAAGCCCCTGCCGATGGGTACACACTCTTATTCTCGATCGACACCACCTTCACCGTGAATCCGGCGATCTATAAAAAACTCCCTTTTGATCCAGCCAAGGATTTTGAAACCATCTCAGTGCCCGTGACCTACGGGCAGATGCTCGCTGTACACCCCTCGTTACCAGTGAACTCAGTCAGCGAACTCGTAGCACTCGCCAAAACAAAATCACTTGATTACGCCTCAGGTGGCAATGGTTCACCTAGCCATCTTTCGTTTGCCTATTTTTTGTCGACAGCCGGCATCACGATGACGCATATCCCCTATAAGGGAACCGGTCAATCGATTGTGGATGTCATGGCGGGACAGGTCAATGCAATTTTCGCAGTCACAACCGGCGTCTTACCGCATGTCAAAAGTGGCAAACTTAAAGCCCTCGCCGTATCAAGTGCTAAGCGCTCAACACTCGCACCTGAGCTCCCCACCGTGGCTGAGTCGGGATACCCCGGCTTTGATGCCTCGTTCGCTTATGCGCTCATGGCACCAGCGGGTACTCCTAAAGCGATTACTGAGTTGTTAAACGCAGAGGTACAAAAAGCGCTGGCAGCACCCGATAGTCAAGAAAAAAATCGTATTGCTGATTACTTGTCGACTGGCTTGAATGCCCAGCAATCGAC
>JBAWWV010000451.1:0-2832 GCA_037146575.1 Alcaligenaceae bacterium | reverse complement strand
GCATGCCGCTGGCCTTGTGCCACAGTTGCGCGCAACGCGAACATTGACTGAGTTAGCCAAGTACACGTCCGAGTTATTAAAAGAGCTCGAGCACGAAACGGGTCAGGCGACCGGATTTAAGCAAAATGGTTCGATCGGTGTGGCTCTAAATCTTGAACGCTTTGAAGAATTTAAGCGCACCGGCGCAATGGGACGTGCCTTCGGTGTTGAGTCTGAAATTCTGACAACACAAGAGGTTTTGTCAAAGTATCCGTTGTTGTCGGATAAAGGTGTGGTCGGTGGCATTTGGACTCCGAACGATGGCCAGACAAATCCTGTGGATACGACGATGGCTTTTGCCAAAGGCGCGAAACTGCGAGGCGCTACGATTGTCGAACAGTGCGAAGTTTTGGATATTTTGGTTGAGTCAGGTCGGGCTGTCGGTGTGCGCTATCAATACGAAAATGAAATACACGAACTCAAAGCCCAAACGGTCGTGATCGCAGCCGGAATGTGGAGTCATTGGCTAGGACGTAAGATTGGGCTTCGCTTACCTCTTCAGGCCGTAGAGCATTTTTACGTGGTGACAGAGGCAATGCAGGGCGTTGAGAAAAACCTACCTGTATTACGTGTCCCAGATGAATACGCCTACTACAAAGAAGATGCTGGAAAATTACTGATTGGGGCGTTCGAACCTGTTGCTAAACCTTGGGCTCTTGAGGGGATACCAAAAGATTTTTGTTTTGATGAATTACCAGAGGATTTTGATCACTTCGAGCCTGTGTTGAGTATGGCGATCGAGCGAGTGCCTCAGTTACGAACGACGGGCATTGCGAAATGGTTTAACGGGCCCGAGAGTTTTACCCCAGATGACAGCTACCTGTTAGGTGAGACGGCAGAATTTAGAGATTTGTTTGTGGCTTGTGGTTTTAACTCGATCGGTATCCAAAGCTCTGGTGGCGCCGGTAAGGTGTTGGCTCAGTGGATTCGCGACAGGCGCAGCCCAATTGACGTGCCTGGCCTCGATGTTCGAAGAATGCAGCCTTTTCAGGGTACGCGTCGCTATTTGGCAGATCGATCCAAAGAAAGTTTAGGCTTGCTGTACGCCATGCATTGGCCTTTTCGGCAGTTTGAGAGCGCGCGCGGGGCACGCCGAACGCCTTTTCACGATAGGTTGGTCGAGCAGGGTGCTTGTATGGGCGAGTTAGGCGGTTGGGAGCGTGCCAATTGGTTTGGCGTGCCCGGCACGCAGCCTAAATATGAATATACATACGGCCATCAAAACTGGTTCAGTCACACCGCTGCAGAATGCCTTGCGGTGCGTGATTCAGTCGCACTCTTTGATCAGTCATCGATGGCAAAATTTTTAGTGCAAGGCCGAGATGCTTGCCGCCTCTTGAACCGCCTATCGACCGCTAACGTCGATCGAGAGATTGGCAAAGTTGTTTACACGCAGTGGCTAAATGAGCAGGGCGGGATTGAAGCTGACTTGACTGTGACACGCACTGACATTGACAAGTTTTTGATCGTCACTTCCGTGTCGTCTCACACGCATGATCTTTCGCATCTAAAACAAAGTATCGGTCACGTTGATAATTGCACAGTCACGGACATGACTTCCGGAATGTCGTTATTAGGGATCATGGGGCCTAATTCTCGTGTTTTACTTCAAGAAATAAGCGGAGCCGATCTAAGCAACGAAAAGTTTGCCTTCGGTACGTCGCAAGAGATTGAAATTGGGTACGCGATTTGTCGGGCCAATCGGATCACTTATGTCGGAGCGTTAGGTTGGGAGCTTTACATCCCTACTGAGTTTTCTTTGTATGTGTATGAGCAAATCTTGTCGATTGGTTCACGGTTTGGTTTGAAGCTTGCAGGCATGCATGCGCTAAATGCTTGTCGTCTCGAAAAGGGCTACCGTCACTGGGGTCACGACATTGGGACGGAAGACTCGCCGCTAGAGGCTGGGCTGTCTTTTACTTGCGACTGGGATAAGCCTGGGGGGTTTGTCGGTGACAGGGCGTTGTCGCGGCAACGCGAGTTGGGACTGCCCAGAAAACGTCTAGTCCAGTTCAAACTCAAACAACCCGATGAAATTTTGATACATGAAGAGCCAATTTTTGCGAATGGCCAGCCAGTAGGTGTGATTACGTCCGGCATGTATGGGCATCGAGTTAATGCGTCGCTAGGGATGGGCTACGTTCATCTTGATGCACCCATTACCGCAGAGACCCTCGGCGCGATGGGTTTCGAAATTGGTATTGGGGATAGACTTATTCAAGCTGAGGCACAGCTGACACCCTGGTATGACCCGAAGGGTTTATTGATTAAAGTCTGAAACAAAATCAGGCGTAGATTTGTCAAATTTATACGATAAACAATTGATAATAATAAGTATTTTTTTCGGTGTTTGGGCCACCTGTCGCAATCGCGCAATTTATAATCCGAATCTGCCGGGCTAATAATCCGAATCTGCCGGACTAACAATCCCAAGCTGCCGGATCGACGGCCTTAATCTGCCACGCGTTTTACCGAATATTGAGTGTGCCGAAATTGCAGCTTAGTGCAATTCGCCCTCAGGCTTTTCCCTTTGTCAAGCAAGCATTCACCACTCTTTTACAGTATGCTAAATTCAATCAAAATCATTACAAAAACCGTGATCGGAGACGAGTAAAGAGTGCATCACCGTTGGCTTTGTCACGACTTTTGTGTCTGAGGCCTTGAGGCATGCCGTGGCAAACAGTAGATACTTGCGCGCGATGTGTTGAGTGGGTGATTGGCTGACTGACTGTCATTGGATACGGCATACTAAATTTTGACAAAATAAGTTATCAATCAGAGAGTCGCGCCATG
>JBAWWV010000450.1:0-2841 GCA_037146575.1 Alcaligenaceae bacterium | reverse complement strand
CATCTGCACGACTTAATTGCGCATGCACCAACCGCGGTAACTCAGGTAACCATTGTGCCCACTGGCCTGCCTCTTGCACCAGCTTTTTGCGCGTTCCTTTCAATCCGACCCGCTCAAGCATCCATCTCTCAAGATAGGGTTTGGCGGTTTTCCATAAGTCTAACTGCGGATCTAGCTGTCGGCCTAATCCTTCTACATTTAAAAGGGTTTTTTGTAACAACACGAGTTGCGGCTGTATTTCGACATTAAACCGCCTAGAGGTCTGAAAAAGACGTAATAACACTTGTCCAAGTGAGATTTCAGCCAAGGGGCGATCAAAGTAGGGTTCGCAGACGGCGCGAACGGCCCCCTCGAGTTCTTCTTCACGGGTACTAGCAGGCACCCAGCCCGACTCAATATGTAAACGGGCCACGCGTCGGTAGTCGCGCTGAAAAAATGCCAAAAAATTCTGAGCCAAGTAATTTTTATCAAACTCAGACAATGACCCCACAATGCCAAAATCGAGGGCGATATAGCGACCTAAGGTGGCGGGACGATCAGAGACGTAAATGTTGCCCGGATGCATATCTGCATGAAAAAATCCATCGTCAAACACTTGAGTGAAAAAGATTTCAACTCCGGTGCGCGCCAAGGTGGGAACATCAACACCCGCTTGCTTAAGCCGGTCGATCTGGCTGACGGGAATGCCGTACATGCGCTCCATCGTAAAGACGGTCGAGGCGCAGTAATCCCACATGACTTCAGGCACCCACAACAAATCTCCTCGGCCACTCTCAACACCAAAGTTGCGTCGCAACTGGCTGCAATTCGCGGCCTCCCGCAAAAAATCGAGTTCGTCGTGCAAGTGCTTATCAAACTCAGCGACCACCTCGCGGGGCTTTAAACGTCGACCATCAGGCACCAACCGTTGAATCAACCCAGCCAGCGCGCGCATCAGCGAAAGATCTTGATTGATGACTTCAAGCATGCCGGGACGCAACACTTTCACGGCAACATGACGACCATCGTGCAACACCGCAAAATGCACCTGCGCAACTGAAGCAGAAGCCACTGGGTCGGTTTCGAACGTCGCAAACAATGTTGAAGTCGGTGCGCCTAGTGCAAGCTCGATCATTGCCGCAGCCTTGTCTGAGGCAAACGGCGCAACACGGTCTTGTAGTAACGCCAATTCGTCGGCGACGTCCATCGGAATCAAATCACGACGGGTCGACAAGACTTGTCCGAATTTCACAAAAATCGGGCCAAGCGTTTCGAGCGCCAAACGCAGGCGCTGGCCACGCGGCATCTTTGGACGCGAACCGAATCGCACTAGCCATAACAAACGATAGGCCACAGGATGATCGATACCAGACAGCACAAGCTCGTCAAGTCGATAGCGCAAGGCAACCACGATGATTCGCAGCAGACGCGGCAAAGACATCATGCTGGTGAGCCTGAGCGAGGCGTCAAACCCGCCAACCGCGCTTGCAGCGCAGCTTGACGGTGCTCAAGCTGTTCGAGCCTGGTCAATGCCCGAACGCCCTCTTGGGCCAATGACGCCAACGCGGGTGTACCCGCCAAGGTGTTTGACTCTTCAGAAAGATATTCGGCAATATTTTCTGGCAGGTTGCGGGCAAACGACTGGGCTGCCGCAAAGGCCCCTTGAGCCCCCGCAACGAGCCGACGGGCCGGCACATCACCCACCCATTGCGCGAGCGCATCTTCGGGGTCAGGGCGTAGGTCGCGCGCAAGATCAGAGACCACCTGCGCGAGCGCGGCCTGACCCGTGATGTGCACGCACTGTGCAATATCTACCCGAAGAGTAGGATCGAACACCGCACCCCACGACAGCTTGTCAGCAATCAACTCGAGCACTACATCAGGCACCACTGCGGAGTCGGCTAAGGTTAAATGACCGTTGTGTTCGATGGTCAGTGTTAACTGAACGCTGCCCAGGCAGACTCGCAGGGTTTGCCCAGCATGGCGTGCCAGCCGCTCTGCCGCCCAAGGTTGCTGACGCGTCAGCAAGTTCAAGGCGTGCGCCAAGAGCTTGACAGGATGTAAAGTGAAGGGAGTCGGCAAGTAGGGTGAGTCAGTGATCACGTCGCGCGGGGCATTGAAAGTCTGGATGAGGGGTGTAGTTTAACGGCTGAACGTGCAATCAGCCGCAAGAGATAGAAAAACGCCCGCGAAGCGGGCGTTTTTTTTGCAGCCCTACCCCACAGACTTAGCTAGCGTGGGTCACTGGGATTTGCTGAATCCCGGCCAACAACCAACCACCCTGTTCAGGCTTAAAGAGATTCCAGACCTCTTCAAAACGGAAGGCTTCTGCGCCAACTTGCTCACGCAACATGCCCGAGAACCGGACGCTCGCCAGATGGCCATCCGTGACCTTTTCAATTCCGAGCATTTCGGCGTTCAGCAACACCACCTCGGTATGATTCTCGCCCACTCGACCCGATAACTGAGCCTGCAGCTCTTTGAGCAAATCGTCAGTCAAGAAGTTACGCATCTGTGTCAGATCGCCGCTATCCCATACTTTTTGAATCGAAACAAACTGTGCTTTTGCTTCTTGCAAAAACCGGTTGGTATCAAAATCAACAGGAATAAACCAGTTTTGATCAGGCGCTGGTGCATCTGACCCAAAGCCCGCGGCGGACATCGAACCTGTGGCCGAGGCCGGCAACGCAACAGGTGCCGCTGGCGCAGCGGTTTCACGATACATCTCGTTGGCTGGTGGCTGCGTACCGCCCGAAGCGCCTGCAGCTTGCGTTGCAGGTTGAGCTGACGAGCCACGAATCATACGCAACACGAAGAACACACCGAAGATCACCACAGCGGCCAAAAGCGCCACCATCAAGA
>JBAWWV010000449.1:0-2847 GCA_037146575.1 Alcaligenaceae bacterium | reverse complement strand
ACCGATTTCTTCGCGGCGCATGCGCATGACAAAATCGGTTGGTGAATATCCCAAAATTTCCAAGCGTTGCGACAGATTACTTAAAAAGGCAGCGAGTCGTTGCTCAGAGCGCATCGATCCCAAAGCCAATAACACTTGATGCGAGCGCGCAATTTCTTTGCTCATGAGGCGACGCACCTGATGTTGCAGCGATGGCACGTAGCGACTGATTTCGTCAATATCCTGCACGCGCACGACACACACTTCAGAGTCTTCCATGGCGACGGCTGACGAACTGTGTTCACCTTCGATCATGCCATCTAAGCCGACGATTTCACCTGGCAAGAAAAACCCAGTAATTTGCTGTGTGCCGTTCGCCTCTTCGAGCAGGGTTTTTAACGAGCCACTGCGCAGGGCAAATAAAGCATTAAGGGTTTCACCGTGTCGGTAAAGAGCCTGCCCTTTTTCAATGCGGACGCGCTCTTTAACAAGTGTGTCAAGCTGTTCAACCTCGTGGGCAGGCATGCCAACGGGCAAACACACGTGTCCCATCATGCAGGTTGAGCAGTGGGTCGCAGTCGTTTCAACCGTAATTCGTTTTAGCATTGTGTCAACTCGCGCTAGAGTATTTAAAGGTTTAAATTACGCGGCACTTGGATACAGAGTTCTGAGCATCACCCCTTTATTGTATGCCCCTTGATCTTTGTTAAGTCGAAAATTGCTGAGTTTTGATTTAAATCACGCTTCTGCGCTCGCGGGCAGAGCAAACTACCCTGACAGGTTTGGATGGTGCGACAGCAGCTCTTTAACTGAGAAGTCGAGGCTGGAATGCGAAAACAATAGTTCAGAATTTTCTGCTCGCTAAGGATTTGTTGACCTGCTATTGAAAAGTCTCGACTTGGCCGCATGTATAAGCCATCTCTAACGGGCCACAAGCCCTTGCTTCAGGAAACGACCATGCGATTCGATAAATTAACCACCAAGTTTCAGCAGGCACTTGCCGACGCGCAAAGTATGGCTTCACGCAGCGAGCATCCTTATATTGAGCCCGTTCACGTTCTCTCGGCACTCTTGGCTGATTCTGAGAGCGGTGCGGCTAGTTTGTTGTCGCGCGCGGGTGTGGCTGTCAACCGCCTGCAAACGGCCCTCGAGGCTGTTCTGAAGGGCTTGCCCAAGGTGAAGGGTGGCGATGACAACATTCAGGCGAGTCGCGACCTGCAGGCGGTGTTCGCGCGCACCGACAAAGAGGCTGCCAAGCGCGGTGACACCTACATACCCAGTGAATTATTTTTGCTCGCCTTAGCGGATGATAAGGGCGATGTTGGGCGTGTACTCAAAGAGTCAGGCTTGCAACGTAAACCGCTCGAGGCGGCGATTGACGCCGTACGCGGTGGCGAATCTGTCAAAGATCAAGAGGGTGAATCCAATCGCGAGGCGCTATCCAAATACACGATGGATCTGACTGAGCGTGCGCGTCAGGGCAAACTCGATCCTGTGATTGGGCGCGATGACGAGATTCGACGTGCGATTCAGATCTTGCAGCGTCGCACCAAAAATAATCCCGTGTTGATTGGCGAACCTGGTGTGGGTAAAACTGCAATCGTCGAAGGCTTAGCCCAGCGTATTGTCAACGACGAGGTGCCTGAATCTTTGCGTGGTAAGCGAGTGTTGTCACTGGATATGGCCAGCTTGCTGGCGGGTGCTAAATTTCGAGGCGAATTTGAAGAGCGCTTGAAAGCTGTGCTCAAAGAGTTGTCGCAAGATGATGGCAACAATATTGTGTTTATTGATGAACTGCACACCATGGTGGGGGCGGGTAAAGCCGAAGGTGCGATGGATGCAGGCAATATGCTTAAGCCGGCGCTTGCGCGTGGTGATTTGCATTGCATTGGCGCGACTACCCTTGACGAATATCGCAAGTACATTGAAAAAGACGCAGCACTTGAGCGTCGGTTTCAAAAAGTGATTGTCGACGAACCAAACGTCGAGTCAACCATCGCAATTTTGCGTGGGTTGCGAGAACGCTATGAGCTTCATCACGGCGTAGACATTACTGACCCGGCCATTGTCGCGGCGGCTGAATTATCTAATCGCTATATCACCGATCGATTTTTACCCGATAAGGCCATCGACTTGATCGACGAGGCTGCCGCGCGTATTCGCATGGAGATCGACTCTAAGCCTGAAGTTATGGATCGCTTGGATCGTCGCATTATCCAATTAAAAATTGAGCGCGAAGCCGTTAAAAAAGAAACGGATGAGGGTTCGATTCGACGTTTTCAAATTATCGAAGAAGAGCTTGAAAAACTGCAGCGCGAGTACAACGATTTTGAAGTGATCTGGAAAAGTGAAAAAGCTGCAGTGCAGGGCACGCAGTCGATTAAAGAAGAAATCGAGCGTGCGCGTGCCGAGATGGCCGAGTTACAACGAAAAGGTCAGTTTGATAAGTTGGCTGAAATTCAATATGGTAGTTTGCCCGAGCTTGAGTCGCGTTTGAAAGCCGCTGAATTGGCGGGTGCCACGCCTGGCACAACTGAACGCCCGCGGCTCTTGCGCACTCAGGTCGGTGCCGAAGAGATCGCAGAGGTGGTGTCGCGCGCCACAGGTATCCCTGTATCAAAAATGATGACAGGCGAGCGTGACAAACTGCTCAAAATGGAAGACCGCTTGCATCAACGCGTAGTCGGTCAGGACGAAGCCGTTGGGCTGGTGGCTGATGCGATTCGACGTTCGCGCGCGGGTCTGTCTGATCCGGCGCGTCCGTACGGTTCGTTCTTGTTCTTAGGGCCAACTGGCGTTGGTAAAACCGAGTTAACGCGTGCGCTTGCTGACTTTCTGTTCGACTCTGATGAGCACTTGATTCGTATG
>JBAWWV010000448.1:0-2852 GCA_037146575.1 Alcaligenaceae bacterium | reverse complement strand
CATGCACCCGAGCGCAAAGGCTCGACAAGTCTGATCCGCATCGAAGGGACAGACATGTCCAAGGTGAAGCGTTTTAAATACGAAGTGGTGTGAGTTTCGCCTATCATTTTTTAAAAGCCCGCGACAAGATGAATGTCGCGGGCTTTTTTTGCGATCAAGCTGCAAACGCTGTCTTAATCATTGAGGCTCAAAGCCAGCATCTTTAACCACTTGCTTGATAAACGGCCGGGTTTTAACCAAGTAATCTTGAAATTCTTGAGGTGAACTGGCGATGCCAGTGTAGCCGTTGAAACGAACGTATTTTTCGTTGAAGTCTGGCGTTTGCATCACCTCAAGTACGTCACGTGCGATCTTATCAACGATAGGTTTGGGAGTGCCCGCCGGGGCAGCTAGCATCATTTTGAAACTTAAATCGGTTTGATCAAAGCCCAGCTCGGTGAGGGTCGGCACTTCTGGAAACATCCAGTTGCGTTTCGTACCGTTGGTGGCGAGGGGCAGCAAGGCTTTCGCTTCAATCTGTGGTCTTGCTAGGTGGGGTGGCAGCCAGGCGCTATCGACCCGCCCGCCAAGCATGTCACTGATAATTGGCACCATCCCGTTGTAGGGGATGTGATTCATCTTGTACCCACCCGACAGGCCGCCTAAGATTCGCATCCGAAACTCTGAGGGGCTACCCACAGCCTCTGAGCCATAAGTCACTTGCCCCGGCTTTGCCTGAGCCGTCGCCAACAGAGCTTTTAAACTGCGGATGTTGAGGTCCGGCCTCACAACCAAGAACGCCAAGCCCTCTGCCAAGCGCATAATCGGTTCAAAGTCGGTTTCAGGGTTGTAGTTCAGACCTTTCTTGAGCAGTGGGTTCACCAAAAACGCAGCATCGCTCGCAATAAAAACCGTGTACCCATCGGGCTTACTCTTGGCAACATACGCGGCCCCGATGGCCTCAGAGCCACCTGATTTATTTTCAACAACGACAGATTGTCCCCATTTTTTTTCTAAGCGGCTCGCTAAGGCGCGACCAAGTAAATCGGTGATACCGCCCGGCGTGTACGGGACCACAATTTTGACGATTTGGGAGGGGTAGCTGGTAGCGGACTCGGCGCCATGTGTGGTGGGCGAGAGGCTCAAGGCGGTCGCTAGCGCAACTATTGAGAGGAGTCTATTTGCTTTCATGGAGGTCTCAGTCGATTTATTTGGATCCGGTTGGTTCACGACTCGCTATTTGTGTTGGATCCTGTGTTGTAGGGGCTAGATTACTGTGTTTTGCAAAAAGTGCAAGATGTGACTGATTCTCATTTGCCGAAGGCAGCGGGGTGACTTACGCCACCGGGTGCAAGGCACATTGTGATGCGGACTGTCTTTTTTCAGACGCAAGAATACGGATAGTTATTGTGCGGTGCGACATGAGCAAAAGTTTATTCTGCACATTGGCGATTGCACTGCACAAGGCCCTGTGGCTTGGGGATCATTCAAAATCCGTTTAGACTATAGCTATAAATGATTTCAAATAGCTACATCGGAGATACAGCAATGACTTCAGCAGCACCAGCCTCGCAATATGATGTCGTCGTAATTGGTGCGGGTTTTGCCGGCATGTACACACTACACCGGCTGCGCGAACTCAAGCTTCGTGTCAAAGTGCTTGAGGCAGGCGACGGCGTGGGTGGCACCTGGTACTGGAACCGCTACCCCGGTGCGCGTTGCGACGTTGAAAGCTTAGAGTACTCGTACTCGTTTTCAGACGACCTGCAACAAGAGTGGGAGTGGCCAGAGCGCTTTGCTGCACAACCCGATATCTTGAAATACGCCAACCATGTTGCTGATCGTTTTGATTTACGTCGAGATATTCAGTTCAATACCCGCGTTAAATCTGCAGTGTTTAATCGTCAAACAAACAATTGGACCTTAACGACAACCACCGGTGAAGTGGTGTCGGCCAACTTCTGCATCATGGCTTCAGGTAACTTGTCGCTGCCACGTGTGCCTGACTTTAAAGGTCTAAACAATTTCAAAGGCAAGTGGTACCACACAGGTCAGTGGCCGCACGAAAAAGTTGATTTCACCGGTAAGCGCGTGGGCATCATCGGCACGGGCGCCTCGGGTATTCAAACAATTCCTGTAGTGGCTAAAGAGGCCAAGCACCTGCATGTGTTTCAGCGCACCGCAAATTTTAGCGTGCCTTCTGTCAACTACAAGTTACCTGAAGAAACTATTAAAAAGCACAAGGCTAATTACAAACAGGCGCGTGCTGAGGCAAACAAAACGCCGTTCGGGATTTCTGGCTATCCGCCACCGACCAAAAACGTGCTTGACGATTCTGCAGCAGACCGCGAAGTGATTTTTGAAAAGAAGTGGAACACCGGCGGCAATATTAGCTTTTTGTATTCGTATAAAGATCTGTTGGTCAACAAAGATGCCAATGAGGCAGTATCTGAATTTGTGCGCCGCAAGATTCGCACGATTGTGAAAGACGCTAAAGTCGCAGAGATCTTGTGCCCTGACGATCATTACATCGGTACAAAACGTTTGCCGCTAGATACCGATTATTTTGAAACGTTTAATCGACCAAACGTCACACTCGTCAATATCAAAAATGCTCCGATCGTTGAGATCACTGAGAAAGGTATCAAAACGACCGAAGCCGAGTACGAGTTTGATGCCATCATCTTTGCAACGGGCTTTGATGCCATGACTGGCGCGATTATGGATATCGATATCCAAGTCAATGACGGCGCTGAGTTACGCAAAAAATGGTCCGATGGCCCCAAGACTTATCTAGGTTTGATGACGGCAGGTTTCCCGAACATGTTGATCATTACGGGCCCTGGTAGCCCGTCGGTCAAAACCAATATGAT
>JBAWWV010000447.1:0-2859 GCA_037146575.1 Alcaligenaceae bacterium | reverse complement strand
CCACGCGCGTCAACGACAACTCAATTGTTGCGGCCCCTAACAGCAAGGTTTCAGTATGCGAGGCATGATCAGTCAGCGCCTCACGTAAGCGACGGGAGGCACTCAGCAACGCGCGCCTGGCAGCGTGATCTAAATCATTCAGGCAATGCAAGCCCACAAAATAATCAGCTAAGGCCGCATCAAAATCGTCACCACCCAACGCGGTATCGCCGCCAGTGGCAACGACTTCAAACACGCCGCGCGTGAGCTTCAACAACGACACGTCAAAGGTGCCGCCGCCTAAATCAAACACCACATACAGACCTTCAGAACCGTGATCCAGCCCGTAGGCAATCGCAGCCGCGGTGGGTTCGTTTAATAAACGCAACACATTAAGCCCGGCCAAACGTGCGGCATCGCGCGTTGCCTGGCGTTGAGCATCATCAAAATATGCGGGCACCGTAATGACAGCACCCACAAGTTCATCACCTAAAGTGCCTTCGGCTAGAAATTTCAACTTCTCTAAAATTTTTGATGCAACCTCAACGGGCGAGACATCGGCATGTTGGGTATGGATTTTGACACTTTGGCTATCACGCACAAAATTAAACGGCATGCCAGAGGCGACTGCATCGTCGTACGAGCGCCCCATCAAGCGCTTGACCGACACCAGTGTGTCAAGTGGATATTGCGCCTGCTGCGCCAGCGCCTCGACACCGATTAAGGCAGCACCGCCCGCTTGATACAACACCGCCGACGGCACAAGATGGCGACCCAACTCGTCTGGCAAGACCTCGGCCACGCTGCTGCGCACCGAGGCCACCAACGAATGCGTTGTCCCTAAATCAATCCCCACAGCTAAGCGTCGTTGATGCGGTGCAGGCGATTCGCCCGGTTCAGAAATCTGCAATAAAGCCATAGGTACGTTTTAAACTTCTATAGTTTGGAGCTGAGTGGTTAATTTATCTAGAAACATCCACTCACGGATACGACTAGCGGCTTGCGTGTACTGTTCAGCGTCAAGCGCCTTGGATACCGCCTGTTGGCATTGCGATAAGGCCAACTCGATCTCGCGGGCTAAGGCCTCGCGTGCACCAACATTCTCGGGCTGGTCAAGGCAGTCATCAAGCTGTTCATGCCAAGACATTTGTTGCACCAAAAATTCGGGCGACATCGCGGTATTGGTTTCGGTTTGCAAATCAACGCCGGCAAGCTCGCACAAATAACGCGCACGCAGCAAGGGTTGTTTGAGTACTCGATACGCTTCATTGGCTTGTGCACTCCATTGCATGGCAACTCTGCGCTCGGGTGCTGAGCGCGTCGCAAAGCGATCGGGGTGCACGGCTTGTGCGACATGCTTCCAGGCCGCCTCAAGTTGCGCGGCATCTAGTGCGAAGGTACGCGGCAAATCAAACAGCGCAAAGTGATCCGTAGCGTTCACAAGCTTTTATACCGTGAACGATTCACCGCAGCCGCAGGTCGCCTTCTCGTTAGGATTACGAAATTTGAAGCCTTCATTGAGGCCTTCACGCGCGTAATCAAGTTCAGTCCCTTCAAGATAGACCAAACTTTTGGGATCAATAAACACCTTGACGCCGAAACTTTCAAAAACTTGATCTTCAGAGTCAGGCGCATCAACATACTCAAGCTTATAGGCCATGCCAGAGCAACCCGTTGTGCGCACGCCCAAACGCAGGCCAATGCCACCACCGCGCTTTTGCAGATACTTGCCGATGTGGTCGGCGGCCTGAACAGTCAGTGTGACAGCCATGGCTTATCCTTGGTGTTTATCTTTGTAATCTTGAACGGCTGCTTTGATCGCGTCTTCAGCCAAAATTGAACAATGGATTTTGACAGGAGGCAAGGCAAGCTCTTCGGCAATTTGGGTATTGCGAATGGTCAATGCTTGGTCGAGTGTTTTACCCTTTACCCACTCGGTCACCAACGAACTTGAGGCAATGGCAGAACCACAACCGTAGGTTTTAAAGCGCGCATCTTCGATGATGCCGTCGGCGTTGACACGAATCTGCAACTTCATCACGTCGCCACAGGCGGGTGCACCCACCATGCCAGTACCAACCTGATCGTCGCCCTTGTCAAAGGTACCGACGTTGCGGGGGTTTTCGTAATGATCCAGTACTTTGTCGCTATATGCCATGAGTGTTCTCCAACCTATACGTTTAGTGGGCGGCCCACTGAACCGAATTCATATCAATACCATCTTTGGCCATTTCCCAAAGTGGTGACATATCGCGCAGCTTGCCCACGCGTGTTTTTAGCAATTCAACCGCAAAGTCGATTTCTTTTTCGGTGGTGAAGCGACCGATGGTAAAGCGAATCGAGCTATGCGCCAACTCGTCGTTGCGCCCCAGGGCACGCAATACGTAAGACGGTTCAAGGCTGGCCGACGTGCAGGCAGAACCGCTTGATACCGCGAGTTCTTTAATTGCCATGATCAGCGATTCGCCCTCAACGTAATTGAAACTCACGTTTAGGTTGTGCGGCACGCGTTGTTCGATGTCACCGTTGAGGTAGACCTCTTCAATTTGTGACAAGCCCGCCCACAGACGATCGCGCAACATACGGATGCGTTCGTTTTCAGTGCCCATTTCAGCTTGTGCCAAAGCAAAGGACTCGCCCATACCCACAATTTGATGGGTGGCCAGCGTGCCCGAACGAAAGCCACGCTCGTGACCGCCGCCGTGCATCTGTGCCTCGATACGAATACGAGGCTTGCGACGCACATACAAGGCACCAATACCTTTAGGACCATAGGTTTTGTGCGCGCAGAACGACATTAAATCAACTTTGAGCGTTTGCAGATCGATATTGACCTTACCCGTTGCCTGCGCGGCATCCACGTGAAAAATGATGTTGTTT
>JBAWWV010000446.1:0-2871 GCA_037146575.1 Alcaligenaceae bacterium | reverse complement strand
CGTCCAGCGTAAGCGAAGGAGCCGAGTATTTTTTGCTCAGCACAAAAATACCGGTCCGCAGCGCACGCAAGACGACGTGGCGTGCGCCAAGCGACAACTGGCTCATATCGGATCAGCCCAGATTTTGCTTGTCTTCCAATCTAAAGGGAAACCCATCGCAGCCACCGAAATTTCATGCTGACTCATCAGATCTTTCATACGACCACGCCAGAGGTGCTTTGGCGCAATAACATCCATCAAGTGAAGCAAAATAACCAACGTGTTGTAGAGCTTGCGAGAACCGGACACCCACTGACTGGCCAGGCCTACAGGCTTATTTCGAGGAAGCGTGGGCGTAATCGTGAGTTCTCTATTCCACAAGCGGCTGTGATGTGCGCAGATGTTTCGTATTAAGGAAAGATGCCGTAACCAAGACGCGAGCACTTGCTCATCCACACCGTATACCACCGCAATAGCACGACGCGTTTTCATGGGTTTTAGGTTGTCATACCAGCGCGATAGCAAACCCAATGACATGACTTCGCAGACCGCCCATATTGATGGCAAAGTTTCGCTATAAGTCGTTATCAAATGTTTGATGAAGGTTTCGTCAGATCGATTAACCTCGCTAGTCAGCTTGGCTAGGTTTTTTTGCCAACGATTGTTATTGACAGCGAGTGTTACGTCCAAGTGGCCGTGTGGGTGATGCAAATGCGCGATTTGATAGGCCCACTGGCTTCTAACCGATACTTCAACTCTTTCAATGGCATCCAACATCAAAAGTCGCAGGTCGCGATCAAATACGTACAGATTTAATACGTCTTCAAATTTAGTGCCAGACTTGAAAATGTGCGTTGAGTGATCGGACTCGAATGGCAGCCAATAAGCACCTAACCGATAATAATTTAGGTGTTGCAAGTAAAACTCAACTTGAGCGATATCGCCTATCCCCATGCCTCGCCGCTGTAGCTGCGAGGCCTGCTGAGTGTAAGAAGTGGCAGGTTTTTCGAACGGGCGCTTTATTGTTTCCACGACACACACCCTGCGAAATTCGGTCTTACAAAAAAGTAACCCGCCGGTTTGAGGGTATGCTTACGCACATAGCCTTGGCGGGTTTTATTGACAAGGATTGTATATTAAATAGTTGAATGATTGGGAGCCCAATGCGATCCGAATACGCGTTTCGATCACTCGATCACAGCGCAATTGTTCTCCCCAACACCAACCGTCCTAATCCACCCCAGCCCCGGCGTCCAGCGTAAGCGAAGGAGCCGAGTATTTTTTGCTCAGCACAAAAATACCGGTCCGCAGCGCACGCAAGACGACGTGGCGTGCGCCAAGCGACCAGATCGCGCCAGAATACCCCCACGCCACCACCACCCGCGCCCTAGCACAAACCCCCGCCATCTGATTACACTCAAGCACTTAATAAAACTCAACGCGAACCAGCACGCGAGGCAAGAACCATGTGGGATGTAATCGTAGTGGGCGGCGGCAATGCCGCCCTGTGCAGCGCCTTAATGGCGCGCGAAGCCGGCGCCAGCGTCTTGATCCTTGAGGCCTCTCCCAAAGAATGGCGCGGAGGCAACTCACAGCACACCCGCAACCTGCGCTGCATGCACGATGCCCCCCAAGACGTTTTAGTCGACGCCTACCCCGAAGAAGAATATTGGCAAGATCTTTTAAAAGTCACCGGTGGCCAAACCAACGAGGCACTCGCACGCATGGTGATTCGCGAGTCATCGTCATGCCGCGACTGGATGCGTAAGCATGGCGTGCATTTTCAGCCTCCCTTATCGGGTACCCTGCACGTCGCCCGCACCAACGCCTTTTTTATGGGTGGCGGCAAGGCCTTGGTCAACGCCTATTACCTCAGCGCCGAAAAGCTCGGCATCGACATTTTGTACGACTCACCCGTTGACGACTTAGAAATCAAAGACGGCAAGTTCATCGCAGCCAAGGTTGGCGACAAACGCTACGCCGGCAACGCCTGTGTCTTGGGCTGCGGCGGCTTTGAGTCTGATCGCGCCTGGTTGCGCGAGGCCTGGGGCCAAAACGAGCTCGGCGAATGGCCTGCCGATAACTTTTTAATTCGCGGCACACGTTACAACATGGGCGTTGTGCTGAAAGTCATGATGCGCGAAGGCGCCGACACCATGGGCGACCCAACCCAAGCGCATTGCGTGGCCATTGATGCACGCTCGCCCCTGTACGACGGCGGCATCTGCACACGTATCGATTGTGTCTCACTGGGGATTGTGGTCAATCGCGAAGGCAAACGTTTTTACGACGAAGGCGAAGACTTTTGGCCTAAACGCTATGCCTTGTGGGGCCGTTTGGTCGCCTTGCAGCCCGGTCAAATCGCCTACTCAATCATCGATGCCAAATCGGTGGGGCGCTTTATGCCCGCCGTGTTTGAAAACATCAAAGCAGACACCTTGCCCGAACTCGCACGAAAGCTCGAGCTCGACCCAGAAATTTTTATGCAAACCATCAACGAGTTCAACGCGGCCTGCCAGCCCGGCACGTTCGATCATACGATTCAAGATGATTGCCATACCCAAGGTCTGACCCCAGAAAAAACTCACTGGGCGTTGCCGATTGAGAAAGGCCCGTTCTACGGCTACCCAGTGCGGCCAGGCGTGACCTTTACTTATTTTGGTTTAACCACAGACGAAAAAGCCGGCGTATTTTTTGGCGGCAAAGCCAGCCCCAACATGTTCGCCGCTGGCGAGATCAATGCCGGTAACGTTTTGGGCAAGGGCTACACCGCAGGGGTCGGGATGTCGATCGGCACAGCATTCGGTCGTATCGCTGGCACCCAAGCCGCCTTAGCAGCACAAAAAATTAAAGAAGGATCCTCACATGCAATCGCTTGAATCCCTGACCCGC
>JBAWWV010000445.1:0-2873 GCA_037146575.1 Alcaligenaceae bacterium | reverse complement strand
TCCCCACAGACCCGCATGAACCCAAACCTGTAGGCAAAAAAATACCAACCCCGAAGGGTTGGTATGTGCGGTAGTGGTGGAGCCGGGGGGAATTGAACCCCCGTCCGCGAGCCCTCTGCAGGCAGTTCTACATGCGTAGTCGTTTCATTTTGAATTTAACCTTGGACTTTGCCAAACGACAGGCCGGACCTTGGCGATTCACTTGGATTTAAGAAGTTGACGAGTGACCCGCCAACCGCCGATTCTTTGTAAATGACGCTGCTGTAGATTTCTCTACCTGACCCAAAGACAAATCAGTGCAGCGGCTCTACCGCTTAAGCGGCCAGAGCGAAACGCTCGTCGTTGGCGTTTATAGTGTTTCCAGTGGATTTACGAGCGAACTGGGGCTCGGCATGCCCTGCACTGTTTCGCGACCCACGTCGAATCCGGATCGGCCCCAGTAATGCGATTGTAGACGAACAACCGTCACAGTCAGACAAGAAAGATGTAAAAGAGTTTAGCCAGTGTTATTTGTTGTAAATTTACTTGCGTAGGGTCGCCAACTAACGCATCAATTGCTGAATCGCAGGCCACATGTCTCGAGCCGAGTAGGCGCAATGATCGGCCGGCCAGGTTTCGGGTGGGTGCTCGGGCCCGCAGTAGCCGTAGGCGGCAGCAATCGAAGGCATACCAGCCGCCTGAGCCGCCTGAATATCACGCAGATCGTCGCCCACATAGAGGCAGCGCTCGACGCCAAAGCCTGCTTGCTTTGCGGCGTGTAAAAGCGGAAGAGGGTGGGGCTTAGTGTGCGCGGTCGTATCACCGCACACCAACACTGCACAATCTTGCGCTAGGCCCAGGGCTGCCACAATCGGTGTTGCCAGATAGGTGGCCTTGTTGGTCACAATCCCCCAAGTCATCCCTGCGTCTTTAATCTGCGCCAATAATTCAGTCACACCCTCAAACAGACAGGTATCAACCATCATGGCGGCTTCGTAGTCTTTTAAAAACTGCACACGATGCGCTTCGTAGCCCTCGTCAGTAGGCGTCAAATTCAATGCGCAACGTAATAATCCGCGCGCGCCGGCTGAAGAGTAGGGGCGCAGCACTTCAAGCGGTAAGGGCTCAAGCCCCAAGCGCGTGCGCTGGCGGTTTGCGGCAGCCCCCAGATCGGGTGCGGTGTCGGCCAAGGTGCCGTCAAAATCAAACAAAATCAGTGCAGTCATTTTTTAGTAGCCATCAGATAATTGACGCTAGTGTCATGGTTAAGCGAATAGTGCTCGGTAAAAGGGTTGTAGCTCATACCCTTGAGTTGCTGCGTGGTGAGTCCGGCGGCCCGTGCCGAGGTCGCCAGTTCGCTGGGCCGGATAAAGCTGCGCCAGCTATGCGTGCCGCGTGGCAACAGACGCAAGATATATTCGGCGCCGACAATCGCAAACAAAAACGATTTTGGATTGCGATTGAGTGTTGAAAAAAATACCCAGCCACCAGGCTTGACCAAGGTTGAGCAGGCCCGCACGATCGAGCCCGGGTCAGGCACATGCTCGAGCATCTCCATGCACGTGACGATATCAAATTGCGCTGGTTGCTCAGCGGCCATGTCTTCGGCGCTAATGCTGCGATACGTGACAGGTACGCCTGACTCTAGGCCATGCAGCTGCGCGACTTTCAATGATTTGTCGGCTAGGTCAATACCGGTGACTTCAGCGCCAGCCACGGCCATGCTTTCAGCCAAGATCCCGCCACCGCAACCAACATCGAGTATTTTTTTACCCTGCAGGCCGCCCACGAGTTCTTTAATCCAGTTCAACCTTAAAGGGTTGATCGCGTGTAGCGGTTTGAACTCGCTATTCGGATCCCACCAACGCGAAGCCAAAGCGCTAAATTTGTCGAGTTCGGCTTGATCGACGTTGCCTGAGGGAGGAGTGTGAGTCGTCATCTTGATATTTGCTCTGTAAACGTTTACGCCCCAAATGTTGGGTCATACTCGTGAGGTACTTGCGCTATCTTCGCACAACGGCGTGTTCAGTGTGAGGCAAATCCCTTCCGGACTTGACACACTCGCAGTCCTGAAAGTTGACCTGCAAATCGAACAAAAAACCGACTCAAACAGTTCGCTCAAACAGCCAGTTCAGGAAGTGGGCTCGAACAGTTAGCTAAAACAGCCAAACAAAAAAAGGCCCCGCAAGCGAGGCCTTTTTAGTCAAAGCACACCGCGCAAGGCGGTGATACTCAGCCAAAGGTAGGGAGATTAACCCTTGCTACCAATGATTTCGACGTCTACGCGGCGGTTCTTGGCACGACCAGCTGCTGTCTTGTTGTCAGCAACAGGTTGTGTTTTACCTTTACCAGAAGCAGTGATGCGGTTTGCATCGATGCCTTGGGTAACCAAGTAAGCTTTAACAGCAGCGGCGCGGCGCTCTGACAAGCCTTGGTTGTATGCATCTGAGCCGATCGAGTCAGTGTGACCGATAGCAATGATGGTTTCGAGCTTGATGGCTTTTTGCTGAGCGACAACTTGGTCGAGCAGTTTTTTGCCTTCAGGTTTGACGATAGCCTTGTCAAAGTCAAACAGAGCTTCGGCTTTAATCGAAACTTTGTCTGCCATTGGATTGGCTGGCTTTGGTCGACCGCAGTCAGCTGAAGCAGTTGCTGGGGTCCAGAAGTTATTCTGCCAGCAAAGTTCGTTGGTGCCGTTTTTCCAAGTTAATTCGTTAGTGCCGTTACGCCAGTTGTCAACCGTTTGTGCGGAAACAACGCCTGAGGCGGTGATGGCTGCAAAGGCAAGTGCCAGAGCGATTTTAGAGGTCTTGTTCATAATTCTCCTCGATGAGCTTGTAGCTGGATAAGTGACTCGCAGCGAACCCCCGCCGCAAATAATTACATCAAAAAAC
>JBAWWV010000444.1:0-2885 GCA_037146575.1 Alcaligenaceae bacterium | reverse complement strand
GGATAAAACACTAAACATGGTGGTGAACTTTGGCTCGGGTGGGGTGACCGATCTGATGAGTCGTGAGCTTGCGCGCGGTATGGAAGCAGATCTCGGCGCATCGATCGTGGTGTTTAATCGACCGGGTGCGCTAGGTACCCTTGGCCCCGGTTATGTCGCCAAACAGGCCGCTGACGGCTATACCCTGGCCGTGGTGTCAGCCTCAGTGATTACGCTCACGCCTCACCTGATGGATGTTCCTTTTGGCTTGGATGATTTAACCTTTGTCGCAGGATATGGAAAAAACCGCTACGGGCTCGTTGTCAAAGCAGATTCACCCTATCAGACCATCGACGACTTAATCAAAGCGGCGCAAGGTGGTAAATCTTTGTTCTTTGGGTCGCCGTCTTCCAGCAATAGCGTGGTGATCTTTGATTTGGGTAGTAAATCTAAAAGTAAATTCGAACTGATCTCTTACAAGTCGGGGCCTGATACCACCATGGGTTTATTGACGGGGCAGGTGGCAGTGATTGCGCCGAACCCTCCTGATGTCATGAGTCATCTCAAGGCAGGGACGTTGCGTTTGTTGGCGTCAGCAAGCCCAGCGCGTTGGCCAGAGTTTCCAAATGTGCCAACCTTAAAGGAGTCTGGCCATGACGTGGCGCTTGAGGCGTGGGTGGGGATCGCGGTGCCTAAGGCAACACCTGGTGCAGTGGTGGCGCGTTTAGAAAAAAGCATTCAAGCGGCGATGAGTCAACCTGCTATCGCAGCCTCTTTTTTAAAGATTGGTGCCGACCCCGCTTTTATGGATGGCAAGACCTATACCGAGTTTTTGATCAAAGAGCGTGAAGTCATGGGACGCTTGATTAAAGAGTCTGGAATTGCGCGTATTCAATGAGGTACCCCTTCAGCCTAAAGCGATTTTTCTGAATCTAAAACAATTTTTACTTAGAGCGATTTTTCTTAACTTAAAGCGTTTTTCTTAACTTAAAGCGATTCGTTCGCGACTTCAAATTCATGTAGGTGCAGCATATGCCTTTGTCATATACACAAAATCTTGAGGATTACCATCTTGCGCTAGCCTTTGCGGGCCAAGAACGTGGGTTTTACATCGATATTGGTGCCGGTCATCCGGTCGCCGACAATGTTTCGCTTTGGTTCTACGAGCGTGGCTGGAACGGCATCGTTGCTGAGCCGATCCCTGAGTTAGCGGCTTTATATAAAAAGATTCGACCACGCGATACGGTGTATCAAGGCTTGGTTGGGCGTTCAGTGGGCGAGGTTGATTTTTTTCATGTCAACCGCTTACATGGTTTTTCAACCACGATCGAGCTACACGCCGATGTTGCCAAAGAGTTTGGTGCAGATTATCAACGCTTGTCGTTGCCGATGCTGACGCTGGCAAAGCTGTGTGAGCAACACCAAGTGCAGAACATTGATTTTTTAAAGATTGATGTCGAGGGTGCTGAAAGCGACGTGTTGGCAGGAAACGACTTTAATCGTTATCGCCCCAAGGTGATCGTGGCTGAGGCCGTGACGCCCGGCAAGGGCGAACCCGCTTGGGATGCCTACGAACCATTGCTGTTGGCGAATGGTTATAAGTTTCGCCTGTTCGATACGTTGAACCGGTTTTATGTTGCCCAAGAATGCCCAGAGATTTTTGATCGCTTGCCGGCCGAGCGCGCACCGTGGGACGACGTGACCCATATGTATGAGATCGGCCGTGCGCCCGAGCAGGCGAATCATCCTGACTATGCGTTGGCGCAACAATTAGGGCGTGGGTTTTGGGCGGCATTACCTCACTTGGATCAAGAGGTGTTGCTCGATATTCTTGCGCGGGGTAAGCGCACGGGTGACCTGTCTGTGTTTGATCAGGTCAGTTCGCCTGAGATGCGGATTGCGCTCGGCCGGATCGCCTGCGGGTATGATGGCGGGCAGATTGTGAGCGATTAATTTATATTCATTGATTACAGTTTTATATAACCATAAAGGAGCCACACCATGATTCATGTTTTAGCAGTCATTACCGCCAAGCCTGGCATGCGCGATACGATTTTGACCCACTTTCGTGCGAATGTACCGGCAGTGAAAGCCGAGCAAGGTTGTATCGAGTACGGTGCCGCCATTGATGCTGAAAACGCACCTGCCATCCAAACCCCCTGGGGCCCAGATACCTTTGTCGTGATTGAAAAATGGGAAAGCATGGATGCCTTGAGGGCGCACTCAACTGCGCCTCATATGGCTGCCTACGCTGGCAAGACGAAAGAGTTTATTGCCAGCCGCGTGATTCATCTGTTGTCACCGACCTGATCGCACGCGTTTGCTTCTGCTGGGCTGAGCAAAAAAATCCATCACTTTTTGGCTTGGCAGTTCGTCACACAAGCTAAGTTTCCGTGAAATGATTCTTGTGCGGACAGCTGATAATTTTGCTGGCAGGTATCACGGTAAAAAAAACACCAAGATTCGCTAGAAAGAATCTTGGTGTTTTTTGAATACGTCAAACGTTCAAGTGAGTTGGTGCGCTTTTTCTGCACCACGCGGGGTTTTGATTAGCTCAGACAGTTTTCTTCTTGGTGCGTGTCAGCCAAAACAGTGCAGCACCTGTAATCACCACGGGTATCAAGGATCCCGCATTCAAGAATGACCAACCGTTCGTAGTGACCAGCGCACCCGAGCTAAACGAGGTGATCGCCATCGTGGTGAACACAAAGAAATTGATCGCGCCTTGTGCTTTGTCTTTTTCTTCAGGCCGGTAGGCGGTGAGCGCCAAGCTGGTGGCCGCCGTGAACAGAAAATTCCAGCCGACGCCCAAAATAAACGACGCCAATAGAAAGTGATAAACGTCGATACCCATCAAGGCTATACCAATGCAGACGATATTGAGTACAACGCCCAACCCCATCATG
>JBAWWV010000443.1:0-2905 GCA_037146575.1 Alcaligenaceae bacterium | reverse complement strand
AGACGCGGGTACAGGTAATATCGTTGAAGGTAAACCAAGCAGCGGCAACTTTTTAGCAAGTTCGAAAGAATACTTTTTTAATGAGAGTTTTAACGTTGTCGTGATGTTTAGAGCTTCAGATCTGTCTCAGTTAGGCTATCCATATCGTGTAAAAGAACACGTTGCAGAAATAGCTAAAGTTATAAGTTTCTCAAAAGAAAGGTTTGGCAAACCTATATGGCTAGTAGGGACGAGTAGAGGCACTGTCTCGGGCACTGCTGCTGCGATAGCGCTTGGTAATAAAGAAGTACAAGGACTTGTTTTAACTGCAAGCGTGACCAATAGAGTTGTTGGTGCAATAAAAACTCAAAGCATCGATGAGTTGAAGATGCCGGTTTTAGTTGTTCATCATAAAAATGACGCTTGTAAAATTTGTGTACCTTCTGAAGCAAGCCGTATTACTTCCGATCTAAAGTCTTCTCCTGCAAAAAGATTTGTAATGATTGAAGGCGGTTCAGATCCAGAAGGCGATCCTTGCAGGGCAAAACATTGGCACGGCTTTATCAATTACGAAAAAGAAACTGTAAAAATAATTACTGATTGGATAAAGAATCCAACGAGTTAAGCGAGAGCGAGAAAATTAAAACATAACTGCGTAACGCAGAATGACGCGACGGGTTTCGTGAAAGCCAAATTGAGTGTCAAGGTTGGTACCGTATTGCAGCATAAAGCGTCCCTTGCTCGTTGTGGCGACCGCGCTGAGCAAATAGCGATGCGTCTGCAACGCGTTGTTATTGCTCGTGCCATTCAGGGCGGTTTCTGCCCCTGACACATACAGATAGGTTGCTGCGACTGAGATGCTCGGATTGATATGGTAAATGGGACCAATCTGGCTTGTATAGAGTGGTTTTTGTGAGAGTTGTGCGTTATTTGGCCCCACCTGGTTGTTGGGGCTGAACCACATGGCATCGAAACCAATCATGCCATCAAGATTTTTGGTGAGCGCGGTTTGATACGCGATTTGTATGTCGCCAGAGACGCGTTTATTGCCTAAGTTGTATGGCTGCTGGTTCGAATAGCTACCTGTAGGTAAAGTTAAAAATCCTCCGATGGCAAAATAGGTTCGGGTCTGGCTGTCAGCGTAAGGCCAAAGTGCAGTCGCGACAGTGATATCGCCGATGCCATAGTCGGTGGGCGCGCTGGAGGCCGCGCCTCCGGGTTGTAGCATTCCCACAGGAAGCTGGACATAGGATAGGCCGGTATAGCCCCCGAGGCTGTACGTGCGCCCAAGTTGAAGTTGGACTTGATCTCTGGATAGAGTCACAGTCGGGCTCGACTTATCTCCGCGGCTATACGGGCCCTCTTGCTCTGAGTGAATCGCCGCTGTTGAGAAGAAGGTTTTGTTTGTTGGTGGGGCAACTAGATCAAAGGGATTGAGATCAATCGCGTGGCTAGGGCCAAAAATAAAAAGCCATGCAGCCAACAGAGAGAGGGTAGCGAGCTTTTTATCAGCGATGGAAAATAAAGCCAGATTTTGCATTATGCGGTTGCACATCTAGTTCGGTGTGCGATTCGGTATGCCGAAACGTATTAAATTAATATAACCAGTATCCATTTGTCATCTACTTTGTAGGCATATCGTAATTTATTTGGCAACGATTGAATTAGAACGTCTTGACAGCTTTATCCCTGAGGTAAGAACCCTTGTTGAATTGTGATTAAGTTTTATCGGATTGTCATCGTAAGCATTGCTTAATTACATCACAAACTATCCGGTCGTGCCCTTTCAAATGAATCAATACGCACCGGTGTCCTTGGCGATTACTTCGCCTCAAGTACTGGTGGTCGGCCCTAAGCTGCCGGTTAAACGCTTGAAAGAATTTTTAGACGCTGCCCGCAGCGCTGCAGCACATTAAGTCAGGGCGACTGGTGGCACTTGGCATGAGTTCAGCGAATCGTTCAACTGCGGTGCCTACGGTTCCAACGATTGCTGAAGCCGGCGTGCCGGGTTATGAGGTCAACTCATGGCAAGGCCTTTTTGCGCCCGGCTGTTTTCTTCTGTCAATTTTTTTGCTTACGCGTGGCAATATTCTCAATCGATGCACGATGTTCAATGCAATATCTTGCTAATTCAACAAGCGTATTCAAGTCAAGCTTATCTTTTAGGTTGGCTCTATGCCATTTGACTGTTCGAAGAGTGACATGCAGCATCTTTGCAATGTCATGTTGCTTATGGCCTGTGCCAAGCAACAAAAGTACTTCGGCCTCGCGTTGGCTAATGGGGAGATTTACCACCAACTCTTTATGAATAGCCGGCGGGAAAGACGATTTTATGTCTTCACACTTTTGAAAAAGTGTTAAAAAAGTGTCACTTAATTTGTCAACATTAAACGGTTTGAGCAAAAAATCAACGGCGCCTCCGTGCCAGGCATCAATAATATCGGCTTGTACTGCGTTGCCGCTCATGAAGATCACTGGATATTCAATACCCATCCGATGAAGTTGGGTTTGTAACTCAACGCCGTTCATGCCGGGCATTTGAAAGTCGAGCAGCATGCATGTTGGCACCCCATCTTCAAAGTCAAAGTCGTTGAGGGCTTCTAGCAAAGCCTCAGCAGACTCAAAATGACTGACTAGATAGTCCTTTGAAAGCCAATCTGTCAGGCTTAACCTTAGCGCTGTATCGTCCTCAACAATGATTACCCGCATCGCCTTCATTGCGTTTTTGCCTCTGCGTGATGTAGTGGTAAGGCAATTTCAAAGATGGCCCCACCGTTGGGGTGATTACACGCGTGAATTTGACCCTGATGCTTTTCAACAATTATTTTGCTCAGCCACAAACCAACCCCTAAGCCGTTCTCTTTTGTGGTGTTGTAAAGCTCAAACATAGATGAAAGTATTGCTGGTTTGATGCCTGGGCCGTTGT
>JBAWWV010000442.1:0-2914 GCA_037146575.1 Alcaligenaceae bacterium | reverse complement strand
TTGTTGGCAACGTATGGCAGCAAGCGGACGACCCGTTGGCCAACGGTGGCCACCTTGAATCAACTCGGTTATGACACGGTGGCAGACTCACCCTACGGTGTTTGTGGCCCAAAAAATATGGATCCAGCAGTGGTCAAAATATTGCACGATGCTTTTCAAAAGACCTTGACCGATCCCGCAGTCGTTGCAGTGTTTGCTCAGTTCGATCAACCCATTATCGAAATGAACACTGAGCAATACACCAAGTACGCCATGCAGACCTATGCCGCAGAGCGTAAGACGATCGAACGCCTGGGGATGTTGAACAAAGACTAAACACTAGCCCAACATCAGGTCGCGGCGGCAATCGTGGCGACCTGGTATGGGAGTCTATTTGTTGAGCGCGTACGTGCTAAGTGCCAAGCGGTTCGAGCTGTGGGTGAGAGCCATCTAGCAGTGTGTGTGTGGCAAGAATCATCTTGCTGACCGCTTTGCGGCTGATCTTGCCTTGGGGATTACGGGGCAACACCTGCACTGAAACGTACATCCTTGGGCGTTTGTGGCGTGACATACCTTGAAGCAAGGTTTCACATTGTTGCTGCCACTGGTCTTGTGTACCTTCGGCGACGGCAACAATGATTTCGCCCCAGTAGTCTGACGCAAGCGAAGTCACACAAATCTGAGCGCATAAAGTGTTGGCCGCCAGTTGCACTTCGATCTCATCGGGGTTGACGCGATAGCCGCCAGTTTTGATGACGTCAGCGATGCGGCCAGTCAGCACTACGCGCCCAGCCTGATCGATATAACCTAAGTCGCCCGTGTGATGCCAACCCTCAGGTTCGTGAGGCCTAAAGCCATTGCCATCGATGAGGCCAGAAGACATGTGTGGCGAACGTAATAAGACCTCACCATCACTGCGCTCTTCATTTTGTGCGGTGAGTGCATCGGGTGCTTCGATTTTGATTTCGACACCGGGTGCTGGCCAACCGACACAGGCGCCGGCTGGCACCTCGGCTTGTGAAAAATAGTCGTGGGTGTCTTGTGGGCCTAACACGGTGATTGGGTTCACGCACTCAGATTTGCCAAAGGTAATGCGCACTTTAGGGCCAAACATGGCATGCGCCCGCTGGTAGAGCGGTGGAGTCAGTGGCTGTGTACCGGTAAAGATGCACCGTACGTGATCGTAGCGCTTGCCCGCCAACGCTGAAGTGATTTTAGCCAGCACAGTTGGTGGGGCAAAAATTGCATCGAGCGAGTCACTGTCAAGCAAGGGAGCGATTTTTTCGATATTGACGCCGTCATGCAGGATGATCGTGGCTCCATGATCCAGCCAGGCAAAGGCCAGCAGCGATGCGCCGTGCACAAAGGGTGTCATCAGTAAGATTGTGACGCCGGGCTCGGGAACGAAGGGTAGGGTGGCTTTAAGCAATTGCTCGCCTAACCAACGAGCGCCGTTGGTGTAAGGCACCCCCTTGGGTTTGCCTGTGGTGCCTGAGGTAAAAAGAACGCGTGCTGGCTGGTTAAATGCCACAGGCGCAAGAGGTTCTATCGAAGTGTCTGGCTCTACAGGTCCAGTTGCGATGCTTGTTGCTAATAAAGTGTTAAAGCCAGAGCCTACGAGTTCGGTGGTTCGTTTTTCAAGGGTGAGGATAGTTTTGAACTTTGCGAGTTGAGCGCACCATTGAATTTCGTCTAGGGTATACCCCCAACTCAGGGGGATTTCGGTAGCGCCGGCAAGCCGAATGCCATACGATGCCCAGACTGCGTCAATTGAGTTGGGTAACAGCGAGGCAATCGCTTCACCCGGTTTTAAGCCACCTTGAATCAATCGTCGTGCTAAAGCATGCGCACGTTGATTTAGCTCTGAGTAGGTTAGGCGGTTATCTTGGCCGTCAATTGCTGCCACTTGGGTGTCAAAGCGCTTTGCCAAGTTGTTTAGGCTGTCTGACCAAGCAATTGGTAAACTAACGTTCTGATGGGTCGCGCAAAGTGTGTCGTTGGTCATGCTAGCTGTGTCATGTGTCATCAAGTGCGCAGTGTAATGCAGTGTCTAGGTAGTCAAGATGCGGTGCCTAGGCAGTCAACAGTCATTTTAGAGCTTAGCGTTTTGCTCGATAAAAGTGAAGTTGGCCGATTAGTTTTAAAATGAGACTTCAATATCAGTAAAATCCTTAACTGAATCATAAGGTGTCTAGCGATGAAAAAAAATACACAGTCTGCTTTTGGTCAGTCGCACACAACCACCAAGGCAACTAGCCCTCACAGACGCTCGCTCTTGGGTGCGCTAGGGGCTTCGCTCGCTGCCGCTGGTGCTGGCCTGCCGTTAGGGGCGTTTGCGCAGGCCGCGTATCCGAATCGATCGATCAAAATGATGATTCCCTGGCCTCCGGGGCAGGCGACCGACCTGGTTGGTCGCTCTCTCGCAATGGGCTTGTCGCAAATTTTGGGCCAAACCGTGGTTGCCGAAAACAAAGCTGGTGCGGGTGGCATGATTGGCACCGATGTCGTCGCCAAGGCCGCGCCTGATGGCTACACACTGTTGGCAGCCTCAAGTGGCCCACTCACGGTGAGCCCCTTGTTGCAGCACACCCCTTATAACGTTGATAAAGATCTGACCTTTATCGCAATGGCCGGGCTGTCGCCCTATTTGTTGGTGACGGCACCTGACTTTCCGGTCAAAGATGCCGCCGAATTCGTGGCCTTGGTGAAAGCCAATCCCGGCAAGTACACCTTTGCCTCTTCGGGTACTGGGGCGACCGCGCATCTGATTTGTGAAGCCTTTAATGCTCGTGCAGGCTTGAAAGCGGTGCATGTGCCCTACAAAGGATCATCGCCAGCTTTAACTGATGTGATGGCGGGGCGGGTGAGCTACTGCATTGAGACGGCTGCCGGAACCATGCCTTTTGTGCGTGATGGACGCTTGAAAGCCCTGGGC
>JBAWWV010000441.1:0-2955 GCA_037146575.1 Alcaligenaceae bacterium | reverse complement strand
CAAGAAAATCTCAAAGGTCCGGAGTGGTTCGCCCCAGCCTTGGGTCAACTGATAGAGCAAGGGATACCGATGCGCTGTGTCGCCTCGGGCCCGGATGGTACCTTGGGCAGTACACACAATATGTTGTTGGGGGCGTTGTCGGTGGCGCAGCATCATGTGCGGATCCAATCGCCCTATTTTTTACCAGATCTTGTGTTGATTGCCGCGTTGTCGACCGCTGCGCGCAGGGGGATTGTGGTGGATATTGTTGTGCCAGGGGCCAATAATTTGAAGTTGGTCAATGCAGCCATGATGGCGCAGCTTGATCAACTCATTTTGACGGGATGCCGTATTTGGCAAGCCCAAGGCAATTTTGATCACTCTAAATTGTGTACGGTTGACGGCGGGTGGTCTTACGTTGGCTCGTCGAATATAGACCCGCGCAGCTTGCGTTTGAATTTTGAGCTTGACCTTGAGGTGTACGACCGCGGGTTTGCTGCAGGGCTTGAAACCCAAATCGATACCGTCATCGCTCAGGCAGAACGGATTACGATTCGTACGTTGCGACGTCAACCGTTTTGGTTGCGGCTGCGTAATAAGGTGGCGTGGTTAGCGTCACCTTATTTGTAGACAGTTGCCTTGTCGCAATGAGGCGGCGCTTGCTTAAGGTGCTGTCAACGGATCGACTTTTGGATCAGCCGCCGGCCCCACGCCAGCACCTTGGATGTCATAGCGCGTCATCGAGTCTTTCACAACGCCCTGCGCTTTCATCTCTTCAACAAAGGTACGCAAAAATAAAGCCGCCTCAGGGCCTTTCGTTTTGGGTACACCCATTGCCTGATTGATCACCATAAAGCGTTCGCCCAACATACGAACGCCCGTCACACCTTTCGTGTCCGCTTCAAGCTGTTGCTTGACCCCTGCTGCGACTTCAAAGCCTTTGTCCAGAAAGCTCGAAACGACGACTTGTGACGACGCCACACGTTCGAGTGGGGCATGTTTAAGATGTCGCGTTAAAAATAAATCATAGGCACTGCCTTTGCCGACCACAATGCGGTTGGTCGCCACATCAACCTGCTCGTTGCGCTGGATGCTAGAGTTGTCGCGCACCAAGTAATACCCTTCAATTTGTACATAGGCGGCGGTAAATGCGATGTCTCTGCCACGTTCGGGGTCGATCGCAAAAAAACCAATATCGGCGCGTCCGGCCTCTAGGGTTGCGACCGATTTACCGGCCGTTTCGTTGACGATCAGTTCAACCGGAACCCCAAGCTTTTTGCCCAGTTGCATGGCCAAGTCGATCGAAATGCCGAAGGGTTTGCCTTGTGAATCACGATTGGCTAATACGGGGTTGCCCATGTTGAGCGAGGCGCGTAGCACGCCGGTTGGGGCAAAAGCTTTGATCAGATCGGCGTGCATAGCTGAAAAATCCTTAGTTTCTGGTTTGGTTTGAGCGATACTCATAGGGCTTAGACTGCAAAGCGTGAGCATAGTCAGAGCGATAGTCGAAAACAATATTTTCATCGTTTATCCTGTTGCGTGCATCAGCTGTCTAAGTGTCTGACCCACCTATAATAAGTCTCAATCGTTCGTCGGTTCGATTCCTTCAACAAAGTGTAAACAAAAAATCATGCAGACTTTCTTTTTCAAGCCTTCGGTTGCCTACAGAGCGATCTTTGTTGCACTTTCGTTAAGCGCAGCGTGTGGCAGCAGCCTGGCACAGACTAAGCCACCGGGCGCGTTTGCGACGGTCAATGGCGTGGCGGTGCCGCAGTCTTTGATTGACACAAATGTGAAGGTCAACATTGCTCAGGGGCAAAAAGATTCACCTGAATTGCGTCAGGTGATTCAAGACGAGCTTGTCAATCGCGAAATTCTTGCGCAAGAGTCGGCCCGTTTAGGCCTTGATAAAACCACCGAGGCGCAAGCCCAGTGGGCGCAAGTGCGGCAGACCTTTCTGGTTGAGCTTTTGCTCAATGATTACATGGCACGTAATCCTATCCCTGATGCCACACTCAAAACCGAGTACGAAAGGCAGATGGCGCTGATGAAAGATCAGTTGCAATATCACCTGAGTCTGATCGTGACGGCAACCGAAGACGAGGCCAAGGCGGTGTTGGCGCGCCTGCGCAAGGGTGAAGCGTTTGCAAAACTTGCCACCGAGAAGTCTCTCGATCCAAGCAAAAAAGATGGTGGCAACGTAGGATGGGTGGTACCGGCTCAGATTTTGCCCGCTATTTCAAACGTGATGGTGAACCTAGCCAAAGGTGCTTTGTCGGCTGCGCCGATTCAAACCGCGGCAGGCTGGAACCTCATCAAACTTGATGACACCCGTCCGTTTAAAGCGCCCACCTTTGAAGAGGCTAAAAACGATATCCGGCAAATGCTGGTACAAAAGCAGCGCTTTGACTACGTGAAAAAACTGCGCGAAAACGCCAAGGTGGTGCAGTAATCGCTGTAGCGTTGGCAGCCAAGCATAGCGTGCCATAAAGTCCTTAGAAATTACTGCATATTCCCAGTCCAAATTGCAGTAATTGATAAAGGGAACTATTGCATTCTCTACTACCATTGTAAAAGTGGTAAGTAAATGCAAATAGATGCGTTGATGTCTGCAGACTAGCCATCGTGAATCAACAACTGTTGATCTGATCTTAGCCATGCGTCAGCGCTGATCCTTGCCCTTTAAAAATGATTAAGCCACTGTTCAAGTAGACAGCCCATTCTGTCCGCGCTGAGCGTATCGCCGTACGACTTGTAACGGCCTTAGCGGCAACGACATAATCGTGGGGTTTTCAACTGGGCTTCCGATTTTTGCGTCAACGGGGTATCGCGTTGTCATTGCATCAGCGGTCACTTTAGGATTCAGTAATGCCAACGTATTCTGCTTCGAGTTCGCTAGCCTACTTTGCCAATCCGGCAAATACCGCCCCGATTACAATCACGGATACCGATGCTAACATCGCGTTCAATCTAAAT
>JBAWWV010000440.1:0-2957 GCA_037146575.1 Alcaligenaceae bacterium | reverse complement strand
GTATTGTCGAAGGCCCTCGTCAAGATCGCGTACTCAACGCCAAAGCAAAATCTTTTGGGATTACGCTCGAGCAGATGCGCACGCGAGCGCTTGAACGGGTGTCGCTGCGAACGACTGTGACGGCTCACGATATCGCGGCACAAATTGTTTTTATTTGTTCAAAAGCGGGTGCCAAGATCTCTGGGCAAAGCTTATCAGTTGACGGCAACGTCGAAACTTTAGTGCAATAATTCAACAATTTTTCGGAGATCGCTATGCCTAGAAAAGTCATTATTACCTGTGCCGTCACGGGTGCTATTCATACTCCAAGTATGTCGCCCTATATTCCGGTCACTGCTCAAGAAATCGCTGATGCAGCGATCGGTGCAGCTCAAGCAGGTGCCGCGATCGTGCATTTGCATGCACGCGATCCTAAGGATGGCAGCCCGTCACAAGACCCAGATTTGTTCAAACAGTTTTTGCCCCAGATCAAAGAAAAAAGCGATGTCGTCATCAACTTAACGACAGGCGGTGCCCCGACCATGACGATCGAAGATCGCCTGCGTCCCGCTCATTACTTCAAACCTGAAGTGGCTTCACTGAACATGGGTTCAATGAACTTTGGTTTGTATGACATGCTGAAGCGTTTTAAAACGTTCAAGCACGACTGGGAGCCAAAGTACTTGGCCGGTAGTGATGATCGCGTCTTTAAAAACACCTTCAAAGACATCGCACACATTCTGACTTCGTGCAGCGAAAACAACACGCGTTTTGAGATCGAGTGCTACGACATTGGCCATCTTTATACGGCTGCGCATTTTATCGATCGTGGCTTAATCAAAGCGCCGTTCTTAATTCAATCGGTCTTTGGTATCTTGGGCGGTATTGGTCCTCATCCCGAAGATGTGCTGCACATGAAGCGTACGGCCGATCGCCTGTTTGGCAATGACTATCAATGGTCTGTGCTTGGCGCGGGTCGCAATCAAACTCCGATCGCAACGCAATCAGCCACAATGGGTGGTCATGTGCGCGTGGGTCTCGAAGACTCTTTGTGGGATGGCCCAGGTGCGCTCGCCAAATCGAATGCTGATCAGGTGACACGTATGCGTAAGATCATCGAAGGCCTGTCGCTTGAGGTTGCTACGCCTGCCGAGGCGCGCGATATTCTGAAGCTGAAAGGGCACAATAACGTGAATTTTTAGGTCAATTTGCGGCCTGACAAAAAGCCTGTGCCTTGTTTAGGACAGGCTTTTTTTCATGATCGCTTGTGTCTATGATCTTTAAATCCTCTAAGATTCTAATATTGTTGTTTCGGTACTAACTCTCTATGAACACACTTCGCGGCTGTTGCCTTAGTCTGCTCTTGCTTTTTTTCTCGAGCTGTCAGTTTGCCCATGCCGTTGAGGTGGGGCAAACGATTCGCGTCTCGGGGCTGACTTCGTTTGGTGGTCAGACGATCACTGCAGAGCAGTTGGCCGGGAAGTATTTGATTATTCAAATATGGGCGTCGTGGTGCCCCTACTGCCATAAGCAAAATCTCAATCTGCAAAAACTTGCCCCGCAACTTTCTTCAGACAAGGCCGTCATTGTGGCGTTCTCGGTTGATCGCGATGAGTTCAGCGCTAAAAATTACGCTGAGGAACATGCCTGGCCGTTTCTGACCGCCATGATGACCCCAGAGTGGTCGGCAACACTTGGCAAACGGCGCGGTATTCCAGAGCTCTATGTTGTCAACCCTCAGGGCAAAGTGGTTCAGAAAGACTTTGGCCTGATGGTTGACGCTGATCTGTTTGAGCTAAAAAAATACGGTCAATAAACATTCAGTCAATCAAGCTACGGTCCATCAAGATGCGGTCAATCAAGATACTGTCAATAAAAATACGACCACTAAGTTTTGCGACTAAGGTTTGATATACGCGTACTTGTCTTGAAACTGCAAATCAGCGATACGCACGACCCCCGAAGGTGTGAAGTCAGCGTCGAGAATAAATTGCTCTTTGTTGAGCTTACGATTTTTGAGTGTGATTTCACAGACTTCAAAGCGTACGCCTCGCGATTTCAGCGCGGCGATCAATGGCGCATACTCAACTGCATTTTTTTCATCTTTTGCGCCCTCGATTAGCAGGTCAACCCCCTCGGCATGCGTGACCACCACGATTTTTGTTTTCGGTGCCACATCCAAGTGATTGCGAATGTTGCGCAGGCCTTTTAAGCCTTGCGTAGCCGCATGATCGATGTGATAGATCACGCTAGACTGCGCCGTTGCAGAACCCATACTGAACATTCCAAGCATCAAGAGCAGGGCGCAGACCATTTGTTTGAGTTGTGCTGACATGAAGATCCTTGAGTATTTAAACAGCGCGCCTAATTTGCGCATAGAACTGAATAGGCTCGGTGACTGATCGTAAGGCGAGCTTACGCGAGCCCCGGGTTATTAGCAGTGCCTTTAATGATTGGCATATTCAACGGACTGGCTTTGACTGTTTTGATATCTTTCAAGTACGTGGTCATCAAGTCCCATATCGGTTCGCCGCCAGCCTGCTTAGCTTCGACAGAAACTGGCGCCCAGCCCGCAACCTTATAGGTGCTGTCTGCATCAATAAGCTTGCCGCTTAAACGCATATCAGAAATGCGGTTGCCGGCCTTAGCCGTTGGATCAATCGCGTATTGCAATCCACCCGCACGCACCATGTCGCCACCCTGTTGATAATAGGGATCAGGATTAAAGAGATTGTCAGCGACATCTTCAAGAATCGTCTTGAGCATTTCGCCTTTCATCATGGTGGTGGTGGTGTAGGGGTAGGTAATGGCAGTTTGATCCATCAAGTGTTCGAAGGTGATGGTTTGCCCAGGCAATAAAGACGTGCCCCAGCGACAGCCCGGAGAGAAAGCGATCGGCGCATCTTTGACCGCCATCAAGCCGTCAAGAATCAGTTGATCAAAGCTGCCGTTAAAGTTGCCGCGACGGTAGAGCAGGC
>JBAWWV010000439.1:0-2970 GCA_037146575.1 Alcaligenaceae bacterium | reverse complement strand
GTTCGAATCTATTGGAAACGAAGTCAACGAGATGATCAAGCAGATCAAAGTGCTCACTGTGACGCTCGACAAATCGGTGGTCCCTAAACTCGCGACAACGTTGACGCAGATCGAGCTTGCCGTCAAGAATCTGAACGGGTTAATTGCACCGGGCAGCCCAATGACCGCCAGTACTGAGGCCATGCTCGAAGACCTGAGGCGCAGCTTACGTTCGTTGCGCGGGCTGACTGACTCGTTACAGACCCAGCCAGATTCGATCATCACCGGCCGTAATCCGAAACCCTATTCACGCGAAACGCTTGGGGCACCTGCAAAATGAAAAGCATCTGCAAAATGAAAACTTTCTTGCTAGTCGTGTTGGTTGCCTTGCTTGCTGGTTGCTCAACTCCCTCGCCACACTACTACACGCTCAGTCCTGAGGGTACGCGCGCGGCGGCTCCTTCTGGTCAGCGCGTCGTTGCCTATGCACTGAGCCCGGTCACGGTACCGCCTGAAGTCGACAACTCGGCCTTGGTGACTCGTGAGCCGAACGGGCGCCTGTTACCGTTAAGCGATGACCGATGGACGGCGACCTTGTCTTCGCACCTGCAAAGTGCGCTTGGGCTAGAGCTGACCGCCTCGTTGGGGATGCCGCCCGTGCAAAATATCAATCAGACTGTGACGCAGTCTGACGCGACGCAAATTCAGGTTGATGTGCAACGGTTTGAACTCGTGCCTGGGCAGTATGTCGCTCTTGACGCCTTGTGGCGTTTGCGGTTTGGCCAGAGTGGATTGGTGTTGACCTGTTTTTCAAGGTTCAAACAAAACGTCGAAGTGGGCGTAACCGCGCTTGTGTTGGGTCAGCAAAAAAACACACAACTGTTGTCTGCCCAAATCGCACAGGCGCTGGTTTCGCGCAGCGCGCCCGCCGAGGTTCAATGTACGCAGTCTAAGAGACAGGGCTAAAACAGGCCTTGAACCGTGCGGCCGTGGCGGCATAGGACAGCTGGCCGGTGCTGTGAACGCAGCAAACGCTTTGCGTACTAGCTTTTGCCGGTGCTGCCAAAGCCACCGGTGCCGCGCGTGCTTTGTTCAAACTCGTCGACCACTGTAAATTGCACTTGCGCGATGGGTAAGACAACGAGCTGCGCTAAGCGCTCAAGCGGCTCAAGGGTATAGGGAGTTTGGCTGCGATTCCAGGCTGACACCATTAAGGGGCCTTGATAATCAGAGTCAATCAAACCAACCAGATTGCCCAGCACGATACCGTGTTTATGGCCAAGCCCAGAGCGCGGCAAAATCACGGCGGCATAGGCCGGATCAGCAACGTGCAGAGCCAGCCCGGTAGGGATGAGGTGGGTCGCGCCAGGTTCAAGCACTAAAGGGGCCTCAAGGCAGGCCCTCAAATCCAAGCCTGCAGAACCGGCCGTGGCGTAAGCGGGGATATGTTCGCGCATCCTTGGATCTAAAATTTTCAATTCGACAGCTTTCAAGGTGAGTTCCTTAAGGTTGGGAAGTGTCTAGTTTGTCGAACGTCGTTTTTTTTGGTGCGCGCTTCGGGTGGTCCAGATCAGTACCGCAATACCGATTAACACCGAGCACCCCAAGGCCGAGTAAATCAACGACTCGCGTGAGTGCCTGGCGGCATCGAGGCTAATCGCGGTTAAATACCCGGGGGCCAGCAAGGCTGGAACCCATAAGATACCAGACAAAATATTTGCAACTTGAAACCTTTTTTCAGGCATGCCCATGACGCCGGCAACGGTCGGTATCAAACAGCGCAGCGGGCCTAGAAAGCGCCCCACCAAGACTGCCAAAAAACCATACCGAAAACATAATAAGCGTGCGCGTGCCACTGTGCTGCGACGCGTTTTCAGTAATTTCGTTCGTAAGGCCCGCGGGCCAAACCATTTGCCGAACCAATATGACAGCGCATCACCGAGTATGGCACCGGCAACACCCCAGAGAAAAATGGGCAGGACAGGAAGTATGCCGCTACCGACTAAGCCCCCGCTCATCATGAGTAAGACCGTAGCAGGCAAAAAGATCCCGATGACAAACAGCGATTCGCCAAACGTCATTAAAAAAATGATCAGGCCAGCCCACTCCTGATGGGTTTGAATAAATTGCCCCGCCTGTGTGATCAGCGCATCCATGTCGAGCTGTACTTACCGTTTGACGGGGAGACGTGCCGCAATCGCAGCAATCAGTTGACGTGCCACGTCTTGCTTGGCGCTAGTCGGGAGAGGATGCTCGCCGTGCTCATCAAAAATACTAACGGTTGTGTGGTCAGCATCCATGACGTGTTGCGCAAGATTCCCGACTAGCATCGGGATGCCTTTACGCTTACGTTTGTCGTGCGCATACTCAGAGAGTCGCTCAGTTTCGGCAGCAAAGCCTACGCACCAAGGAGCGTCGGGCAGGGCGGCAACCGTAGCAAGAATGTCAGGGTTGAGCGCAAACTCTAAGTTGGGGGTGTGTGTGGTTTTTGACTTCGGGTCTTTCTTGATCTTGTCGCTTGCCACGTTCGCGATTCGCCAGTCGGCTACCGCCGCCACTGAGATGAACACATCTTGCTCTTTGACTTGTGCCAGCACCGCATCATGCATTTGTTGCGCGGTCTGTACCTGAATGCAAGGGATGCCGTAGGGCTCAGGGAGGGCGGTTGGGCCTGAGATGAGCGTCACCTTGGCACCAGCTTCAAAGGCAGCCCGTGCCAGTGCATAGCCGGTTTTGCCTGAAGAACGGTTGGTAATGACACGCACAGGATCGATCGGTTCGACGGTGGGGCCCGCGGTGATTAGTACGCGCTTGTTTTGTAAAAGTTTAGGCTGAAAAAAAGCCACCATTTCGGCCAAGAGTTGCAGGGCTTCTAGCATGCGACCGTCGCCAGTTTCACCACAAGCTTGTTGCCCAGAGCCTGGTCCCAAGACTTTGACACCATCTTGCGAAAGTTGTGCCACGTTACGTTGGGTGGGAGCCGCCGACCAC
>JBAWWV010000438.1:0-2972 GCA_037146575.1 Alcaligenaceae bacterium | reverse complement strand
CTTGGACGTAGGTTCGCATTCATGATCCATATGATAACGAGCCGTGGTCGGCTTGGCTACTCACTTGCGGTTTCCTATTTCAAATCCTCTTCCGAAACTTGTGTCCAAGTATTGTCCGGATTAAAGCGGTGGGTATTGCTTGCGACTGAATGGGTCTGAGCCCCCAGGTTCTTTTGGTACACGATGCCCTCCTGATTGACGATAAACGTCATCACTCCCGTCTCGCCATATTCAACAGGCCAGGCAATCAGCGCAAAGCCTTCGGTCATGTGGCGATGTTGAATATACGATTTCGCACCGCCTTTAGCTGCAGGTCCTTGCGCGGTCAGAATACGGTACTGATAACCATGAAACCCACGGCGCTCTAGGCCGTCGATCGACTTTGATTGGGCAAAGTATTCTCCGATCGGGCTGCGCGGCTCGTTCGCATTGGTTGGCCAGTACAGGCCGTCTTTTTGGCCGGGTGTGCTTTGCAGCTTCTGGGCATATTGCAAGACGCCATCCCCCTGGCGGTCAGTGGCTTGGTATTCGCGCTGCGCATCACCATAGGCAAGCATGGCTTTAATCGTAGACAGTTCATTCGCGCCGATTTGACGGGCGTCGATTTCATCATCAGCGCGATCCATATCAAAAAACCAACCCATACGGTGCTTGGCTAGCGGAATCGGCAGTGTCCAACCTTTGGTGCCAACGCTGATATGCGCGAGGTCTGGGCCTTCCATGATCACGGCATGTGCGCTATCCCATGTTGCAACAAAACGCTGATAGTCCTCTTTGGTGGGCTCAGGGATGATTTCTTTGTAGTCTGCGCCTAGCATCAGGATTAACGCATCGACGTCTTTGGCCTTGATAGCCTTGCCGAATTGCTCCATGGCGACTTCGGGAGTTTCAAAAACTTGTTGCAGGCGTTGAGCATGGGCGCTGGTTGCCTCAAGCAACAGGCTCGCAATCAAAAATAGGGCAGAGCTAAAGCGTGAAATCATAACGTTCTCTGTATGAGGTTTTATCTTGTTTGAGGTGGGTACAAGTCTGCGTTCGTGTGTTTAACGGCCGCCTCTGCCACCACCTCCAGCGCGGTTGCCACCACCGCCAACGCCACCACTAGGACGGTTTGGGCGTTGTGCGCCACTATGGTTGGCTGCAGCCTGGCTTACGCGACCGCGATCGATTTGTTGCCGACCGGCGTCCAGCCCTTGAAACGCATCGCGTTTAGGAGCAGCTGCTGCTTGAGGGGCTCGTTGTTGGAAATTGTCACGCTGAACGGCGCGATTAGCGGCGTCAGGTTGTCGATTGATCGCAGGAGCTTGGCGGTTGAACCCCGCGTCGTTTGCTCTGTTTGCCGCCTGAGGTGCGTGACCACGGAAGTCTGCGCTTCGCGCTGCGGCTGCGGCTGGGGCACTGCGGTTATTAGACGCGAAGCGTTCGCGCGAGGCATTATCACGATAGGCGATGCTTCCGCGATGATCGGGGTTATGCCGCCAGGTGTTGTTGTTGCCGCTGTAGACGTTGTTGCGGTTGATCCGATTGAAATTATTGACGTTGATGTTGACGCTGCGGTTGTTCCAGTTAAAACCACCAAAAATTGCAGCTGTCGCGGCGACGCCCACACCCCAGGCTAAACCGTTGACAAACGCTTGTCCGGGGTACCAGAGCGCAACACCGGGGTAGTACATCGGCGGATAGGCAGGGTAAGCCCAAGCACCGTAGACGACGCTCGGGTTGTACGCCGGCACATAAATCACTGTGGGTTGAGCAGGTTCAATCACAATGGTCTGACCTTGGGACACGACATTTTGCTGCACGTTACTGCTCAAATTACCGGCCCGCTGCGCTTGCATGCGCAAGCGCTGGATCGCGCTCATGACCTCGCCTTCCTCAGCCAGAAAGGCGTCACCGAGTTTTTGCGTCCAGTCGAGCTGCTCGCTCATCATGGCCAGTACTTGCGGGAAAGCAACCAAGGATTGAACACTTGGATCCCAAGTCTGATCGCTGACTCTCGCCAAGGCTGCGTCGCCACCTTGATTGCCCGAGCTTTTAGACCAACGTGCGGCTTGAACGATTTCAAGTGGATACGTAGAGGCCATCAAAACTTGGGACAGCAGCGAATCAGGATACAAGGCGATCGGTGCAAGCATCGCGTCTAATTCTTGACTTGAAAAAACCGGAGCCTGGGTGGTTTGAGGGGTGGTGATCTGAGCGCTTACCGATTGTGTGATTGCCGGAGCAAAACACGCAAACGAAGCCGCCAGAAAAGTCATCGTAAAGTGAGAGGATGCTTTCATGAATTGAACCGTGCAACGTTGATTAAGGGTCGTTTGTACAGCTTATTAATTGGTCGGGCAATCTTAAGTTTCCGGAACTTGACCGAATATAAGAAGTGTATGTCTAGATATTGTATTTAATACGCTAAACGGCATATGCCGTGTCGGTTTAATGAAACAAACCGAGATGCGAGGTCGGCGACTTTGGCAAGAGCAAAGGCGGTTGCGCGAAGGGTGAAGCGGGTTGTGCATCATCTAGCCTTGCGGGTGTTCGAGCTTGTTCTCTTGTCAATAAGCCAAATAGTCATCTAGTCACAATTCGCAATATACTCAATCACTTAGCATCGCAAATGCCGACAACGCCAAAGGGACCACCATGCAAGTACACGAACTCGTCGCTCGCTTCGCCAAGGCCGGCGCTAGCGGCAACCCGATGAACGCCGCAAGGGAAGAACTCGAAGCGCTGCGTGGTGATATCGACGCTGTCGACCAAGCCCTGCGGTTTGTCTCAGGCACGGGCGGCAATGCGCGGCAAGTGTTTTACCGCTCGTCGACGATCTCGCTGCTGAAGGTTTGTTTCCCCGCAGGTCGCCGCACGCCGCCGCACGATCATGGCGCGTGGGCAACGATCTTACTGTTCTCGGGCGAAGAAAAAAACACGCTGTATCGCACTGATAATGGAAAACTGCGCAAGGCGAGCGAAGTCACGCT
>JBAWWV010000437.1:0-3002 GCA_037146575.1 Alcaligenaceae bacterium | reverse complement strand
CCCAACCCCATCATGTTGGTTGTGCCATATTTTTTGATCAGTGAGCCGGTAAAAAAGCCGGGCGCAAACATTCCGATCACGTGCCATTCAAGCACTAACGCAGTATCCGAGAAAGGCATGCCGCACATTTGCATGGCCAGCGGGGTGGCAGCCATCAAAAGATTCATGACGCCATAACCGAGCGCTGAGCCGATCACTGCGACCACAAAAACCGGTTGACGCAAAATTTCAGAAAGAGGGCGCCCAGGAGGGAGTTCTTTTTTAACTTCTGTTTCATCTGGAAAGTGAATGAAGTGCATCACCGCCATACCTAAGAAGCCCGCCAGCGTGAGTGTGAGATAGGCGCCCAAAAAGGGCGTTTCGAAACTGTTGCGCGTCCAGTTGGCAAGATTGGGGCCGATCACAGCGCCCAGAATACCGCCAGCTAATACCCAGGACACCGCTTTTTCACGCAGGCTGCTGTGCGTGAGTTCAGCTGCCGCAAAGCGGTAGAGTTGTCCGTTGGCACTGTAATAACCAGCGAAGACAGTGCCGGCCACTAGGATCCAGAAATTTTTAGAGTACGCCGCGTAGGCACAAACTAGAGAAGACAGAATCGCAACAATCAAGCCAGTTTGAAAAGATTTTTTTCGACCAAGTTTCTTTTGATATTTTGCAACGATAGACGTTGAGAGTGCACCGCCGATCACATAGCCCATGATGGGTAGGGTTGCGATCCAGGCAATGTTAGTGAGGCTTAAACCCACTAAGCCGTTGATCGCAATAAAGGTGACGTTGTTGGTGAGAAAGATGCCTTGGCATACGATCAAAAGAACGAGGTTCTTATTAAACAGCTTATGTTGTGTGTTCATCTTGTTTTTTGTGAAGCCTAGCTGGTGACAACAAGGCGTAAGGTGTCTAGAACGGCACCCTTTAAGTTGTTAATTAAAACACGGTCTTAAAAGGGTTTTTGTTGAAACGCGTGGCGATATCGAAATTTTTAATGCTGCGGTGCAGCGCAGCTTGGGTTCAGGCTTTAGTCCAGCATACCCGGCCTGCGCGATTGTTCAGCAGTTGAACCTGCTCCAAGGTCTTGGCAGCGATATCCAGAACGTTGATCTCGAGGTCGGTGACCGGACATCACCTGCGCTCGACAAGCTCAAAGCCCACCATACCGAGCACCATTGCAGCCACGAAGATGAGCGCTTTCTCTTGACCCGCAGCCATCGATACCAAGGCAGGGCCTGGGCAAAAACCGGCCAAGCCCCAACCTGCACCAAAGAGTAGGCTGCCGATCACTAGACGTTTGTCAATGACGTTTGAGGTTGGCAGGCTCAGAGCTCCGCCTAAAAAAGTACTCGCACGCTTTTTGGCTAGTGCAAAGGCAAAAAAAGCAACAAGAATCGCCCCGCCCATCACGAAGGCAAGCGAGGGATCCCATTGGCCAAAGAGATCCAAGAAGCCTAATACTTTGCCTGGGTCGGTCATACCCGACAGCAACAGGCCTAAACCAAACACGAGTCCGACGATAAATTCGCTGAGGCGATGCATGGGGTGTCCCTTAAAGTAGGTGGCGCGCAATAAACACGACGGCGAACCCTGCCGCCATAAAGGCTAAGGTTGCGATCAAAGAACGCGACGACAGACGCGCTAAGCCGCACACGCCGTGCCCACTGGTACAGCCTGACCCATAGCGAGTGCCAAGGCCTACGAGCAGACCTGCGATGATCAGCAAGAGCACACCCGCATCGATGCGTGGCGCTGTGAGCATGGTGGACGGCGCTATGGCTTTGAAGACCCAGGGCGAGGAGAAAAGCCCTGCGAGAAAGGCGAGGCGCCAAAAGGCGTCGGTGGGTTTGGGCGGGATCAAGCCGCCGAGAATGCCGCTGATCCCCAAGTTGCGGCCGTTGAGCAAAATAAATAAGGCCGAGGCAAGCCCGAGCAATAGGCCGCCTGAGAGCGCGGTCCAGGGGGTGAAGTGCGACCAGTCAATCGTCATCGCTGTGCCTCCGAGTCATTGCAAAACTCTGAGTACAGAACTTTCATAACGGCCAGGGCCGATGGACTAGAGAATTGGTAATAAATGTTTTTGCCCTCGCGACGGGTGCTGACCAGTTGCTCTTCGCGTAGCACCGTCAATTGCTGTGAAAGGGTGGGTTGAACGATACCGAGCAACTCTTCGAGTTCGCCCACGCGCCGCTCACCTTGAGTCAGTTGACAAAGGATCAGAAGGCGATCGGGATTCGCCAACACCTTCAGAAAACGGCACGCCTGCGCGGCTGAAGCCTGCATCGTTTGTAGTTCGATTGCCCCCGAGGGCGGTGATAACTGTTGCGATAGATCAAGTGTTGTCATAATAAAGTATCTTTATATAATTTATTAAATGATATATTATCACTAGGCAAACTATTTTTGCAATGACCTATTTTTGAGGCACGCACATGGGGCAGCAGGCGACGATTTCGATCACACCAGTCGTACACGGTATTTTTGATGCCAACACTTGGACAGTGACCTATGTGGTGTACGAAAAGCAGGGATCCGCTTGCGCCATCATTGATCCAGTGCTTGATTACGATCCAAAGTCTGGCCGCACCAGCCAAGCCAGTGCAGACAAGGTCGTCGCCTTTGTTCGCGAGCAGAACCTGACAGTTCAATGGATTTTAGAAACGCATGCCCATGCGGATCATCTATCTGCTGGGTCTTACCTTAAGCAAACGCTGGGCGGCAAGCTAGCGATTGGTGAGCACATTACGGGCGTACAGAACGTGTTTGCGGGCATCTTTAATCTTGAACCGTCCTTTAAGCCAGATGGGTCGCAGTTTGATGTGCTGTTAGCCGATGGTGCTGAAATTAAAGTTGGGCAACTCGTTGGCCACACACTTTTCGTGCCAGGCCATACACCCGCGTGTGTCGCGTATCAATTTGGCGACGCCGTCTTTGTTGGCGATACGCTGTTTATGCCCGATGTGGGTACGGCGCGTTGTGATTTTCCTGGAGGTGATGCGGGTACTTTGTATCAC
>JBAWWV010000436.1:0-3007 GCA_037146575.1 Alcaligenaceae bacterium | reverse complement strand
TCACCAATTACAACTCGCGCAAAGGGCAGGATCTGGCCGTACAACCCTGGGCGAGTCTGAACTTTTTTTGGCAACCCCTTGAGCGTCAAGTTCGTCTGAACGGGCAGGTCGCCAAAGTGTCTGCGCAAGAATCTGACGATTATTTTCATAGCCGTCCGCTAGGTTCGCGACTGGGTGCCTGGGTATCGGCTCAAAGTCAACCCACGACACTTGCAGAACTCGAGGCAAACACAGCGGCCGTGCAGCAAAAATATGGCGACCAACCTCCGCGTCCACCTCATTGGGGCGGCTACCGTTTAACACCTGAGTATTTTGAATTTTGGCAGGGGCGCCCTTCGCGCCTGCACGATCGGCTCACCTATCAACGCTCTGGCACTGGCTGGACACTCAAACGTATTTCTCCATAACATGACCGCCTCTGCACCAAGCTTTGATTCTGCTTCGTTTCGCGCAACACTGGGGCGCTTCCCCACTGGCGTTGCCGTCATCACCGCCTGCCTCCCCGGGCAAGCACCGGTCGGGCTCACAGTCAGCTCATTTAACTCTGTGTCGCTTGAACCGCCGCTGGTGCTCTTTAGTCTGTCGCGTGGCTCCTCATCCATGGCCACGATGCTGCACTGCGAGCGCTACGTCATCCACGTCATGAGTCACGAACAGCTTGGTGTGTCGCACCGCTTTACCCGCGGAACCGCCGCCGAACGGTTTGCCGACATGCCCCTCGCGCAAGCGCCCGGTGGCTCACCACGCCTCGACCTACCTTGCGCCGCCTGGTTTGAGTGTTTCAACCGCAGTCGCTACGACGAAGGCGATCACATTATTTTTATTGGCGAAGTTGAACACTGTGAGCGCTCAGAGGCCTTGCCTCTGGTCTACCACGCAGGTGGCTACGATCTCACCCCTAATCTTCAAAAATAATTCGAAGTCATGAGCACAGATATTGATTGCATTGTGGTCGGCGCAGGCGCAGTCGGTTTAGCAATCGCCCGAGCCCTCGCCCAAAGTGGGCGCGAAGTGATGGTGGTTGAGGCGGCGGAGGGCATCGGCACCGGCACCAGCGCACGCAACTCAGAAGTGATTCACGCGGGTATTTATTACCCAGCCGGTAGCCTCAAAGCCCGCTTGTGCGTTGAAGGCCGTCATCTTTTATACGCCTACTGTGCTGAGCATGGTGTCAAGCATAAGCGTTTGGGCAAACTCATCGTTGCGACTAGCGAAGACGAGATCCCGACACTGACTGACATCCTAAAAAAAGCGCACACCAACGGCGTGACTGATATGGAGTTGTTATCGGCAGCGCAGGCGCAAGCACTTGAACCTGCGCTGTTTTGTACAGCAGCGCTACTGTCCCCCTCAACCGGAATCATCGATAGCCATGGCCTGATGCTGGCCTATCAGGGTGATGCTGAAAACGCTGGTGCCCAATGCGTATTTCATACACCGCTTGTATCGGGCAGCGTACGCGGCGGCGGTGGCTTTGATTTGCAATTTGGTGGTGCTGATGCCATGGCACTCTCGTGCAACGTGCTGATCAACGCCTCAGGCCTGCACGCCCCCACGTTGGCTCGCCAAATCGAAGGGATACCAGAGTCCTCGATCCCCACAGAGTACCTTTGCAAGGGCAGCTACTTCAGCCTGCAAGGTCGCGCACCCTTCACTCGCTTGATTTACCCTACACCGCACCACGCAGGCTTGGGCGTACACCTCACACTTGATCTGGGTGGGCAAGCAAAATTTGGACCTGACGTTCAATGGATCGATCAAGTCGATTACACGGTCGATCCGGCACGCTGCGAAGGCTTTTACGAGGCAGTGCGTACCTACTGGCCCGGCATGAAAGATGGCACCTTATCGCCCAGCTATTCTGGGATTCGCCCTAAAATTTCGGGGCCGCACGAAGCCGCGGCCGATTTCATGATCGCTGGGCCCGCCACCCATGGGATTCCGGGCTTAGTGAATTTATTTGGTATCGAATCACCTGGCTTAACCTCGAGCTTGGCAATCGCAAAAGAGACTCTTGCATGCCTGTCCGTGACTTCATCCTGACTTTAGCCTGCCCAGATCGCAACAATGTTGTTGATCTGTTTAGTGCCCTGCTTCTGAAGCCTCAAGAAAAGATTTTTCGCTCATGCTAAATAACAACCTTGCACCAGAGCATCCTGTTCCAGACGCGCACGGGATAAATTTATTTGCTGCAGACGCTGGGCGAGACCTACTAGCCTGCTATCTGCCAAAAGATTTGCATCAACATTTGCTGCCACACTTACAGCGACTCGGTGCTTTAGCGGGCTCTTTACTTGATGACCTGGCTGGCGTCGCGGACAAGCATCCCCCGACACTTTCAGTGCGCACCCGTGCTGGTATTGACACCTCGCAGGTCAACAAACACCCAGCTTACGTCGAGCTTGAGCGTTACGCCTACAGCGAGTTCGGCTTAGCTGCCATGTCGCATCGCGGTGGTGTATTGAACTGGCCCACGCCTATGCCACCGGCCGCCAAATACGCGCTTACCTATTTATTTGTACAAGCGGAGTTTGGCTTGTGCTGCCCAGTCAGTATGACTGACTCGTTGGCTCGCACGTTGCGTAAATTTGGCGATCCGGCTTTGGTCGAAAAAATCTTGCCGATGGTCACGACCCAAGACTTTGATGCCTTGCATCAGGGCGCCATGTTTATGACAGAACAGGGTGCGGGTTCAGACGTGAGTGCCACCGCGACGCAGGCCAGCCAAACCGCTGACGGCAACTGGTCACTCACGGGCGACAAGTGGTTTTGTTCAAACCCAGACGCCGGCTTTGCAATGGTGCTGGCGCGCTCTGAAAGCGCCGAGGGGCTCAAAGGGGTTTCGCTGTTTTTACTCCCTCGTAACCTTGCTGATGGCACGCATAACAACTATCGGATTTTGCGTTTAAAAGATAAGTTGGGCACCCGCTCGATGGCGAGCGGCGAGATCCGGCTTGAAGGGGCGTTTGCCTGGCTAGTGGGCGAGCGCGGCCAAGGCTTTAAACAC
>JBAWWV010000435.1:0-3023 GCA_037146575.1 Alcaligenaceae bacterium | reverse complement strand
CCACTCCCTTTGCGCTAAGTGTGCCATTGACTTCTGCATTTGCGCAAGATAAAAAGACAGTTAGGCTCTTAGTCGGGTTCCCCGCGGCATCGATTTCTGACATTGTTGCTCGATTAATTGCGCCGCACATCGGCACCGCACTTGGACGCAACGCAATCGTCGAGGTTAAAGCCGGGGCGGATGGTCAGATTGCGGCGCAGGATCTCCTTCGGCAACCTCCTGACGGCAGTAGCCTCTTTGTCGCGACTAACAGCCCGTTGCAAGCAGTGCCAGCGATGCGACAACCCCCACCGTATGATCCTGTCACTGATTTTTCACACATTGGTTATTCCATACTTGGTTCGGGAGACTTTCAATGCGTTGTGGAAGGCAACCAGATGATGCGCGTCAAACACGGCTTCACTAGTTCAGACGCCTTGCATGCCGTAGAGCTCGCGCAACGCGGCACTACTGGAACTCGCAATATTTTTCTAGGACCACGTGGTCTTCTCGAGACGCATTTTCATAAAAAAAATGATCCAACAGCACTCACTCGTGGCTTAGGCGACATTTGGGAGTGGCCTGAGTCAATGACTAAAGGATATGCCTGTTGTTATGGTGCGCATGCAAGTATGACGGGTGTTGAACAGTTGATGAAGCAGCATCAATTCAGTTATCAGGACATCGCGCGAATTCGGTGCGGCTTGCATCCTACACCGTTTGGACTCGTTGCTGATAACTACGAAAAGAAATGGTATCCCCAGACTGCCATTGAGGCGCAGTTTAGTTTGCCGTACTGCGTTGCAACGATTGCTGTTCATAAACGCTTATTGGCCAATGAGCTTTCACCTGTTGCGCTTCTCGATCCTGCGATTCGAGCCTTAATGCCTAAGATCGAAGCGTACTTGTTGCCAAAAGAGGTTCCAACATTCTCTGGAAAGGTTGAGCTCGATTTAGTGCAAGGGCAGCAACTTGTAATCGAGGTGCCTCACCCTTACGGTAGCCCAGGCAATCCGCTTGGGTGGGAAGGTGAAATCACTAAGTTTCACGCCTGTGCGGCGCTCATGCCGCAAGCGCTCAAGAATCCACAGCTAGAGAGAGTGATTGAGTTATGTCAGCACTTCGAAGAGTTAGAAGATGTATCGGTGTTGATTGATGCGCTGTGCGTATAGGGTGCTAAACCAGCTCAAACCTGCACAAGCAATTTTCCAAGATTTGCACCTTTAAATAAATCTACAAACGCCTGTGGGGCAGCCTCTAGCCCTTCAACGAACGTCTCTGTGGGCTGCAAGGCACCGCTGCGTAGCAGCGCTTTAATATCTTGCTGTGCTTGCGCTCGGTGCTCGGGGTAACTCGTGACCCTAAAGCCTTGTAACGTGGCGTTTTTATTCAAGATCTCGCCAATATTGCGTACACCATCGGGTTTAATCAAGTTGTATTGCGAGATCATGCCGCATAACGCAATGCGTGCAAAATCATTTAGGCGTTCGAGTACACAATCAAAGATGGCGCCACCGACATTTTCAAAATCGACGTCAATACCGTTGGGCGTTGCGTCTGCAAGTAATTGCTTGAAGTTCGGGTCGCGATAATCGATGCATACCGAGTAACCAAGTTTCTCGACTGCATGCTGACATTTTGCGGCGCCACCCGCGATGCCAACTACACGACAACCGCTCGAGCGAGCTAAGGCAGCTGCAACGCTACCGACCGCTCCGGTTGCGGCAGAGATCACAACAGTGTCTGTGGGCACGGCCTTAGCGATCGCGCGTAAGCCCACCCAGGCTGTTACTCCGGGGCTACCAAGCGCACCGAGGTAAGTCGAGGCAGAAAAGCCATCCAAGTTAATTTTCTCTGCGCTAGACGCTTTGATCTTGGTGTAACGCTGCCAACCAAAATGGCCAAGCGTCCAGTCACCCACCTTAAAGTCTGTGTGTTTTGATTCGACGACTTGTCCAATTGCGCGGCCCACCATGACGTCACCTAAATTCAACGGATTAGCATAGGCAACATTGGGCATCATCTGACGACGTTGATAGGGGTCGAGTGAGACGAAGGCGTTTTGCACCACGATGTCACCCAACTCTGCCTTGGGTATCGCTTCAGTGCTGACGGCAAAGTGGCTCGCGTCGATCGCACCGCTTGCGGCTTTCACAAAACGTACGCAAAGATTGTTTGTCATGACATCTACTCAACTTTTAATTGGATTTTTTTGGCCAAAGCGCCGTACTTCACAAACTCAGTCTGTACGAGGGCAGAAAACTCAGAAACGCTATTGCCAACGGGTTCAGTGCCTCTGTCTAGCAAAAACTTGCTGACTTCGGGTGAATGCAGAATTTTGATGAATTCAGCGTTTAGACGGTTCACGATTGCTGGTGCTGTGCCGGCGGGAACAAAAACGCCTTGCCAAGCTTCGGCTGAGTATTCAGTTAGGCCCGTCGATTCAGCGACCGTTGCAAGTTTTGGCATCGATTGTGGGGCTTTGGTGCTTGAAGTGGCTAGCAGTTTGATGCTGCCCGCATTGAGTGGCACAGTCGCTGCAACTAAGGTGATCACTGCTAGGTCAATTTGTCCGCCCATCAAGTCAGTCAGAGCAGGGCTCTCACCACGGTACGGCACCGAGGTGAGGTTGGTGCCTGCCATCAGATTGAACTGCTCAATCGCAAGATGATTTGGGCTGCCGTTGCCCGAATTACCAGCTGAAAGTTTGACCCCAGCCTTGTCTAGTTTGATGAGATCGGCCATTGTTTTTGCTTCAAGCCCCGGTCTTGCTAACCACACCAGCGATAGACGCACAGCTTGCGTGACAGGCATGAGGCTTTTAAGGGGATCGTAGCCAACATCGCGAACGTGCGGAATAACGGTGATGGCCCCCAAGGCGCTGAGCAACAGGGTATAGCCGTCTGGCTCGGCTTTTGCAACCAGTGCTGAACCAATCACCCCATTGGCGCCCGGTTTGTTTTCAACCAGAACAGGCTGACCAAAGGCGGTCGACAGATGTTGAGCCAGTGCGCGTCCGACGATATCAACCGCGCAACCTGGTG
>JBAWWV010000434.1:0-3041 GCA_037146575.1 Alcaligenaceae bacterium | reverse complement strand
AATTACGCCAACTTTGCCTTGGCGGCAGCGCTGTCGATGGCGTTGGGCTTGGTGACTTGGCTGGTGATGTATGTGGCAAGGCGTTATACAGACTCTGCACCGGTGTCGGTTTAGCCTATGAGTCGTCAACGCGCCCCTCGTCAATTTCCGTTTACGCTAGCGAGTCTCACGGCGCTCGTGACGCTATTTATGCTAATCCCAATGGTGCTGTCGATGACGGCGGGCCTTGTGAACAATTATTCAAAAGGCTTAGCGAGCGGGCTGACGACGCGCTGGCTTGAACAGGTGTGGGAAGGCTACGGTGACACGTTAGTGTGGTCGTTGACGATCGCAAGTCTGTGTGCGTTGATCACCATCGTTGTCGGAGTCCCATGCGCGTATGCGTTAGCCAGATCCCGTTCGCGTTGGGCGCGTCTGTTCGAAGAACTCTTGACCTTGCCAGTGGCAGTACCAGGTTTAGCGACCGGCTTGGCTTTGATTCTTGTGTATGGTCAATTTCGTAGTTTTCGGCAAAGTTTTTTATTTATTCTGGTGGGCCACATCGTGTTCACCTTACCGTTTGTGGTGCGCACGGTATCGTCTGCCTTTGCAAACCGAGAACTCATCGCGCTTGAAGAGGCGGCGCGTACGTTGGGCGCAGGATTCACGCGCCGACTATTGGGGGTGTTGATCCCCGCAGTGATGCCTGCCATTATCGCCAGCGCCTTGATGGTGTTTACGCTTTCAGTTGGCGAGTTCAACCTGACCTGGATGTTGCATACCCCTTTGACACGCACGCTACCGGTTGGCTTGGCGGATAGCTACGCCTCGATGCGTATTGAGGTGGGCTCGGCCTACACGCTCATTTTTTTTATTGTGGTGCTGCCGCTGTTATGGGCCCTACAAGCAATCGCCAACGAGGTGCAAAAGCGCTATGGAACTTGAACGCACGTCTGTACAAATCGTGCAGTGCGCCAAAACCTACCCCGACGGTACGCAAGGCTTATTGCCGTCTTCGCTTGACGTATATCCCGGCGAAGTCTTGGCGTTGCTTGGGCCCTCGGGTTGCGGCAAAACGACCCTCTTAAGACTCATCGCTGGTCTTGAGACGGTCGATCAAGGCGGCATCATTCGGTTTGGTACACAAGAGGTCACTGACGTACCTGTCGAGCGGCGTCAGATCGGCATGGTATTTCAACATTACGCACTCTTTCCGCAAATGACGGTTCAGGCCAATATTGGTTATGGGCTACGCATAAAGGGTGTGAATGAGCAACAACTCAAACAGACTGTCGGCGAATTAATTGACCTAGTGCAACTCAAAGGACTTGAACACAAACGCCCCGCAGAGCTGTCTGGAGGCCAGCGTCAGCGCGTCGCGCTGGCACGCGCCGTAGCGGTGCGCCCAAAGGTTTTATTGCTTGACGAACCGCTGACCGCTTTAGACGCCAAGCTAAAAGTCACACTGCGCGACGAGTTGGCAGAATTGCTGCGCCGACTTGGCATTACAACGATCCATGTCACGCATGATCAACAAGAGGCTTTGGCGATTGCCGATCGCCTGGCGGTGATGCGAAAAGGAAAAATCATCCAAGTGGGCGAGGGCGAAGCACTTTATCGACATCCTAAACACATGTTTGTCGCTGAGTTTCTTGGGCGCATCAACCGTTTACAGCGCACGCCCGAAGATATCGCGAACCACACCCTAACCATTACTCAAGCAGCCCTGCCGTGCCCTCAAGGTGTTTGGCCTGAACTTTTTGTACGGCCAGAAGATATTGAACTGAAACCCTATGGCTTAAATCAACCGGCCGCGACCATTACGCAACGCAGTTTTTTAGGCGATCGTATTCATTACCGTTTAGCCGTGCCAGGGCAGGGAGCCCTAACGGCCGAAGCGCACCGCGACAGCCCTTACCTTGTAGGAGAGCGCGTGTCTTTCACCATTGCTATTGAACATTTCATGCCTTGCGAGAACGATCAATGAGCAAACATTTCATGCCTTGTGAGAACGACCAATGAGCAAACATTTCATGTCCTGTAAGAACGATCAATGAGCACAATCTTTATACAGTTAACCGATCTGCATATTCGTGAGCCTGGCCGCTTAGCGTATGGACGTCTCGACACTGCACCGTATCTGCATCGTGCGGTACAGACCATTGAGCAACTGCGCCAAAAACCTCGAGCGGTAGTATTGACTGGCGACCTGACCGATTTTGGACGACCCGCAGAGTACGCGCACTTGCGCGAGTGCCTAGCCCCCTTGACGGTACCGTATTACTTGCTCCCAGGTAACCACGACGACGCCAAACAGATGCGCGCGGCTTTTCCTGAGCATACATACCTAGGCGAGTCAGGCTTTGTGCAATACACCGTACAACTAGGCCCCGTGCGCCTGATTACACTGGACACCACGGTTGCCCAACAAAGTCACGGGGTCCTCTGTGACAAGCGTTTAGCTTGGCTTGAAGGCACACTGAACGACTCACGTGACATGCCAGTCGTGATTGCCATGCATCATCCGCCGTTCAAGACCTTAATCGGCCATATGGATAAGATCGGTCTGCTGCAGGGCGCAGCAGAACTTGAAGCGCTGGTCGCACGATATTCAAATATTGAACGTGTCATCTGTGGCCACTTGCACCGTGCGATCGACGTAAAATTCGGTTCAACAATCGCGTCGACCTCACCGGCGCCCGCCCATCAAGTCGCCCTAGACCTCGACCCCGAAGCCGCCTCGCAATGGATACTCGAACCCGGTGGGTTCAAGGTGTATGCATGGGATCCCGAGCGCGGCGTCGTCTCTCACCAAGTGCCCTGCGGTACCTTTGAGGGGCCTTATCCCTTTCATGACGGCGGCAAGTTGATCGACTGAGTCACACGATCTCAGTCGTGACAGCGCAGTCACGCAAAGCAGCAAGACGGACCGCGAAGTCGATTCCTTAGAATGCAGTCACGCAAAGCACCTAGACGATCTGTCTTGCTCGCTCGTTACGGGGCAGTGCCGCAGCGCGCCTGGGTGGGCAGATTGTCTTGGTCCGCTTTGCGGACTGCCCTCG
>JBAWWV010000433.1:0-3061 GCA_037146575.1 Alcaligenaceae bacterium | reverse complement strand
ATGCAACGGGCGTGTTGCATGTAGGACACAGCATGTTGCTCATGAACAAAGACTGCTAGACGAATGGGCGCCGCACTGACTTGCAACTGATGCCAGTCGCCTAGCTCTATTCTCCAGTTTTTTGCTCTATCGTCAGCAAGATTCATGTCATCTCCGGACACTAGAATTGCATTATTCTAGCGCTGACTCAAGAACATAAAATGTGTCGCGTTGTTCGCCGTCATTGCTAAACCTGGCTCACACGATTAGCTGGAGTGAAAGATGAGTTTGTTTCTATTCAGGAACTTCGCGCTATGGTTCGCACTTGCGTGGGCCGCGGTGGCTTCCTACTGGGCCTTGCAACCTAACACGTCCGCGCTTTGTGGCTTGTCGCATTGGTTGCCTGGGCGCTCAGCGCACTCGGGATTCATGATGTCTGTCAAGCGCATCATGCAATCTTGCGTAATTATCCAATCATCGGACACCTACGTTATCTCTTTGAAGATTTACGGCCCGCCATTCGGCAATACTTCTTTGAAAATGATACGGATGAAGCCCCCTTCTCGAGGGCGAGTCGTTCACTGGTGTATCAACGCGCTAAACAACAAATCGACAAACGCCCCTTTGGCACACAGCTCGATGTCTACGATCGGCGCTATGAGTGGATCAATCACTCGTTGACCCCTACAAAAATCGAAGATACAAATTTTCGTATCACGGTGGGCGGGCCCGATTGCACTCAACCGGTCTCACTTTCGGTCTTAAACATCTCGGCAATGAGCTTTGGGGCCTTAAGCGCAAACGCGATTTTGGCGCTTAACGAAGGCGCCAAAATCGGCGGTTTTGCCCATGACACGGGTGAAGGCGGCATCAGCCTTCACCATCGTCAGCCGGGTGGGGATCTAATTTGGAATATCGGTTCTGGCTATTTTGGTTGCCGCGACGAACAAGGCAGATTTTCTGAGTCGCATTTTGTTGCAAATGCCAAGCTTTCCCAAGTACGGATGATTGAGATCAAACTCTCACAGGGTGCTAAACCAGGTCACGGTGGCATTTTGCCTGGCAGCAAAGTCACCGCTGAAATCGCCGCTGCACGGGGTGTCAAGCTAGGTGAAGACTGCAACTCACCGTCTGCACACTCTGAATTTGACACGCCCATCGGACTCTTACTTTTTGTACAACGCTTACGCGCGTTGTCTGGCGGCAAGCCGGTTGGTTTCAAATTGTGCATTGGCCATGCCTGGGAATGGTTTGCCATTGCCAAAGCCATGGTTAAAACCGGTATCACACCCGATTTTATTGTGGTGGATGGCGCCGAAGGCGGTACAGGCGCCGCACCTGTTGAGTTTGTTGATCACGTTGGTACACCGCTGCGCGAGGCGATTCGGCTCGTCCATAACACCCTCGTCGGGCTCAACTTACGCGATCGCATCAAACTGGGTGCCTCAGGAAAAATCGTCTCTGCCTTCGATATGACCCGAGCCTTCGCCTTGGGTGCCGACTGGTGTAACAGCGCGCGGGCATTTATGTTTGCGATTGGCTGCATTCAAGCTCAACAATGCCACACCGGTCGTTGCCCAACCGGGGTCGCCACGCAAGATCCTGAACGTCAAAAAGCCTTGGTGCCTCTGGACAAAGCACCGCGCGTCGCGCATTTTCATCAAAACACCTTGCACGCGCTGGCAGAGCTCTTACAAGCTTCGGGGCTTCAGCACCCAAAAGATGTCACCACAACGCACATATCCTGCCGTAGCGCAGACAATCACGTCAATCTCATGTCGACCCTGTACCCAGGCATCAAAACCGGATCACTATTGGCAGGTGAGTTGCAACGGCCTGTGTTTCAAATCGGCTGGCCCATGGCAAGCGCCGAGAGTTTTGCCCCCATCAGCGATCTTGATACGCTGATCGCGCATTAGCGCGAATTATTCGTAAGCGCACTCGGCGACGCACGCTTCATAATGCGCGGGCTGCGTGATGTAACCAGAGTCAAACATGCTTGCCGCAAGACGTGCGAAACCTTGTCGCGAAACAGCGCGCCGACACGTCCAGAGCCCTGCTGCGTGATACCGCGTTAAGCAATGCGTTAATAATTCAAGACTTAACTGAGGATAGAAAGGCTTGACCAATCGCGCCAATTCGCCAGGCCCCTGAGCAGCCAGCCAGGGCTTGAACTGCTCAATGGCTTGCATCATCGCTTCGAACGCAGGTTGATGACGCTGCATCCCCTCAGCTGTTGAAATAAAGGTTGTATACGCTGTGTAGCCGCGCTGGTTCGCCGCATGCGCAATCTCGAAGCCGGTCTGCATCAGTGCCATAGATGCGTAGGGTTCAAAGACTTGAATCACATCAAGCTCACCGCGCTTCAACGCATCAAGATTGTCTTGCATGCTGCGATCGCCTACCCGAGAAATCGCCAGCGGATCGATGCCCGCATCGCGCAAATCTTGCTGTAGACACAGCCAAGGCGTTGGCACTTCAGATACCGAAGCAAATCTAAGTTTCAGTAAATCTTTAAGCGTGAATGGCTGCGCTTGCGCGCGTCGAAGCAAAAAAAATGGATCTTTTGCCGCAACTTCGCAAAACGCGACGAGCGACCCAGCAGTTTGCGCAAACTGATCGCGCTCTTTAATCACCCTGAGCGGCCCGCCCCACATCACATCAATGTTGCCCCGTGCAAGCTCGGCAATCCCCGCACCCGGGGACGCTGACTCGAGAAGCGTAATCGACACCCCTTTTTGCTGAAACAACCCCAAGGCATGAGTGGCATAAAACGGCGCGTAAAACACAGCGCGAAAATTTTCAGCCAGTTTAATGTTCATGGTGCGCCCAAAAGCAAAGAGTACCTGCATTCTAAAACATATCAACTAAAAAATTGGCACAGATATTGCTGAAGAAACTGTTGCATAATCTACTTCTAGTTGTTCTTTCACGATAAAGGCACTACATGTCGCGTTTAAAATATCTATCATCGTGCTTGATTGGGCTCTTAGTGGCCGCACTGAGCCAGACGAGTTGGGCGCAAAACCAGGCGACGACGAATCAATATCCAGCTAAGCCTGTACGCCTGATCATCACCGTC
>JBAWWV010000432.1:0-3092 GCA_037146575.1 Alcaligenaceae bacterium | reverse complement strand
TTGTAATGGCGCGACCTTGTACGCCTTGTGCGGGTACCACGCACGAGCGCGCAGCCATCCCATCAATGAGCACGGTGCAAGCGCCGCACTGACCCAATCCGCAACCATATTTTGGCCCATTCAACGCAAGGTCATTACGCAACACCTGCATGAGCGACACCTCTGCCGACAGCTGTAGATCATGCTGCTGGCTATTGACAAGTAAGGTGCAAGGTGACGAAGTGTGCATCAAAGACCTTAGACGCTTAAATAGGTTTGACGGACATGCTCATTGGCATCGAGCTCGGCCATCGTGCCACTGAAACGGATTTGCCCTTTTTCAAGCACATAGGCGCGATCGCACACCAAGCGTGCAAAATGCAGATTTTGTTCAGAGAGCAAAATACTGACCCCTTGCTTTTTCAAGGCCAAAATCATCTGAACCATTTGCTCAACAATCACAGGTGCGACACCTTCGGAGGGCTCATCTAACAGCACCAGATAGGGGTTACCCATCAAGCCGCGCGCCACCGTAAGCATTTGCTGTTCTCCACCACTCATCTGTCCACCTGGGCGCCTAGGCATCTCGCCAAGGTTCGGAAACAGCGTAAACAATTGCTGTACCGTCCAAGTCGGGGCCGCCGAGCCATCAGGCCACATGCGAGCCTTTTGACGTCCGACCTCAAGATTTTCTAACACGGTTAAATCGGTGAAAATTCGACGGTCTTCAGGTACGTAGCCCAGCCCACTTGCCGCGATACGATGCGCCGCATCTTTTGAAATATCGCGCCCCATAAATTGCACGCCACCGGTGCGCTTTTCAAGCAAACCCATCAGCGCCTTCATGGTGGTTGACTTACCCGCCCCATTGCGCCCCATCAACGCCACGACTTCGCCACGTTTCACTTGAAAGTTCACGTCGTACAAGATTTGAGCAGCACCATACCAGGCGCATAGACTCTGCGCAGACAGAAGCAGACCCGCAGGGCAAGAGGCACCAGTCGCCGTCTTAGCGTCTTCGGTCGGCCGAGCCTTGATCAACCCTTCGCTGGATCTTTCACGTGCCTGCGTCTTGGCATGAGCGTCCGAGACTGCGGTCTCGTCTTCAAACGTCGCGCCTGAGCCAAAGTACACCTCTTGCACTTTGGAATCTTGGCGAACTTCATCAGACGTACCCTGCGCAATGAGTCGCCCGCGGGCCAAGACAATGATGCGGTCGGCGTGGGCAAACACCACATCCATGCTGTGCTCAGTAAATAGCACAGCGATTTGTTGCTCAAGCACTAATTTTTTCGTCAACGTCATCAACGCATTGCGTTCTTTCGGCGCCATGCCCGCCGTCGGCTCATCCATGAGTAAAAGCCGCGGTCGATTGGCCAGCGCAATCGCCAGTTCGACCCGCTTCACATCGCTGTAGGCCAACGCGCTACAGGGACGGTCTGCCTGCGAAGCCATCCCAACCTGCTCAAGTAACTCAAACGCTCGGGCGTATTCGTGTGTGCGCGCAGCCTTAAAAAAAGAAAATACCTGCCCCGCATGCGAGAGCAAGGCCATCTGTATGTTTTCAATCACTGTTAACGACGAAAACGTTTCGGCGATTTGAAACGTGCGGCCCACCCCTAAGCGCCAGATCTCTCGTGGCGCAAGTCCAACTAACTCTTGCCCCGCAAATCGGATCGACCCGCGATCGGCCCGCAATTGACCATTGACCATGTTGAAGGTGGTCGATTTGCCGGCACCATTTGGGCCAATCAGGGCTAGCAGTTCACCCGCCTCGAGTTCAAACGAAATGCCATCAACGGCCTTCACCCCGCCAAACGACTTACCCAAGTCTTTCACTGTCAACAGACTCATGCTTGCCCCCTGGGGGCAACGCGCAAACTCACGCGGCGCGCAAAGCCTGCAATCCCTTCGGGAAACAACAACACCAGTAACAAGATAATGCCACCTAGCATCGCGCGCCAATACTCAGTGTTGCGTGCGATCACATCATGCAACCACGTAAAACTGACAGCGCCCACGATCGGGCCCGCCAAAGTCTGTATGCCACCGAGCAATACCATCACGAGCCCATCCACCGAACGACTCACATGCAAGGTCTCGGGCGAGATACTGCCTTTAGAAAAAGCAAAAAGCGCGCCGGCCACGCCCGCAAAGACACCAGCGATCACGAAAGCGACCCACTGCACGCGTTTGACATTGATGCCAATTGCGTCAGCACGCATCGGCGAATCTCGACCCGCACGCATGGCGTAACCCAACGGCGCGTGCAACATTCGCCGCAGCAACCAAACACTTAAAACAACACACGAAAGTGTCAAAAAATAATAATGTTTTTTGTCAGTCAGCCAGGCTGCCGGCCATACGCCCGTCAAGCCATTGCTGCCACCGGTCAGGGTATCCCACTGAAACACCACGGCCCAGGTGATTTGCGCAAAGGCCAAGGTCAGCATCGCCAGATAGACGCCTGATAAGCGCACACTAAACCAGCCAAACACCAACGCACCTACTCCAGCCACAAGAGGTGCCAACAGCAACGCAAGCTCCATCGGTAACCCCAGGGCTTTAAATAAGAGTGCGGCGCCATACGCACCCAAACCAAAATAAGCCGCATGACCAAACGAATGCATGCCGGCAGGCCCCATGATGAAGTGCAAACTTGTTGCAAACAACACTGCCACCAGCAAATCAATGCTGAGCACCGTGAAATAAGGCGAAGCTGAGGTTAGCCACGGCAGCAACACCAACAGACCCACGCCCACTAACTGCAAGGTAGTCGTCAAACGTGTGGGTGCACCCAAGGGCGCCTCGATATGCGCGGCGTGCCGCGAGAGCGGTTGTGGTTTTCCAAACAATCCCCAGGGGCGCAGCACCAACACCACAGCCATCACTAAAAACTCAACTACCAAAGTCAGCTTTGAAAAAGAGATCGCTGTACCAAAAATATTAACAACACCTAACCAAATGCAAATGGCTTTTAACTCAGCGATCAACAGTGCAGCCACAAAGGCTCCAGGGATGGAGCCCATCCCACCTACCACCACTACAACAAATGCGGCACCAATCGTGTTGAGGTCCATCTCAAGGCTCGCGGGTTCGCGCGGCAGTTGCAA
>JBAWWV010000431.1:0-3112 GCA_037146575.1 Alcaligenaceae bacterium | reverse complement strand
ATTGCACAGATCTCGTTAGAGAGTAATTCTAAGATGTTCGCTGGGGTGTTTGATGGCGCCATGAAATCTAACTGCGACGAGACTTCAAAATCCTTTAACCCCGTTTCTGCTGCCGTCGGAATATCGGGCATCGCGTCCCAGCGACTTGAACCGGTCACCGCCAACACACGCAGCTTTTTCGCTTGCAACAGAGGGAGCACACCCGCTGGCGTTTGGCAGGTAAAGTCAATTCGAGCCGCGGCCACATCGGTAATGGCTGAGTTCGTTGCTTTATAACTAATATGTTTACCCTTGGTACCCGTGGCATCGTTTAACACGACAGAACAAAGGTGCGCGGTGCTACCGATCCCTTGCGAAGAATAGGTAACAAGATCGGGATTTTTTTTCATCGCCTCAACCAGCTGAGGTAAAGACTGATATGTTGACTCGTCAGACACGACCACCGCTAACGGCACACGCAGCACCCGTGCAACAGGCGCAAAATCTTTAATCGGATCATACGGGGCAGCCCTCTCCTCCGATAGCGGCAACAAATACAGCGGGATACCCGTCAAGATGATCGTATAACCGTCGGCTGCGGAGTTTGCCGCACCCGTATAACCGATTAGCCCCCCAGCCCCAGAGCGATTGTCAACCAGCACCGGGGTATTCAAGCGCCTAGACAGTGGTTCTGTAAAGAATCTTGCCGTCGCGTCAATCGCCGTACCCGGCGATGCGGGGACAATAATCTTTATCGGTCGCGATGGAAATTGCTGCGCAAACACTGACGATACGCCCAGTGCAGATAATGAACCTGCACCCAAAACAATTTGTCTTCTCTTATTATTTTTCAACTTGTCTCTCTTATTTTTATCTCAAGCTATGCTTGAGTGTTCATCAAACACATAGCCTTACAGTGCTGATTTGCTACTTTTTTAGCACATAAAGGCTTTAAAACCAATGTTATCGAATGAACAGGCTTTCAAAGCAGTTTATGATCAACCAGACAGTCACGCTAAAGCTTGCTTCTAATCGCCTCTGGCAACCCAACACAAAAGCTCTTGAAATATGCTTAACCGTCGCACCTATCTCGCTTGCTTAATGTCTCTTGGCGCCACTGTGTTTCACTGTCTTGGTGGCGTCGCGCACGCGGCAGTTGCCTCGCCAACTACGGCGCCAGAACCCGCAGTATCCAGCCACAACAGCGCTGTTTCGGCGGCTGTGGTCAGTCCGACAATTGACCGTGATCTTTGGTCTGAGATGCGAACTCGCTTTCAATTAACGGTAGCCGATCGTGGTCCGATTGAACAGCAAGCGCGTGCAATTGCCTCGAGTCAGGCTGGCGTGCAGATCAATCTTCAGCACGCCTCGCGGTATATGTTTTATATCCTGCAAGAGGTCGCGGCACGCGACATGCCATCCGAAATGGCGCTAATCCCCTTTCTTGAAAGCGGTTTTAACCCAAAATCAAAGAGCGGCTTACAGCCAGCTGGACTGTGGGGCCTAATGCCAATCGCCAGTAAAAGTTTAAATTTATCGGCGAATTTTTTTTCTGACGACCGACGCGACATCTTACTGTCGACTCAGGCTGCGCTCAATTTATTACAAACTCTATACGCTCAGTTCGGAGACTGGCGTTTAGCCCTGATTGCGTATAACTGGGGACCCGGCAATGTCGTGTCGGTTCTTCGCAGGCAACAAGCACTCAAACTTCCGCTCGATTATGATCATCTTCATTTTCCTAAGGTGATTCAGGCCTATGTCTCAAAGTTGATGGCATGGCGTGAGTTGATTGCAGACCCAGAGCGCTACAAAGTCAGTTTGCCCCTCTTAGCATATCAACCGTACTTTGTTGAAGTCGCTGCCACGCACAATATCGATATCAATATTGCTGCCGACCTTGCTGAAATTTCGGTTGCTGACTTTCTGTATTTGAATCCGTCTTTCAATAAGCCCCTGATCCGAGGTACAGCAGACCATAAAATATTATTACCTGTGACCCAAGTCGATGTATTTTTAACCAACTATCTGACACATCAAGAGCGATTTTCAGCGTGGCAAACGCTGATTGTTTCGCAGGCCCAACGCCCTGAAGACCTTGCAAAAACGCACAACGTCAGTGTCGGGAAACTGTACGAGATGAACCCGCTTGCACGAGGCGCTCAAATTCGCGCGGGCTCTTCTATTTTTATTCCTGAACCAATAAAAAAATAGTCAACTGCGTCACCCTCATGCAATTAAGATCACCTGTAAAACAAGCTCTTGCGTGGCACAGGTGACAGCTCATTCAACCAACCCACGACTGAATGAGGTTGGATCGTCGCAGTGGTTGTTACCTCAAGAGCTTTCAGAGATGGGTCGTTTTTTGCGCGACCAAGCGTGTTTAAAAGGGCTTGCGCAAACAATTCACCTTTGATTGCGTAACCCAATCCAGTCAAATGAATATTGTCGGGGCTTGCTAACCCATAAGCAGTCCAGATTCTCATCGCGCCTCTACCACCAGCAACACGATACCAGTCATAGAACAAACAATCATTTTCAAAGGCGAGACGTCGCACCAGTCGTTCAAAATCCCAAGCTGCGGTAACATTTTTTCCTCTAAAGTTTATGTCTTGCGCAGAAGTCAACACAATTAATGCGTGGGGATGCTTTGCCTTCACGCGTTGAATCGTTTGCACGATATTTTTTTCGAGTTCGGGCGGGATACTATTTTTAAACACAAGGTCATTGGTACCCCAGTCAAGAACGATCACGTCAGGGGCCAACCTGGCCGATTGCTCTTCAAAATATGTTTGGGCTAGCAAGGCGCCATAGGTAGCGCTACCCACACCTAAGCTGTGATACATCACGCCTGGGTTCGCATTTTCAATACTCACTCCGTGAACTTCAAAAAAATTGCCGCTCTCGGGACGGGTGTTGCGTATTTCGAAGCGTAACGTGTCAGACATTTCAGGAAAACTCAGCTCAAGCATTTGTGACTTAGCTTTAGCATCGCTGCCGGGCACGACGACATCATGTAAAAAATTGCCAGACTGAACTCGGAGCGTGTAACTTGCCGAGGTTGTTAAGTAAAAAAACTTAACGCGTTTTTTTCCAGGTTCAGGAGCCGTAGAAAAATTCAATGTAAAAGAGG
>JBAWWV010000430.1:0-3120 GCA_037146575.1 Alcaligenaceae bacterium | reverse complement strand
CTCCATATACGCTTGATAAGCGCCATCGTAGGTCGTATTGTTTAGGATGTCGTCCACCACGATGGCGCCGCCAGGTACCAACGCCTCAAAGAGTTTTGGTAGAGTCTTTTGTATTGGTAGGTATAAGTCGACATCTAAAAATACTAACTTAATGGGCGCGATACTTGCATAATCAAAAATTGAACAATCAGATTGAATCGCTTTCACAAACGGAAAGGCAACAAAGTTCTTCTTCCAGACTTCAAAGTCGTTGTATTCAAAGCCTCTAAGTTCTTGCAGATTTTTGCCGCGATTTTTAACTTCGTAATCGAGGTCGCTGGCCGTGAAAGAATCAAAGGTATCGATCGCAAAATATTCTAAAGAGTCAGCCAGCTTTTGGTTTTTGATGTGTTCCGCCATAAAACGCGTTGTTAAGCCGCGCGCAACACCGATTTCAACGATATTGCCTTTTAGGTGCTTCACGCGCTCAAACTCGTTGATCAAGGTGGCGAGTTGTATCGGCTCGATGCAATAAGGATAGGTCGGCACGCCCAAGCGGGTGTAGCGAAAAGCAATCGCCTTGAGGGTTTCTTTTATGGGTTTTATGAATGAACTCATCGTGGTGGCCTTTAAGTCTCTAGCGAGATTGCTGAATAAGTTGCGCTGCTTGAATGCGGGCTAACAGTCGTTGCGTGCGGAGCTCACGCCCTGAGGCATTGAGGTGCATGACAGAATCAAAAAATTGGTCTCGTGAAAAAATTAATTCAGTACGATCATCGATCACCGGAGCAATGCCCTTCAGTGCGGTAGCAAATCTTTTTGAGCTGTCTGCCACCTTAGTCAGGTCAAGGCCGTCAAAGCTCATATAAGGGGTATTTGCAAAGACAACGCTAACCTTGCGGGATTTTAGTGCATCGACAAAATCAGTGAGCCTTTTTAAGGTCTGCGGGCAAATTTTGGTGTCTTCGTCTGCCCGCTGGGGCGGACCGGTATAGCTGCTTTCGTGAACGCTTTTGACGTTACCCAGTCCATCCATGTTGTAAATGGAATAAATGGGTTCGACTGGAACCGAAGAGCGGTTTGAGAACTTGGCGATGATTTGGGCGTCATCCAGTGCGGCAAGTCGAGGCGCTAAAAGCTCTGGCTTCAATAGAATGTCAAGCCGAGCTTGAAGCATCTCAAGCGGAAAAGTCGCCCGAAGTGCAGGAATCAAGGCGAGTTTTTGAAAGAAGCTTTTGCTTTGCCAAAAGCTGTGGTTCCAGGCAATCGCGTTACGCATTTGCCACGGATCGTAGCCAGGGTTAGCTTCTCGGCAGTAGTAGTCAGGTTCAAGCGCCATAATCACTAAGTCACCAGGCATTGAAACTGTATTGATCTCTTCAAGAATCGTATCAAGCGGTAGGCCACCCATCAGCCCTAAATTAATTGTGGGGCGTTTTAAGGCCGCACTCAGTATGTTCGTATCGACGTTGAATAACGTACTCGACCCCGAAGCGACAATAATCTTGGGCTGGCCGGCTAAGTTTTTGGCGATATCTCGCTTAAAGACTAAGAGTTCACGCACCCAGTACTCGGCCGCCACAGGGGTCGGAAACAACGTGAAGATGAGTGAATAATAAAAAATCGCAAAGGCGATAAAACTGCTGGCGAGGTAGACCAAATAGCGCATGACTTAGAACTGATAGTACAAAAAGCTAGTAGGTTTATTTGAGGCCATTGCGATAACAACGGCAAAAAATAATCCTCCTAACATACAGGCCCACAGCGCATTGGGTTGCCAAATGAGCCAGCCCAATTTGCCTTGCGGTGCCAGACGTTTAATTGCTGGCCGAGCGCCTAAGTCTTCGCAAGCGATTTTGTAGTGATACATCAATTGATGGATATTGGGTAAGCTCCAGACGATCAAATGCCCAACGAGTAACAATGAAAAAATGTACCAATGCGCTTGGGTGAACAACTTGCTGGCAAAAACGCCGTTAAAACTTAACCCTAGCGCAGAGGTGTTGAGCGATAGCGTGGTGAGCAGTGGTTCAAGCGTCGCGGGTAGCGAGATCCCGTTTAAGCCGGCCATCGCTGAGCAGATCGCGGTGGCCGTCGCTACAGTGTCGGCTCGAAAGAATACCAGGGCGATGACGACGCAGCAGTAAGTCAAGGCACAAGAACCAACGCGATTGATGGGGCGATTGTTTTTTGCCAGAGCAAATTTCTTTTTGAACAGACGCCACCAGTGGTTAATGATAAGGTAAACGCCATGCAGCAGGCCAAACATAATGAAGGTGTAGTTTGCACCATGCCATAGCCCAATAATAAAAAACGTAATTAAGGTGGGCAGCACTAGCGTATAAATCGTTTCGATCAAAAAGGGCCTACCAAGGCCGCGGCGCATGAGCTTAAGGGAGATTGGTGTATACAGATATTCGCCAATGTATTTGGTGAGCGACATATGCCACCGTTGCCAAAAGTCAATCACACTTGTCGCTTTAAAGGGCGAGTTGAAATTCAGGGGTAACCGGATGTTGAACATCATCGATAAGCCGATGGCCATATCCGAGTAAGCAGAAAAATCAAAATACAGCTGCAAGGTATAGGCCAAAGCACCCACCCAAGCCTCAAAAAACTGTAATGATTGCGTTGCGGTGCCCGCATCAAAAATAGGGTTCGCGATTTCGCCAAAGCTGTCAGCGATGAATATCTTTTTGGCGAGGCCCAGAACAAAGAGACTTAGCCCAACGCAGACGTTATCGGTTTGAAACCGAAAATTAGCTGACTCTGAAAATTGCGGCATCATTTGCTTGTGATGCAGTACGGGCCCAGCGATGAGATGCGGAAAAAACGTGACAAACAAAAGATAGCGGGCAAAGTTATGTTCGTGTGCAAAGCCGCGTGAGACATCCACCAGAAACGCGATTTGTGTGAAAGTGAAGAACGAAATGCCGAGCGGCAGCAGGATATGAAATGGTTGAAACGTTGCGCCGATACTATCAGCCAGTGCACCTATAAAAAAATTGGTGTATTTAAAATACCCTAAGAGCAGCAAGTTAAGAGTGATCGCGATGACTAACACGGGTTTGGTCGAGCCTGGCGCTGGCTTGCCTTGTAGTTCGCTAAGCTTGCGGGCGACTGCGTAATTAAAAATAATGG
>JBAWWV010000429.1:0-3125 GCA_037146575.1 Alcaligenaceae bacterium | reverse complement strand
ACCACGTGCGAAGCTGCTGCGTTTACCATCGCGGCAAACATCGGCGAGGTTTTGCGTCGGTTCACAAAATCTTCAGATTTGCCGTCGGCGGGCCCCATCCGTTCTGCGTATTTGGCCATGGCCTTGACTGCGCGCGCGCCTGAGCCAGCCAAAATCGAGGCCATGGTGTCTAAAAACAAATCTTCACAGCGCAAGCTGACGGCTTCGGGGATGTCGCTGTACTGAAGTTGCGAGGCAAACTTCGCCAACTCTGAACTTGGATGCAATACTAGGGTTGAGGCTGAAGGGCGAGCAGCAGTCATGTCTATCACCTATTAAAACGAACGAGGAAGGCCGAGCACGTGTTCGGCGACATACGACAAAATCAGATTAGTTGAAATTGGGGCAACTTGGTACAAACGGGTTTCACGAAACTTGCGCTCGACGTCGTACTCGCAGGCAAAACCATAGCCGCCATGAAATTGCAGACAGGCGTTAGCGGCTTCCCAAGACGCATCTGCGGCCAAGAGCTTAGCCATGTTCGCCTGAGTGCCGCAAGGCTGATTATTATCAAATAAACGGCAAGCCTCGTAACGCATCAGGCTAGCGGCCTCAACGTTGATGAACGAACGTGCGATTGGAAACTGCACGCCCTGGTTTTGTCCGATTGGGCGTCCAAACACGATGCGATCTTTGACGTACTTAGTGATGCGGTCCACAAACCAATAGCCATCGCCAATACACTCGGCAGCGATCAACGCACGCTCGGCATTCAAGCCATCCAGAATGTATTTGAAGCCTTTGCCTTCTTCGCCGATTAAGTTCTCGGCAGGGATCTCGAGGTTGTCAAAAAACAGTTCATTGGTTTCGTGGTTGACCATGTTCAGAATTGGTCTAACCGTTAAACCGTGGCCAATTGCATCGTGCAAGTTGACGATAAAGATCGACATCCCTTCAGATTTTTTCGTGACCTGCTCAAGCGGGGTTGTGCGCGCCAACAAGATCATCAGATCTGAGTGCTGAACACGTGAAATCCAAACTTTTTGACCGTTAATGACGTAACGATCACCTTTTTTGACGGCAGTCGTTTTGATTTTTGTAGTGTCAGTGCCCGTAGTGGGTTCGGTGACGCCCATTGATTGCAAGCGCAACTCGCCAGCTGCAATTTTGGGCAAGTACTGATTTTTTTGTTCGGTTGAGCCATGGCGCAGCAGGGTGCCCATGTTGTAGAGCTGACCGTGGCAGGCGCCAGAGTTGCCACCGCAACGGTTGATTTCTTCCATGATGACTGAGGCTTCGGTCAGCCCTAAACCTGAGCCGCCATATTCTTGGGGGATCAGCGCAGCCATCCAACCAGCTTGTGTGAGCGCGTTGACAAACTCTTCGGGATAGCCGCGCACCTCGTCGACCTTACGAAAGTATTCGTCTGGAAACTGCTTACACAGGTCACGGATGGCGTCGCGAATGTCTTGGTACTGGGTGTCGTGGGTATTCATGATTGGGCTTGTGGCTTTATGATTAGGGGCTGAGATTTAGTCGATAATGTGCCCCAAGGCAGGGTTTTTGACCATTGGTGTTTCGTTAACCTCGGCTTTTTGAATGATTAAGGTACTAAAAACACGATGGCGAACCATTTTGATTTGACCGATTTGCAGCTCATGGTCAACATTGGCGATGCGAGCAGCCTGACCCGTGGGGCCGAAAAATCTCATCTTTCGCTGCCCGCCGCCAGCAATCGGGTCAAAAATCTTGAAGATCATTTTGGAACCCGTTTGTTCCATCGCAATAGCCAGGGCGTGTCCTTGACCCCCTCGGGAGAGGCCTTTTTGCGCCATGCCCGCTTAGTGTTGCGGCAAATTGACCACTTGCGCGGCGATATCCACGAGTATTCAAGAGGTATCAAGGGGCAGATCCGTGTGTTGGCCAACACCACCGCCATGACCGAGTTCATGCCGGCGGTCTTGAGCCGTTATCTGTCGTCTCATCCGGATGTGACCGTTGAATTGCGCGAGCGCTTAAGTTATCTGGTGGTGAAGGCCGTAGACGAGGGTTCGGCTGACATTGGGATTGTTGCTGGCCAGCCTGCTGCCTCAGCGCTTGAGTTTTTGCCCTACCGTGCCGATCGCCTGGTGTTGGTCACGTCGGCCGAGCACCCTTTGGGGGCAATGTCTGAAGTGGCTTTTGCTGACACCCTAGATTTTGAATACGTCGGGTTGTCAGAATGGAGCGCAATTCATGCTTTTTTGATTCAGGCCGCCGATAACCTCGGTCATTCGTTTCGGTTTCGGGTCGAGGTCAGTAACTTTGAATCAGTTTGCCGCATGATTGAGGCGGGTGTGGGGATTGGCGTGGTGCCCGAGCAAGCAGCGCGACGTTATGCCCAGCGCTTAAATATTAAGATCGTCAGGCTGTCAGATGAATGGTCTGTACGCAATCTTCATATCTGTGTACGCGAGCTGCAGCGTTTGCCGAGCTTTGCACGCGACCTCGTTGCGATGTTGCTTGAAGATGTGCCGTCGACCCAGGCCCCTAAGCAATGACGCCAGCACCTTGTTCATTGACCTCGGTTGTCTTAGCGTCAGGCAACGCCGGAAAACTGCGTGAATTTGATGCCTTGTTTGGCTCGCTGGGTATTAGGCTGATCGCTCAAGGCACGTTGAATATCCCCGACGCGCCCGAGCCTCATCCCACGTTTCTCGAAAACGCGCTCGCCAAGGCGCGCCATGCCAGCTTGTTGTCAGGCCTGCCGGCCTTGGCCGATGATTCTGGCCTATGCGTCGCGGCGCTCAACGCCGAGCCGGGCATTCATTCTGCTCGGTATGCCGAAGCTGAACACGGGTCGCGCAGTGATGCGGCAAATAATCAAAAGTTGCTGCGGGTGTTGCAAGGGCAAATCAATCGCCGCGCTTGGTATGTGGCGGTGCTCGTGCTGGTCACGCGTCACGACGACCCCCAGCCTGTTGTTGCCGAGGCAAACTGGTTTGGCGAGATTGTCGATCAACCGCAAGGTGCAAACGGCTTCGGGTATGACCCGTATTTTTATCTGCCCGAGCAAGGGTGTACGGCAGCAGAGCTCGACCCCGCGCTTAAAAATCAAATCAGCCACCGCGGGCAGGCACTGCAGCAATTACTCATCCAATTAACGG
>JBAWWV010000428.1:0-3129 GCA_037146575.1 Alcaligenaceae bacterium | reverse complement strand
GGGCAACGAGTGCTATTGGTCGATGATCTGGTTGCCACGGGTGGCACCATGTTAGCGGCGATCAAGTTGTTGCAACAACTCGGGGGTAATGTTGCTGAAGCCGCGGCAGTGGTGAATTTACCTGCGTTGGGTGGCTCGGCTCTGATCGCTCAAACTGACACGCCCTTTTTCAGCGTCTGTGAGTTTGAGGGCCACTAAGACAAAAATAATTTGTAGACTGGATTGTCTGACTCATTAAAGTGCGGGTATCCTACCTCGTCCAAAAAAGCCTTGAAGGCCTTTTTGCTGCCCTGTGGTACTTGAATCCCGATCAACACCTGACCGTAGGCAGCACCCTGATTGCGGTAGTGAAACAGGCTGATATTCCATTCGGGTTTCATTGACCGCAGAAAACGCGTTAACGCTCCAGGGCGCTCTGGAAATTCAAAGCGATACAACAGCTCATGATCGGCTAACGCAGAGTGTCCGCCCACCATGTGCCGCAAATGGGTCTTTGACATCTCGTCGTGGCTGAGGTCGAGCGTGGCAAAACCATGCTTGCGAAAGTTTTGTGCGATGCGCTCGGGTTCGGTGGCGTCTGCCACCTGAATTCCGACAAAGACATGCGCTAACCGCGCATCTGAAATGCGGTAATTAAACTCGGTCACGCTGCGGTTGCCGATTAATTCGCAAAACGTGCGAAAACTGCCACGTTGCTCAGGCAGTGTGACGGCGAACACCGCCTCGCGGGCTTCGCCGACCTCAGCGCGTTCGGCAACGAAGCGTAAGCGGTCAAAGTTCATGTTGGCGCCGCAGGCGATTGCCACCAGGGTTTTGTCTTGAAGCTTGTGCTCAAGGGCGTACTGTTTGGCTCCGGCTAAAGCCAGTGCTCCTGCGGGTTCGAGGACACTGCGAGTATCTTGAAAAACGTCTTTGATCGCCGCGCAAATGGCATCGGTATCGACAATCACAAAGTCATCAACGTACTCGCGCACCAAACGAAAGGTCTCGACGCCGACTTGCTTGACCGCAGTGCCGTCTGAAAACAATCCAACTTCGGCTAAGGTGATTCGACGACCCGCTCGTACGCTTTTAACCATTGCGTCAGAGTCAACGGTTTGAACGCCGATGATTTTGATGTCGGGGCGCAATTGTTTGACGTAAGCGGCGATGCCACTAATCAGGCCACCGCCACCGATGGCAACAAAAATCGCGTCGATTGGGCCGGCATGTTGGCGCAGGATTTCCATGCCGATGGTGCCTTGGCCGGCAATGACGTCGGGATCGTCAAAGGGATGCACGAACGTTAAGTGATGTTTTTTCTCGAGAGTCAGTGCATGGGCATAGGCGTCACTAAAACTATCTCCATGCAAAACGACTTGAGCGCCGAGCGCACGTACGGCATCCGTCTTGACGGCTGGCGTGGTGGTGGGCATCACAATCGTGGCCTTGCAGCCCAAGCGTTGGGCCGATAAGGCCACGCCCTGAGCGTGATTGCCTGCTGAGGCTGCGATGACGCCTCGTGCCAGTGTGGCACGAGGTAAATGCGCCATTTTGTTGTAGGCACCCCTCAGCTTGAAGCTAAACACTGGCTGGGTATCTTCGCGCTTGAGTAGGACGGTGTTGCCAAGGCGTGTTGACAGTTGTGGGGCGCGCTCAAGCGGTGTTTCAATCGCCACGTCATACACTTTAGATGTCAAAATGCGTTTCAGATAGTCGATGTTCATGTGATCCTTGGTCGCGCTTGACTGATGCACGAGTTTCGTGGCCGCGCGCCACGCACTCTTGATTGTCATTATCCCATGTGCCAAATCGTAGACTGATGCTTTAGGAGTGCCTGCTGGATTCTATTTTTGCCTCGTTGCTCGAGCTGCTGTCCTTGCCATCGGTCGGCTTGGGGGCGCTTTTCGTGGTCAGTGCGTTGGCCGCGACGATCTTGCCTCTGGGTTCTGAGCCAATATTTTTAGGCTATCTAGCGTTACAGCCCGAGTTTTTTTGGATGGCAGTGGTGGTGGCGACCGCTGGCAATAGCCTGGGCGGCTTCACCACCTATTGGATGGGCGCGGGTGCACATCTCGCGTTTCAACGCTGGCGGCCAAAGCAATCCGGCGCCTCAGGTTCGCCTGAGTCACCAGGCGGGGGGCAGCTCGAAGCCAACGCGAGCCCAGCGGGCACCGCTGCGAGGTCGTCGGTACAACAAACACGGGCGCAGGCGTGGGTGCAGCGCTTTGGCGCGCCAATTCTTTTGCTGTCTTGGCTACCGGTGGTCGGCGATCCACTTTGCGCGATGGCGGGATGGTTACGTTTGCCGTGGTTGTCGTGCCTGATATTCATGATGATCGGCAAGTGCGCACGTTATTTGGTGCTTGGCGGGGTACTTCAGCTTTTGCTGCCCTAGGCATCTCCCCTACTGCGGGCAAGGTTGTCAACCCCGAGCTTTGGGGGTATTCCAAACATCTGTGCGGCTTCGCTTAAAATAATCAATTAAGGGTAACTGCAAAGATGTGTCACCTATGAACGCCCCGTTTGCTAGCCATTTATTAAACGCCGAGCCCTTGTCTGATTCTCAGGCACGCCTGCGCGAGATCCCCTACAACTACACTTCGTTTTCAGACCGAGAAGTGGTTTGTCGCTTGTTGGGCGACGATGCTTGGGCCTTACTGTTTGATTTGCGGGGTGAACGCCGGACTGGCCGCTCGGCCCGTATGCTCTACGAGGTGTTAGGTGACATCTGGGTTGTGCGCCGCAATCCGTATTTGCAAGACGACTTGCTCGACAACCCCAAAAGACGCAAATTACTGATCGAAGCTCTGCAACACCGACTTACCGAGATCGATAAGCGGCGTGGGGGTGACGATGCCGGGCGTGACGAAAAAGTGGCAAATCTGCTCGAGCGTGCGCGCGTAGCGGTCAGGGCATTTGAGCAAGAGTTTGAGCAGACTGGCAGCTTGCGGCGTCAGGTACAAAAAACCTTAGGACGTCTGACGGCTCGCGACAACATCAAGTTTGACGGCTTGTCGCGTGTTTCACATGTTACCGACGCGACCGACTGGCGCGTTGAATACCCGTTTGTGGTGCTCACCCCCGATACCGAAGATGAAATCGCACGTTTGGTGCGCGGCTGTATTGAACTAGGTTTGACGATTGTGC
>JBAWWV010000427.1:0-3138 GCA_037146575.1 Alcaligenaceae bacterium | reverse complement strand
GCCCACCAGCACCAGACGATGATGATGGTTACGATCGCTATGAGGTGTTGCTGCAAACTGCGATTCGCGAACTGTTAGATGAAAAAGGCATTATTACAGCTGCCGAATTACATGAGCAGATCGATAAACAAGATAGTCTCTCGCCTGCAATCGGTGGGAAGATCGTCGCAAAAGCTTGGGTAGACCCAGCCTTTAAAAAGCAATTGCTGGCAGACCCACTGAAAACGATCAATCAGCACTTTGAGCTTGATATCATCACGCCACTAGAACTCGTGGTACTTGAAAACACACCAACGGTGCATAACGTGGTGGTTTGCACGCTCTGTTCTTGCTACCCGCGCATGCTGCTAGGGATTCCACCTGCTTGGTACAAGTCGCTCGACTATCGTTCACGCGTTGTCGTTGAACCTCGCAAAGTGCTGGCTGAGTTTGGTACGGATATCCCAGCTGAGGTTGAAGTCCGAGTGTCAGATAGCACCGCAGATCTCCGTTTTTTAGTCTTGCCAAATCGGCCTTCCGGCACGCAAGGAATGACCGAAGCTCAGCTCGCAGCCTTGGTGACGCGTGACTCGATGATTGGAACTTCGGTCGCGCGACAGCCTTGACAACAACGTATTTATACGGCGCACTTGGTGCAACTCTAACTCAATATCTGATCGGCACTACTGATGGCACGCTAAAGCCTCTCTCGCACATCGCTCTGCCAAGCGATGTGCAATATTGCGTCAAGCATCTCACAAGATCCCTTCTGTATGTGGCCTGTAGTGATGGCGGCCCTGGTAAATCAGGTAGAAACAATTTCATCTGCGCCTTAGCTATTCAGAATGATGGCTCACTTAAGTTTCAAAGTGAGCCAATCGCGTTGCACTCGCGTCCTATTCATATCTCTGTTGACCGCAACGCACAGCACCTGCTGCTCGCCTATAACTCTCCGAGTGGCGTCAGCGTGCATCGACTCAAAAAAGACGGCTCAGTTGGCGAAGAGATCGAGCAAGGCAGTTTCGAGCTGGGCGCCTGCGCGCATCAAATTGTTGTCACCCCTGATAACCATCGTGTCATCTTGCCAGTACGGGGTAATGATCCCGAGCACGGTAATCCTGAATTGCCTGGCTCGCTTGAAATTTTTGACTATGCCGAGGGTCTACTGACGCATCTTCAAAAACTCATCCCCAATGCAGGGTACGAATTCGGTCCTCGACATGTGGACTTTCATCCAAAAAAACCTTGGATGTATCTCGCGATTGAGCGCCAAAATCAAATCGCTTTTTTTGAACTCGGCAAAACGGTCGCCGGGCCCCTATGGCGCAAGACAACACTCGCGCAGCCAGAGCAACTCAAGCCACGTCAATTAGTGGGTGCGATCCACGTGCACCCGAATGGCAAGTTTGTGTATGTATCAAATCGCGCAGATGGCACGGTTGACCATCAAGGCACACAAGTCTTCAATGGCGCTGAAAATACAATTAGCACCTTTTCGATTCATCCAGAAACCGGCGAACCAACCCTGATTCATAATGAAGATACGCGTGGAATGCACGTGCGGACTTTTTCTATCGATCCAAGTGGCACGATGCTGATTGCCGGCTGCATGATTGCCCGTGATGCGCTGATCGACGGAGCAATTCAGCAAGTAGCCGGCGGGCTATCTACCTTTCGAATTCTAGAAGACGGCACCCTGCGTTTCATGAAAAAACTTGAAATCGCTGTTGGGTCAGAGAGGCTGTTTTGGACAGGCATCGTTACCAACACCTGAACGCATCAACAGGCAACTGCGCGACTTATAGCTCCTCTATTTTCAACTGAAACAATTCACTTAAACGCGCAGTCGTCATGATGTGATAGACGCTGAACTTATAGGCGGTACCCACTGAGATCTCAGGGGGGGTAAAGGCAAAAGCAAGATTGCCTCCTGTCGACAAACGCCCCTCATAGCCAAAGTGCAACAAGTACTGCTTCATGGTGCGCACAACCTCAGACGCTCGGGCAGTGGTGGGTGCAATACATTCAATCGTCATACAAATCTCACTTGGCGTGACCGCCTCAGGCAAGGGATCTGTCACACCATTCACGCCAAACACACGCCAGAACAAGGTGTAATCTTCTGGTGTGTCTTCGCACACTAAGTCGCGCACCACCTTAGTCACATCACGCAAAATCTCTTCGTGGTTTTTGATAAAGATTGGGTCCGCCGCACCACACAACAAAATAGCACGCTCACCAACGCGCGTTGAACCTTCAATTTTTATCGTAATCTGCGGGGCTTCGAGCCACTGCGCGCCACTAATGCGTGTGCGCCTGTCGTCGATTTGTTCGTATTTTGCCTCGTTCAAAACAGCACGCCCTTCAGGCTCGATGATGACATAGGGGTCATTCTGTTCATACAAACTATGCGCGGCTACCGAGGTTGGCGTCGCACGGCGCTGAGGCGCCATGCTTTCAAGCACAAAGCCTTCGTCATCTAAAGTTGCCAAAATCGAATCGCGCCCACCTGGCAGACAACATAAAGATGCGCACTCAATGATCTTAGCTAAATGTACAGACAGACCAATCGGAAAACCCAGCATCACAGGCAAAGTCGAGAAAATCGCGGTGTCGCAGGCCCGACCTGAAATTAATACATCGATATCAGCTTTAAACGCTTGCTCAAACGAACTCATCCCCATTTGCCCGACGACGTGCGAGGCACCCAACACATCCTCTTCAGTTAACGCGGGCATGCCGTCGATACCCACGATACCCTGCGCGCGGATGGCATCGATGATGATGTCTTTGGGGATATCACCCGCGATCACACCCAAACGAAAATGCAAGCCCTCGTCTTTTGCGATTTCACGCACAATCGCAAGCGTCTGCTCTAAATGCGGCGCCCCACCTGCCGACCCAGCAGAGCCAATCACTAAAGGGATATCGTGCAAGCGGGCAGCGATCAATACCTTGCGCAGATCGCGCTTGGTAGATTCGCGCGCGGTCGCCATATTGCCGCTGCCTAGATAATACGGGCCAATATCAATTGAGCCCATGTCACAGCCGATCAAATCTGGCTTGCGCTCAAGGCCCGCATTAAACGCTGGTGTTGGGATGCCATACCCAAGCTGGCCTGAGGCGCCCAGTAACTTCAAAGGGCGCCGTGCTTTGAGG
>JBAWWV010000426.1:0-3147 GCA_037146575.1 Alcaligenaceae bacterium | reverse complement strand
CCTATGATGTGGTCGAAGCACCAGCATTTTTGGTGAGCTCAACTGCTCAGCTGCGGGTTGCCGAAGAGCGCTACCCCGCGATTCGTTTTCACGCTATGCGCGAGCATGGTGGCCAAGTGTTTGCCGATAAAGTTTAACCCTCGCCCCTCAGAGATCCCTTATGTCCTGGCGTGTCTTAATTGTCTTTTTAGTGCTTGCCGCGGTTGCCTCATGGCAGGGTGGCGTGCAGTTAGGCAATTGGCTGGTCACGCGTGCGCCCGATACCATCGCGTCGGTGGCCGACAAAGACTACAAAACCTTGCAGCGCGACGCCCTCGGTCGTCCAATCACCGCGCAGCCACCGCAGCCTCGCATTGATGGCACCTTAGGCGTGCCGCGCGAAGTCGTTCCAATCGAATGGGCAATCGAAGGCGTTACAGCCAATGACTTTGACACCGATCCCAACAAGATGAAGATTGAAGATGATGATGACGAGGATAATGAAGGGAGTCAGGTCACCGAGGGCTCAGAAACCGCAGACGCCAGACGATTAGCGCAAGATACGGCAGGCCGTAATGGTCGCGCTGAGGTTACAAACACTCAGCCAAGCCCTTCCCCCACTGGACAGCGACCCGCCGCACCACCCGTTCCACCCGGCATTACCGTCACAGTGACCACGTGGCAGCAATCGCTCAAACAAGAGCTCGAACAATGTACCAAGGTCGGGTTTTTTCAACGTCCAACCTGCTTACAAACCGCGCGCAACAAATACTGCACGCCCAATAATGCCTGGGGTAGCGCCACTGATTGCCCTCCGCGTCAGAGCGAACAGCTCAGCGGCAACTAGCGTACGCCAGCCTGCGACTTGCGCAGCGGTGCCGTCGGGATACGCAACAATTCGCGATATTTAGCCACCGTACGTCGCGCAATCGTGATCCCGTCCTGATCAAGCAAACTCACAAGTTGACTATCCGATAGTGGTTTTTTGCGATCTTCACTCGTGATCAAAATTTGTATCCGTGTTTGAACAGCGGTTGCCGAGGTCGCCTCTTTACCCTCAGTCATGAGCCCGGTACTAAAAAACCGCTTGAGCTCAAAGGTGCCGTGCGGCGTCAACATAAATTTTTGAGTGGTGGCGCGCGAAATCGTCGACTCGTGCATGCCGATCTCGGCGGCGATGTCTTTAAGGGTCAGTGGCCGTACGGCCCCCCAACCACTTGAAAAAAATGCCTGCTGATGGGCAACGATCACCTGCGACACTTTCAAAATGGTTTCAAACCGCTGTGCCACATTACGGATCATCCAGCGCGCCTCTTGCAACTGGCCATGCAGCGCCGTGTGTGCACCGCTTCGCGGGCTGCCTAAGGCTTCGGCATACATCGCATTGACGCGCAGCTTAGGCATCACAGACTCGTTGAGTGACACCACCCAGCCCTTGCGGGTTTTTCGTACCAGCACATCCGGCACGGCGAAATCGGCCGCGGGTATGTTCCAAGCACTTGCGGGTCGAGGGTTGAGCTTAACGATCAACGCATGGGCGCGCTTGAGCATCTCGGCATCACATCGCAACGCCTCGCGCAGCTTGAGCATATTGCCGGTCGCCAAGACCGCGAGGTGATGCTTGCACACCGTACGTGTCAAGGCCAATAGCTCGGGGTCTTGCAATGCCTCAAGTCGCTTCGGGTCGCCAAACTGAAGCTGTAAATCCAGACACTCGCCAAGATCGCGGGCGCCGACACCTGGCGGATCAAATGACTGCAACATTTTTAAGGCGCAACGAAAATCGTCTTCTTCGAGTCCGAGCTCTGGGTTCATCCAGCTTGCAATCTCGTCAAGCGGTGAGGCTAAAAAACCATCATCATTAAGTTCGTCAATCAGCAATTCGACGATTGCCGCATCGCGCTGACTTAAACGCGTCATGCCTAACTGTTCAAGTAAATATTCTCGTAAATTACTTTCGCGGGCCGGCTCGGGACGGTCAGGAAAATCATCATCGCGCGACCCGCGCGATTCTGAAGAAAATTCGATTCGCTCGCGCTCAGGGGTGCGCTCTGAGGCTGGAGAGTAGTCAGTATTGGCCTCGGGTGTTGCGTCCTGACCACGCTCGCTATTGCTCTGGGCCGTACCAAATTCTGCGCTCTCTTGCCCGACCCGTAAACTCGCCGAGGCGCCACCGGGCTCGTACAACGGCGTGCCTTCTTGCTCTAAGAGGGGGTTTTCGGCCAACGCGCGGGCAACTTCAGCCTCAAGATCCAACGTCGAAAGCTGCAACAGCTTGATCGACTGTTGCAGCGCGGGGGTCAAGGTCAACTGTTGACCCTGACGAAGCTCGAGAAAATTGCGACTCATAGGTACAATATTTTGCATGATGAATCGACCTAGCACTACATCGCGGCAAAACGACACCCCTTTACTGGGCGGCATTCTGTTGCGGCTGGCGCTACCGCGCCTCTTGACGCGGATAGTCATTATTTTAGCGGCTATTGCCTTAGTCGTTTATTGCGCTGAGCGAATTCTCGAGTCGGGTAAAGCTTGGCTTGAATTTGTTATCAAGCTCACCGGCCTGTCTGACGTTCTCGGCAAAACGGTCATCGACTTCGTGATGCAGTATCAAAAGTATTTTTGGTGGTTTGTGATCCTGATCTTGATCTTGATCACCCTCAGCAGCCTGCTCAGTTACTTGCGTAGCAGCCTTAAGCGAGGTCGTGCGGCGCTGGTGCCATTACGTGATGTACGCAAGCTCTGCGCCCAACTTAGCCCTGAAGGCTTGGATATTTTGAATTGGGTCTGGAAGGATCAAACTCAACCTGTGACTGTTGGTGTTTTACAAACCGTGCTGACCCAGCGCAACAGCGGGCGGGCACGAAAACTCACCTTGGCGCGCGAGCAACAACTCGAGCTTCAGTCTGCGTTACAAAGCCGGCCGGTCAGCAACCCGAACACGCCCGCCCCCACACAGGTTTTGCCACCCGCCAACAACGCCGGTCAGCGCGAGCCTACCCTGCTCGCCTAGCCTAGCCGCCCGCTACGCTTGCGTTTCAGGCCAATTTATGTTCGACTAGAGGCTATGAACGCGCTTGCCACAGGCCTCGCCTGCCCTCAAACACACTGCCCGACCCTGTCAGGTCGCGGTCAAGTCGTGTCTGGCAACCGCGCTTGCACACTAGG
>JBAWWV010000425.1:0-3178 GCA_037146575.1 Alcaligenaceae bacterium | reverse complement strand
TCTGAGCAAGGCTAAGGGTAATAGGCTTTGAGTTGCAGTCTTGAGCGCAAGCCGTACCTGGCGCTTGGCGCGGCGCTTTTCGAGTGCCAAGACAAAGTCACGACGCCAGCGTTTTAATTCATCACCGTCTGTGGCGCGCCCATTGACCAAGACAAGGTAAAGCAACCCTAAGCCAGGATTTAGCAACCCCGCCTGCTGACAACAGCTAACGGGTTGTAGGTCGTGCGACAAAGGCGCGAAGCGTTGGGCACCAAACGTCAACATGCTTGCGCCCAAGAGTACGACAAACCAAAGAAAAGATCTTTTAAAAATTTTGCTCACCTCTTTTCTAATTATTAGGTGGTCAGTAGAACGCAACGCGTTCGCTGACCGTGTACTGCCCTTCGAGGCTTTGTCATTAATTCAACGTCACAGGCTGCGACTCGCGGCGAAAGGCTGCGCGGTAATCACGACAGGCACTCACAATAAACTCAGCGGCCGAGGCTAAGGTTCTGGTGTACTCAGCAATATCCGCACAGTGAGTTTCATAGGTCAGCCAGACCGTGTTGCCGCCATTGACCACAGCCTTAACGCAACGGCGGTCTGCGTTGATTTCGTTTGCAACGTTTAAGGCGTTGGTTCGATCGGCGGGGTCTAGTTCCCAGTAAACACAGCAGTAAAGACGAAAACCGCCTTGGCTTTGATACGGATCGACATAGAGCTTCCAGCCCTCACACTTAAAACCGATCGAGCCGTCGTTATCTAGCTTGGGACGAAAACCCTCGTCAGTCAGATGATTCAGAATTTGCTGCAGATTTACGTCGACTTCAACTTTTGGGGTGGGTAAAGCTATGGTTGCACTCTCAGTGCTTAGGGCTTCTGACATTTGTAGTCTCCTAAAATTTGAACCTCATACCGGTATGAGGTTAGTATCACCCCATGAGTGCCTCACTAGATGAGGCACTAGGCCTCAAGCCGATAAAAATTCGTTAAAAAGTGAGCGAAAGGCAGCAGCCTAAAACGGCTATTCTTAGATAAGCCTTCTTTTCAAACTAAACCTCATGGCTAACTTAGTCCCCGACCTGTTCAAGCCCAAGTACAGCACTGGCATCGAGCGCGAGCTTGATGTTTTGTATCGTCTTGAGGCGTCGTTGCCCGACGGCTATGAAATCTTTCATAGCGTGTCGTGGCATTCGCTGCATAACGACTACGACAAACACGGTGAGATTGATATTGTGGTGCTCTCGCCCATCGGTAACGTCTTGCTTGTTGAGGTCAAAGCCGGCGACGTTTCGATCACCGACGGCCAAATCACCAAGGTCTATCGCGATGGCCCCAGTGATGTGGGGCGGCAGACCAGGATTCAGTTTGCGGCGGTGATCAGTCGGCTGTCGAACGCGGGCTTACACACGCATGTCACAAACTGCCTCGTGCTACCCGACTACATTGTGGGTGCGCAACAAATCATCACGATACCGCCTGAACGCATTATTGATGCAACGCGTTTTGACCAGTTAGGCTCACTTGCCAGAGAAATGTTGACTCATGACCAACCAGCCACCGATGTTGAACGTGTTCGTAAATTCTTTTGTAATCAATTTAACGTCACGCTAGACATGCGCGTGTTGGGCGAGCAGGTGCGCACCACTACCCTGCGTTTGTCCGATGGTCTTGCCACCTGGGTGCCGCGCATTACCGCCCCTTCAGGGGTCATCAGAATACAAGCCACAGCCGGCTCAGGTAAAACGCAGCTTGCGCTTAAATTATTAGAAGACGCCTCAGCAAAATCTTTTAAATGCTTATACGTTTGCTACAACAGAAGCCTTGCTGATCACATCGGGCATATTGCACCAGCCAGGGCTAAGGTCGCGAGTTTTCATGAGCTGTGCGTTGAATATTATCGGCAAACAGTGGGCGAGCCTGATTTTACGGCGCCCAACAACTACGATCGCTTAAGCCAACGCTATTGCGAGGCAATAGAGGCGAATGCTAATTTGCAGCAACGCTATCAACTGATTGTGCTGGATGAAGGACAAGATTTTCAACCCGAATGGGTGGCGGCGTTATTGCCTCAGTTAACCGATGACGGCAAGATCTATTTGCTTGAGGATGACGCGCAGCGACTCTATAAACGCGAAGAGTTTGATCTTACAGATGTAGTGACCGTTACCTGCCAAGATAACTTTCGAACTCCAGGCGCGATTTGCCATGTGATCAATGCGCTCGGGTTAACTGAACAGCCGGTGGTGTCTCGCTCTTTCTACCTCGGCGAATCACCTAATTTTTATACTTACAGCAATGACCAAGAGCTGTTGCTTGAGACCGAGAACGCAGTCAAGCACCTGCTCAAACGCGGTATTGCCCTTAAAGATATTGCCATCATTAGTTGGCGTGGCTTGGCCGGTTCAATCTTAATTAAGACCCCGCAACTAGGTGAATTCACTTTGCGCCGCCCTACCGGCAAGTATTCAACCGCGGGCGACGCCCTTTGGACTGAGGGCGCACTACTAACAGATTCTGTCTATCGGTTTAAGGGCCAAAGCGCAGCAGGCATCGTGCTGACAGAAGTTGACTTTGAAACCTTTGATGACAAGGCGCAGCGCCAACTGTTTGTGGGCCTCACGCGCGCGCAACTGGCTGTTGAAGTTGTGTTAACTGAAGAAGCTGCCAGTTGCTTAAGCTCAATTGTGTGACGCGTATAACGAGCAATTCATACGGTTAACGATGTGATTTCAACCTGCTGCTTAGATCAGTTTTGTGGCGTCCTCAAGAGCGCTATGTTCGAATGCAGATTTAAAGTCTAAACACTCAGCTTGCTTCAGCCCAACTTCTGGCGTAACGGCTATAGCCTTCCACTGCCTGACAGCTTCGACCACCTCACTGAGAATTGCGTTTGCTGCCGCTGGTGTCAATTCGAAGCGAGTTGCCTGCTGTAGCAGTTGCTTCACCGACGTGATCGGACCAGTGTCCTCGCTTAGCCATGTTTTTGACTCGGGTTCTTTATCTGGAAACGGATTCAGATCAAAGGCGGGTGCGAGACGCCATTGATTATTGTTGGCATATAAAAAACCAATATTTTGCAAATGATCATCAACGTTAGTAATCAAATGGTTAAAGACCAAGCGACGCCACAGTTGTTTGGCATCTGCGATAAAGTTTTTACAATGCGAACGCATCAAATCGAGTATCTCGGTGTATG
>JBAWWV010000424.1:0-3182 GCA_037146575.1 Alcaligenaceae bacterium | reverse complement strand
CTATGCCTGGCGCCAGCAGCGCCAGCAGCGCGACAAGCTCGAACACGACGAGCGGCTCGCCGCCAAGGCGCAGGCGGGGCTCGACGCGCTCGCCTCGGCCGGCGCCGGCCCGCACGCGATCGCGAGCAAGCGCGCGATCGTCGAAGCGGCACTGGCGCGCGCACAACAACTCGACAAAGAACCACCTCGCAGCCTGCTGCATGGCATTCCGATTGGCGTCAAAGACATCATTGACACCACGGATTTTGTGACTAGCTACAACTCGCCGATCTATCAAACGCATCAACCTGCAACCAACGCAAGCATCGTCACGCGTGCGCTTGATGCGGGGGCTATTGTTCTTGGAAAAACAACGACTCAAGAGTTTGCGACTCGCGGCAACGTGAGCCCCACTCGCAATCCTTATTCAACCCTGCACTCCCCCGGTGGCTCCTCAAGTGGCTCTGCTGCTGCCGTCGGCGCAAGCATGGTGCCCTTGGCGCTGAGCTCGCAAACCGCGGGGTCGATTGTGCGGCCTGCCTCGTATTGTGGGGTCGTTGGCTTCAAGGCTAGCTATGGCTTGATTGATATCTCAGGCGTCAAAAGAATGTCGCCAACGCTTGATACGCTGGGTTGGCATACCCGCAGCGTTCAAGACGCTGCCATCGCCCTGAGTCTTTTATCAAACTGGCAGGGTTTACAAGAGTTCGAACGCGGGTTCACGGGTGAGCTACTCGTTGGTATCTGTAAAGACCCCTTCTGGCCGCTTGCAGAGCCAGCAACCCGCGACGCACTGTCCTTGGCCTGCGAGCGGCTTGAGCGGGCGGGCATCCGTGTGATTGATATTCGCCTGCCCTCTGGTTTTGAAAAACTAGGAACAGCACTTGATGTGATCGGCGACGTTGAAGGGCTTGCCTCGCTTGAACACGAATGGCTGCACCACCGTGCCGGCCTCTCGGCCGGCGTACAAGAAAAACTTCAGCGCGCACAGACGATTAAACCCGAGGTATATGAGCAAGCCAAGCGTTTGGCTCGCACGTGCGGTGAGCAAAGCGCCAGCCTCTTTGCAGGCGCTACATGCATCTTGACGCCAAGCTCACCGGGCTATGCACCCTTACTTGAACTGATAGATCCAGGTGACTCTTGTTTTAGCAAGCTCTGGACAATTCTAGGAATGCCCAGCGTCAGTATTCCTGTTCCGCTACCGGGACCGTTACCGATTGGCTTAGAAGTGATCTGCCCGACAGGTCAAGATACCTTAGCCCTACAAGCGGCACAGCGTATCGCTGAAATTTTGAAGCAAAAAATTTAAGCTCTGTGGTCATTTAAAAGAGACCCTCTTCTGTCTTGGATGTTGAACTAAAAAATATAACCCCGCCGTCACTTCAAAGAGAGCCACTTATGTTGTTGAATCAGACTAGTAAACGGTTGTTGAACCAGCTGCACAAACAGCTGCTCAATCAGCCTAGTCAGCAGCTGTTCAAGCAACCTAACAAGCGATTATTACCTCAGTCGCACAACCGTCTTCGTGCGCTTCTGCTTGCGCTCATGACTTTGAGTGCAACACTGACTTGGGCACAACCCACGTACCCAGACAAGACTGTGCGCATGGTCGTGCCCTATCCAACCAGTGGCGGTGCAGATATTCTTGCCAGAGCGATCGGTCAAAAGCTCACCGCGAGCTGGGGTCAGACGGTTGTGATCGAAAACAAAGCTGGCGCCGGGGGGTCGATCGGTACGGATCAAGTATCAAAAGCACCCGCCGACGGCTATACACTACTCATGGCCTCACCAAGCCATGCCATCAATGGCGCGCTCTACAAGAATCTCTCCTTTGACCCTGAAAAAAACTTTACGGGTGTCGTACTTGCTGCTTCGGGCCCACTAGTCTTGGTCGTAAATAGTTCAAGTCCGATCAACTCTGTACAAGAATTTATTGCGCTGGCACGCGCAAAACCAGGTTCTATTAACTATGCCTCAGCGGGTGTCGGTAGCTCGCCCCACCTGGCGGGTGAATTACTCGCCTTGATGGCCAACATTCAGATGACGCATATCGCCTACAAAGGTACGGGCCCAGCCTTAACCGATTTGATGGGTGGACAAGTGCAAGCATTTTTTGGACCAGTACCCGCCTTGATCGAGCACATTAAAAATGGACGCCTGAAAGCACTCGGCGTGACAACACCGCAAGCGTTTCCCGCCATCCCAACGGTGCCACCTATCGCGCGTGACGTACCCGGTTATTCGGTGTTGCAGTGGTGGGGTATCGTGACCCCAACGGGCACGCCAGCAGCCGTCATCACAAAAATCAATCGCGACGTTGCCGCCGTTTTGCTGAGCGATGAGATGAAAAAACAACTCGCTGCGATGGGTGCTGAACCCGGTGGTCAATCACCTCAGCAATTTGATGCACTCATTCGCGAAGAAGTTGTGAAGTGGACTGAGGTCATCGAGAAAGCGAAGCTGAAAGCCGATTGATGCTACTTTTACCCGAGCGCTCAACGTACGACAATATTTTTTAATCTCGACAAACGTACCATCACATTTTGCGACAGCGATGAAATGACGACAACGTTTTTCACTGGCGATGCACTGACTACAGCGTTTTACGTTAGAGAATAATTCACTACAACAATATAAATTGAGTCGATATGGGCACCACTGAAACACTCGCGACCTTCATCACAAGTTTTGATGGCGCAAAAATTCCTGAACCAGTTCGCGCGATTGCTATTCGTAGCCTTGTGAACTGGGCTGGCTGCGCGTTAGGTGGTGCACGCCATCCTGCCTTATTAAATGCGATGACTGCCATGCGCCCCTTTATTGGTGCCCCGCAGGCAAGCGTCATCGGTCGCAATGACCGCGTTGACGCACTGAATGCCGCGTTATTCAATGGGATAAGTTCACACGTACTGGATTTTGACGATACGCACATGGCAACGCTGGTACACCCAAGCGGCCCGGTACTGTCTGCGTTACTTGCATTAGCTGAATACCATCCAATTGATGGCAACACTTTCGTCGAGGCAATTGTCTTTGGCATTGAAGTTGAATGCCGCATCGCCTTAGGCGTCTGCCCTGCCCACTACGATATCGGCTGGCATGTCACCGGCACCGTGGGTGGCTTTGGCGCTGCCGCAGCGGTCGGGCGCGCACTCAAACTCAACGCGACACAAATGGCCTGGGCGTTTGGAATTGCCGCC
>JBAWWV010000423.1:0-3185 GCA_037146575.1 Alcaligenaceae bacterium | reverse complement strand
CTTCAAAGGTGGTTTCGCTAATCGGCTTGAACACTGCGACGCCGGCGTTGTTCACGAGTGCGTCGATGCGACCAAACTTTTGTTCAACCTGATCAATCGCTGTCTGCACCTGAGCCGGAATCGAAACATCGCAATGTAGCGCCAACACCCGCGCGCGGTCATTGAGTGTGTGTTCGGTTTGCTTAAGGGTGGCTGCTTCGGTATCAAGCACTGCAACCTGATAGCCGTGCGCAAGAAACCACTTAGCGCAGGCCAACCCAATGCCGCGTGCCCCGCCGGTGACAACCGCTACGGGTGTGTATGAAAGTGGTTGTGCCGAGGCAGTGGTGTTGGTCGTAGCAGAGGTCAAAGCAGACTCCAGATTGGGGGTGTTGTGGTGCAAGCGTTTCAGGTCTTTAGCAAATCAAGTGAAACTGTAACAAAATGCAGGTTCGGTCGGGTTTTCGGCCCCAAGACTAAGTTTTATTTGTTGCTGTATTTTCTTGTTTGTTTGCCCGATTATGAAGCAAGGGCTCCAAAGGATCCCCGGCTACCTCGATTCGTTTTGGAGGCAGAGCCCCAGCAAGGACCTGAGTCTGAGTCCGAGTCTGAGCCCGAGTCCAGGTCCAAGTCCAAGTCTGAGCCCAAGTCTGAGCCCGAGTCCAAGTCCGAGCCCGAGCCCGAGTCCGAGTCTCGAGCGGCAACTCTGACGGGCTTTATGCCAGCCTCGCTTCGGGTTAAGGTGGCGTACAGAGTAAAGGCTACAAACAATAGAATCATCGACAAAGAACACAGGAGCAAACCATGGCACTTAAATTATTTGAGCTCGTTGGCGCTGAAAGCAATCGACCCTTTAGCCCTTATTGCTGGCGGATTCGGATGGCGCTGGCCCATAAAGGGCTTGACGCAGAGTTAGTGCCTTGGCGCTTTCTAGAGAAGGCGGCGCTTGAGCCCAGTGGCCAGGGTAAAGTGCCAGTCTTGGTGCATGACGGTAAGTGGGTGTTTGAATCTTGGGAAATTGCAAAGTATCTTGAAGCGCAATTTCCGGACCGGCCGTCTTTGTTTGGCGGACCACAGGGGCAAGCCTTGAGCCTGGTGTACTCAAACCTGGGCGACGTGCATGCGGGGCAAATCGTACGCTTTGTTTTACTGGATATTTATAAGCATCTTGATGCGGCCAATCAGGCGTACTTTCGCGAGAGCCGCGAGGCGCGCTTTGGGATGAAGCTTGAGCAAGTCGGGCTTGACCGTGACGCCAAACTACAGGCGTTTCGAGATAGTCTGGGGCCTTTAAGAAACGTACTCAAGGTACAACCATTTTTTGGTGGCGAAACCCCTTTATACGCGGATTACGCCATTTTTGGCCAATTTCAATGGTCGCGTGCGATTAGTGATTTTGAACTGTTGGCGGCTGATGATCCGGTCGCGCAATGGCGTACTCGTTTACTGAACGCGTTCAATGGTTTGGCGTTGGCTGCGCCTGGCTATTAAAGTTCTAAGGGCGACCGAATTGACTGCGTTTACCTATCAAAGAAACTTGGGGCGTCCGCATTGATTAGACTCGTCTGCTAAAGATGGTTAGGGCGACGGCCTTGACCATGCCCGCAGATGTTTGATCGGCTTGTTAGGAGACTGGTGCGATGAGAAAGAGACTGGTGCGATGAGAAAAAATATCCGTCTGTGGCTTAACGCGACAGGTTTGCTCGTTGGTCTGGTGGTCGCAATGACGGGGTTCGCACAAACGTACCCTGACAAACCGATTAAGTGGATCGTGCCATACCCGCCTGGGGGCACCACCGATGTTGTCGCGCGCAGCATTGCGCAAGCGATGGGTGAGCGTCTGGGCGTAGCAATTGTGCTTGAAAACAAGGCTGGTGCGGCTGGTGTGATCGGTATGCAAGCGGTCGCCAAGGCTGCCCCTGATGGCTATACCTTTCTGGTCAGCGATGCGAGCTTGGCCACAGCGCCGAGTTTGAATAAGCAGCTCAGCTTTGATCCGCTCAAAGATTTACAGGCAGTATTTTTATTTGTGACGTTGCCTCACGTCGTGTTGGTTTCCTCGGCTTCGGGTTTGCAGTCTCTTGCTGAGCTACTTGAGCGGGGCAAAACAGCACCCGACAAACTCTATTTCGCCTCGGGAGGCATTGGGTCACCTTTACATTTGTCTGGCGAGGCGCTCAGAACCAGCAGCGGTATCAAGTGGGTGCATGTGCCCTACAAGGGTGGCGGGCCAGCAATTTTGGCAGTGATGAGCGGCGACGCCCAAGTGGTCACACCCTCACTGCCGTCAGTGATGGGGCATATTCAAAGCGGCAAGCTTAAAGCGTTGGCGGTTACTTCGATGGCGCGCCTGAGCAGCTTGCCCCAGATACCAAGTGTGGCTGAACTGGGATACCCAGGGGCCGCAGCAATGGGTTGGATTGGGTTACATGCGCCAGCGGGGTTGCCCGCTGATATTTTGCAAAAAACTGAAGTCTCAGCAAAGCTTGCTATGACGGACCCGGCACTAACGAAACGCTTGCTAGAGCAGGGGTCGAATTTGGCGACTGAGCCCTCGGCCTCTGCCTACGCCTTATTTGTTGCAAGTGAGGCAAAACGCTGGGAACAAATCGTCAAAGCAGCAGGGATTCAGGCAGAATAGAGCAAGGGTGCTGAATAAAACACTGTGCCCCGGATCGCGCGTACGACACAAAAGTCGCGTTGATGAAGTACATTGAAACTATGCAACATAGATTGCCAGATTGTCAGCAAGACAACGAAGTTCAAAAAAGAGAGACAAACATGCAGATGAGCTTAAGGGTGAGTCGTTGGGTGGCAACCGCAATGGTGCTGCTTGCGTCAGGTGGGGTCTTGTCTCAAGGGATTCAGCGAGGCGGAACACTGTCGTTTGGTATCGTAGCTGAGCCCCCGTCTTACGACTGTCATGCCATGCAAACCTTTGCGGTCATTCAACGCGTGGCGCCGCACTATTCAACTTTGCTGAAGTACGAGCAAAACAAGTATCCAAATGTGGTCGGGGATTTGGCGCAAAGCTGGTCGGTATCGCCAGACGCAATGACTTACACCTTTACGCTGCGGCCAAACATCAAATTTCACGATGGCACGCCTTTGACCTCAGAAGATGTGAAGGTTTCATACGAACGAATTATGTCGCCCTCCACTGGCGTGGTGTCTGCTCGCCGAGACCTCTTTGAGACGGTCGCGAG
>JBAWWV010000422.1:0-3188 GCA_037146575.1 Alcaligenaceae bacterium | reverse complement strand
CCAAGCGCCCACACTTATCGGTTGTCAAATTTTTAAAGAACAAGGTATTCGGTACATCTTGCTTTTGACTCAGAGCCAGTTGCCTGTCTTTGTTTTGTCATCAGCACAGAAGCGAGATTATGGAGGATTTTTTTATCTGTGTCAAATTAGGTTTTAAACAATTTGCACTGACAACTACTAAAAAACGCCTTCCAAAACTTTTGCCCTGCCAAGCCCGCTAATATAGCATGAATACGGATAGCACATCTACCCTGAGAGACGCATGAACGAAGATATTCTGATTAATGTCACCCCTTTTGAGACACGGGTGGCCTTGGTGGCTCAGGGAGCCGTACAAGAGCTCCATATGGAGCGAGCGATTCAACGCGGGCAGGTCGGCAACATTTACCTAGGTAAAGTGGTGCGCGTCTTGCCCGGCATGCAAAGCGCCTTTATTGATATTGGCCTTGAAAAAGCGGCGTTCTTGCACATTGCAGACTTACGCGAGAACCGCAACGCACGCACCCAAAATACACCCCCAATCGCGATTGAAAAGTTACTGTTTGAGGGGCAAAGCCTGATGACTCAGGTGATTAAGGATCCCATCGGTACTAAGGGTGCGCGCCTATCTACGCAAATCAGTATTGCCGGACGGATGCTGGTTTACTTACCTCACGAACCGCACATCGGCATCTCGCAGAAAATTGGCTCTGAGAGTGAGCGCCAAGCCTTGCGTGACCGCGTACAGGCGCTGGTGCCCCCGACTGAGAGCGGGGGGTTTATTGTGCGCACGCAGGCAGAGCTTGCGACAGATGATGAATTGGCGGCAGACCTTACTTATTTGCAAAAGCTCTGGGCTAACGTACAGCAGGCCGCACGCACGCTACCCGCCACCAGCCTGCTACACCAAGATCTGAGCCTAGCGCAGCGGGTGCTTCGCGATATGGTCACGCCCAACACGCATCGAATCTTGGTTGACTCTCGCAGCACCTATGCAAAGTTAGAGACGTGGGCGCAGACGTATACGCCCTCGGTCACCACGCGTATCGAGCACTACAGCAGCGAGCGCCCTTTATTTGACACAGCAAACATTGAACAAGAAATAAAATCTGCGCTCGCACGGCGCGTTGATTTGAAATCAGGTGGTTACTTAATCATCGATCAAACTGAAGCGTTAACCACTGTGGATGTGAACACCGGCGGCTTTGTTGGCGGCCGCAACTTTGACGACACGATTTTTAAAACCAATCTCGAAGCAGCGCAGGCTGCGGCCCGCCAGTTGCGGCTACGTAATCTTGGCGGCATCATCATTATTGACTTCATCGATATGGATGAGCCAGGGCATCGCGAAGCGGTGATGGCTGAACTACAAAAGGCCTTAGCACCCGATCGCACACGCATGACCGTTAATGGGTTCACGCAATTGGGCTTGGTCGAGATGACACGCAAACGCACGCGAGATTCACTGGCACACCAACTGTGTGAGCCCTGCCCCACGTGCCAAGGGCGGGGCAACGTGCGCACCAATCGAAGTATCTGCTATGAAATTTTGCGCGAAATTTTGCGCGAAGCACGCCAATTTAATCCGCGTGAATTTAAAATTTTGGCCTCGCAAAATGTTGTGGATTTGTTTTTAGAAGAAGAGAGTCAACACCTTGCACTACTGGGTGATTTCGTGGGCAAGCGTATTTCACTTGAAGTTGCGAGAGACTATAGCCAAGAGCAATACGACATTGTTTTGAGTTAGCGCGAAGACGAAACAAGGCGACACCGCCCTGAGCTAGTGGCAAGACGGGTTGAGGCTCTTGGAACTTAAATGCACAACTCAACGCCCAGCTTGCGACCGCTGAAAGGCAGCCGAACGCTCAGCAATTCGACCCTCAGGCTCTATTTCAAGCTGAATTTTTGCGCGCGTATATATTCGCCAAAATCTGCGCGCTCGGGCATTGAGTAGTGCCGTGCTTTATCTTCAGACCAGCCATTTAACTCAACATCGGGGTAGTGCGAGGCGTAGCGTTGTTTGCGCAGCGGAAACAACGCGTGTCGGCGTTGATCGTATTCATCAATTTGAGCGCGCACATCGGCTTCGCTGAAACGATCTGTGTGCACCGTAGTGTTGAGCGACAAGCGCGGAATAATGCGCCCGCCCTCGACTGGGTAACCAACGCACAGTCCTGCGATCGGAAAAACCGCCTCTGGCAAACCAAGCAGATCACTGGTTTCGTGAGAATGATTGCGCACCGCGCTGATGGGCACAGTACCCAAGCCAACCGCTTCGGCCGCGCGAATAAACTGCGCCAACACCAAGCCCGCGTCGACTGCAGCGTTCATAAAATGATCTAGGTGCTCGTTCACAAAGGGTTTACGGCGCCACTCGCCGATCTGACGGATGCGGCGATTGTTGCCACAGAACACTAAAAAGACTGGGGCATCGTTGATCCAGGGCATATCGGGGATAAACGACGCAATAGCTTTTATTTTTTCGCGGCCTGTCACTTGGATAATGTCGGCCTGCTGCAAATCAGACTTAGAAGGTGCGGCTAAAGCGCAGGCGAATAGCAGCTGCAGCAGGTCAGGCTCGATCGCTTGGTCTGTCCAGCGACGATGCGAGCTGTGGGTGAGCATGCGCAAAAGTTCGCCGGCATTTGGCAACCCGCTGGGAACGTTGAACCGCTGGCCAAATCTGGCTTGCGCCGCGCTGGCGAGTTGCTCGGAGGTAGGATCGTTTGGATGACTCATATTTGCCCCTGCTCCTCTTTCCTGGACGTCAAATCGTCTCAGTTTTTATATATCCGGTTTATTTTAATTGGATAACAAACTAGTGGTAAAAATGATTTCGCTTGATTTAAATTAAATATATCTCATTATTTCAATAAGATAAACATTAAACCTCGTTTCCACTTGAATTTTTAAAGCTTATTTTTACTTGGATACAACAAGGTAATCAAAGTGAAATTCAAATTAATCTAGCCGGTCAGGTGACTTTATTCATCGCGAAACTGCATTTGATACAAGCCTGCGTAGGCGCCGCCTAGCGCTAGTAACTCAGCGTGAGAACCCTGCTCAACCACCCTACCCCTGTCCATCACCACGATCTTGTCTGCGTTTTGTACGGTCGATAAACGATGCGCAATCACAAGCGTGGTGCGCCCTTTCATCAAAGTTTCAAGCGAGGCCTGTACCTGTCGTTCGGATTCATTGTCTAGCGC
>JBAWWV010000421.1:0-3195 GCA_037146575.1 Alcaligenaceae bacterium | reverse complement strand
TTATCCTTATCCCACTCTTCTTTGAGCATTTCAACAGGCAAAGAAATATGGTCTGAATAGCGGCGCAGCACTTCGCGCAATTTATAGCCATTCAAAAACTCGTCTTCATCGGCACGCAAGTGCAGCGTAACTTCAGTCCCGCGCTCAGCGCGCTCGCTTGCCGCGATCGTGAATTCGCCCTGGCCGTCGGACTCCCACACCACGCCTTGATCTGCGGGCGCGCCCGCGCGGCGAGTACGAACCGTGACTTTATCTGCCACGATAAATGATGAGTAAAAGCCAACGCCAAACTGACCGATTAACTGCGCGTCTTTTTTGTTATCGCCAGTCAGCTTAGAAAAAAACTCGCGCGTGCCCGAGCGTGCAATCGTGCCTAGATTGGCCACCGCCTCGTCGCGCGACATGCCAACGCCATTATCCGAAATCGTAATCGTGCGTGCAGCCTTGTCAAAATCAACCCGCACATGCAGGTCGCCAAAGCCTTCGAGCAGCGCTGGCTGATCAATCGCCTCAAAGCGCAGCTTGTCGCAAGCGTCTGACGCGTTAGAGACCAGTTCACGCAAAAAAATCTCTTTATTGCTGTAAAGCGAATGGATCATCAGGTGCATCAGCTGTTTGACTTCAGCCTGAAAACCCATCGTTTGAGCGGCATCTGCCGCTGGAGTTGCTTGATTCATCGTGCTCACCAAAAAGTTATCCACAGGGTGATCCCCGGCCCCTTTAAGCGCGGACTAGGGATAGTGCGTGTTAATTGGGGGGTAAATCTTGAATTTCAAGGGCTAACGGTTAGCTTCATGACGTTTAACGACGCATCAGAAAGTAACGGGCGGCCAATTGACCTGCCAGCACCCCAGGCACGGCGATCAAAAAGCTGGCAACTAAGCTGTAATTAGGCAAAGAGAGCGATAACAGCAAGCAAAAAATCGCAAACGAAAAATAACCGTACACCATGCCACGCAGCAGCACCACAGCAAACACCCCACCAGACTGGTGGTGCGAGAAGCCCACCAACACGGTCGTCATTAACGGAAACATCGCAATAATGCCGCTCATCCGCGAGCCAAACGTTGACGCAAAGTAGGTCACCCCCAAGACTAGCGAGGCACCCAGCGCCATGCGCAGCACGAGGTCAGCTGGCCCGGTGGGCAGCGAGACCGCTTGTTGTGTCGCGACCTTTGGAAAACCCCACTGAGCGCACAGCAACAAACCAATGACCCCAGCAAAACATAGTTCGATTGGCAAGCGCACGAACTGCAAAAGGTAAGCTGTCAAACTATACGTTGCGTAGGACGACAACATACTAAATATCACACCCGTTTTCAACGCCATCCACGCGTAGGTCAAGCTAAATACCAAGACCGCCAGAATGGCCAACAAGGTGCCCTGAGCCGCTTCTGCGGCAAAGGCATTGCCTTGTTCAAGGGCCAGAATGCAGAGCACCGGGCCCGCGAACACGGGCAGCGCAGACAGCAGCCCCGCCAAGGCTGGGCCGTAACGCCGCCCCACAAGAGTCAACAACAACAGCATCGCTGGCACGATCAACAGCTTGGCCAGCAAGATGGGTGTGATCACGGCCTAGCTGCCAAATGCTGCACCAAGTCGTTTACATCAAAGCAATTTTCTACATTCGCAATCAGGTCTTTTAACGGTTGAGACGCACGCATCGGCTGAGCCGCCAGCTGCCAACAGCGATCAAATTTTGTGAGGCGCGCCTGCTCGGTTAGCGGCCGCGCGGGGCTGGCCAGCATGGTGTCGAGCTGATGCTCAAGTACTCGGCCATCGGTCAAGCGCACCCGCACCACCTGCGGGCCCAGAGCATTCGGATTGGGATTATCATCGACCTGCATGACGACTTTACAGGCCAGCGCATAGGTTTGAGGGTCGCTCAAGGCGTCACCTCTGAAATGCATGGCATCTAAGACCCCATGCTGCAACACTTTGGCCAAGACGAAGGGCATGCAAAGGCGGGCATAGTTGGGCGTCGGGTTCTGTAAAGGCGGGCGATTGACCAGGTGATTGATCAAGGGCGGCCCAATCACGGTAATCTCAGCAACGTCTTGCCTTGAAAACTTGGCCTGCTCACGCAAGAGCGTCACGCCCTCGATGCCACCATGGGTGGCTCGCCCGCTAGGGTAAGGCTTATGGCTGAGCTCAGCAATTTTTGATTGTTGACCCAAACCAATCATTGCGCGTTCAAGATCCCAGTCGGTTTCAAACATCGTGAGATAGCCAAACTTGCCCGTCAAGGGTGTTTGTAAACTCGGAAAACCTGCCTGAGCCAAATCACAAGATTGCAGCGCAGCGCGTGCGTTTAAGCCAATCTGCAAGGGCAGCACCACACTACCCTCAGTGTGCGCCTGCATGGTGCCACTCACCTGCGCCAGTTGATGCCCAAACGCCGCTAAGGTGGTGTCGGCATCAAAGCCGCGCAGATTGGCTAAACCAGCGACTGCGCCAAAGCCACCCGAGGTTGCTGGGCGAAAAAATCGCAATCCTAAATTTGAAGCCAGGCCTATGGTGCACGCAATATCAACGCCTGCGGCTAAGGCGTTGAGAAGCTGTTTTCCGGTGACCCCGCCGTGCACCTGTGCCTCGGCCAACAATACCGGCAGCAGCGTTGCCATCGCATGCAGCACCGCCCCCTCGTGCAGGCAGTCATACTCTTGGCAGTGGATTTGATAAGCATTGACCAACACGGCCTGCCCCCGCGGCAGTTTGAGATCGGTGCCCCATACCGCAACCTCTGCACCCTCACCCCAGCTTCGTACCGCCTTAAGTAAGGGCTGGATTTCAGGCGTGCTACCACCAGCGATGCCGACGCCAATTGAGTCAAGCAAAAAGACCTTTGCACGCTCAAGCACGTGAGGCGTTAAGGCGGCATACGTGAGCGATGAGGCATGACGTGCAAGTTGTAAATCAAGGCTTTGCATGGTGTGACCGTTGACGATGTTGGATCTTGTTTGCCACAGATCTTACCTAAGAGGCCGAGGCGAACCGCGGCTTGGGCAGACCTGTGTACAGAGCCTGAGGATACCCAAGCGCAGCCTCGCGCGCAAAATTTTTATTACACCGTATAATGCACCTCTTCGTTCCAAAGCGCCTCGCGCGCGATCCCCCAAAGCCCGGGTGGTGAAATTGGTAGACGCAGGGGACTCAAAATCCCCCGCCGCAAGGCGTGCCGGTTCGATTCCGGCC
>JBAWWV010000420.1:0-3204 GCA_037146575.1 Alcaligenaceae bacterium | reverse complement strand
GTTATACGTTGTTATACGGATCATCATCTATTACAACAGCACCACCTCTGGCTGTAAGAAGTGATTTAAGCCCTAAGACGGCCTTCGTTGTTGCTGGTTGTTCTGTGATGGTGCCCTTGATTTTGTTAGTGAATAAAAAAATAAATGTTGGCACATCACAAGAACTCTTAAACCTAATCAAAGATCATCCTGATCAGTATTTTCTGGGTTCGTCAGGTAACGGCGCAATGGATCATTTGATTGCAATGGACGTTGCCAGTCGACTTGATCTGAAGTTTCAACACGTACCTTATAAAGGTAACGGTCCGGCACTGACAGATGTTGCCGCTGGCAACATTACTTTTATGTATTCAGGTGCTTTTAATAGCGCCTTGCCCTTCATTAAATCCGGGCAGGTGAAGGCCTTGGCGGTAACATCAGAACGACGCTCAACGTCTTTGCCGGATGTGCCCTCGTTAAGCGAAAGTGTAAAGGGGTTGGGTGGCTTTAATGCGAGTACCTGGCAGGTTATTTTGGCGCCAAAAGGAACGGATCCAGCAACGCTTGAAAAGTTGGATGTAGCGTTAAAGAAGGCGATGACTGATCCAAAGGTGCTGGAAAGTTTTCAATACCAAGGGGCGGAGCTTTTAAATTTAGATCGTAAGCAATGTCAGCAATTTGTGGATGAGGAGTCTGACCGCTGGTCTGCAACAATTAAGAAAATTAATTTAAAGAGCGAATAAATAAAAGAATATAACGTTGAGGCTAATTCAATTGATCAATACATATCGATGCATATTCATTGCTGTTCAAGCGCTCGTGGTGCTATGTTATTCGGGCCTTAGTTTGTCTCAAACCGAAACCTACCCTGCGCGACCAGTCAAAATTATTGTGCCCTTTGGGCCAGGGGGTTCGGCCGATATGCTGGCGCGCGTACTCGGCGAAGGTTTGGCTAAAGAATTTGGACAGTCTTTTCAGATTGAAAATAAAGCGGGTGCCACCGGAGTCATTGGCACTACTGAGGTGGCGCGTGCCAAGCCTGACGGTCATACGCTTCTGCTAGGTTTCGATGGAACGCTTACGATTACGCCGTTTATCCAGAAGAATGTCACCTTTAACGCAAGTAAAGATTTTGCACCGATTTCAAAACTGACAGATGTGGCGTTTGTTGTTGTCGTGAATCCTTCGATTCCAGTCAAAAATATTAAAGAGCTTGTCGAGTATTCAAAGACGAATCCCGGTAAGCTTTCGTATGCTTCGCCCGGTGTGGGTAGCACTGCGCATATGCTGGGTGAACAGTTGCGCTTAGAAGGCGGCTTGGATTGGGTGCACATCCCCTATGGCGGTTCGGGTAGTGGAAAGTTTATTATCGATGTGATTGGGGGTAGTACTCCTGCCGCTGTAATTTCGATTGCGGTGGCAGCAGCCTCAGTGCGTGAAGGTAAAGTGTTGGGGATTGGTGTTCCCTCTAGTCAAAGCAACTCGGCTTTACCTCAAGTACCAACTTTTGGACAGGTTGGTTTTGAACGCTTTAACGTGGCGTCATGGTTTGCGTTATTGGCACCGATTGGTACCCCGGATCATATTGTTAAGGCGCTCAACGCTCAAGTGGGAAAGGTGCTTGCGACTGACGCTTTTAAAGCCCGTATGGCAATTGCCGGTATGGACGTGACGCCATCGACACCGACAGAGCTTGCGCAGCTCATTGCCTCAGATTTAAAAAAATGGGAAAAGGTAGCAGAGCGTATTCCGAAGACGGAGTAGTTTGATAAAGATTGGCTAGTCGTAGCACGAACAAGGGACAACAATATGCGATTAATGAATGAGATTTATATGCGATTACTAAGCTCTTTGGTGCTCAGCGTGTCGGCGGTTGCTGCGCTGAGTGCGGCTGTCCAGGCGCAACCTTATCCTAACCGACCAATCACGGTCGTCGTCCCATACCCTCCTGGCGGTGCAACCGATCCGATCGCTCGGATTTTTACGGTCAAATTGGCCGAGGCTTGGAAGGTGCCGATCATTATCGAAAATCGCGCGGGTGGCGGGACAACAATTGGGATGAACTATGGCGCTCGTGCAGCACCTGATGGTTACACCATTACGGTGGGCACTACCAGCGTTGGAACCAATCCTGCGCTATATAACAAATTGCCGTATGACACCATGAAGGATTTTACTTTCATTAGCCAGATGGGTATCTTGCAGCTTGTGCTCTCGGTGCATCCTTCACTGCCTGTGAATACGCTTGATGAGCTGATTGCTTATGCTAAGAAAAATCCTGGCAAGCTAAATTACTCATCGTTTGGCAACGGCACGATGGGACATTTGTCAGGTGAGTACTTTAAGGTGTCTGCAGGCATCGATGTCACACATGTGCCTTATAAAGGTAGCGCAGCCTCAACAATGGCAGTGGTCAGTAATGAGGTCTCGTATGCGATCGATACGCTTTTCATTCAATCGCAACATATTAAAGCTGGGTCAATCAAGCCTTTGGTGAGCTTCGGCCCTAAGCGGCTAGAGTCGATGCCCAACATGCCGGCGATGGTAGAAAAGTATTCAGGCTTCACGGCGTTTTCGTGGCTAGGCTTCATGGGACCAGCCGGTCTGCCGCCAGAGATTGTATTGAAGTGGTCGACCGAAGTTTCTAAAATTGCGAACACGCCAGAGGTTAAAGAAAGACTCGCACAGCTTGGCATCGATGCCGTTGGCGGTACTTCTCAACAGTTTGCTGATTTTGCACAGGCAGAAATTACCAAGTGGACTAAGGTTGTGGGCGAGGCGAAGATCCCTAAAGAGAATTGATTGAAGAGATTGCTCGAAATATGTATTGCTTCTTCGATGGCTTTTATGTCGGTTTGACAATAGCGAACACGGCTATTGGGGCTGAATCTTTGCTCGAAGAACTATCTGTTCCCATTGATTTTTTTCATTGATAAAGCGTTCGGTGAATTGCTGTGAGGTCAGCGCCAGAACTTGAGCACCTAGGGCCGTTAGTCTATCCTTAAACGCTGGCTCGACAACAGAAATATTAACGGCTCGATTGATGACTTCAAGTACGTTAGTGGGTATTTCGGTGGGGCCCATAAGCCCCCACCATACTTGTGCGTTGAAATTTTCGATGCCCGATTCGGCAAATGTGGGGACATCCGGGATCACTGATGAACGCTGAGGTTGTGCGATGGCCAAGGCTTTCAGTCTTCCAGACTTGATATGAGGTAGGGCATT
>JBAWWV010000419.1:0-3207 GCA_037146575.1 Alcaligenaceae bacterium | reverse complement strand
CCGTAAGAAACCACAAGCTCACGTCGATAACTTTTCTTCTGGGTGGTCACAATGACTGCTCAATAAACCTTTGCTAGTCAAATAGCTGCTTTCGATGAATCAAGATAGAGCTGTTCAAGCTATGCGAGCAACGGTTAGCATCGCACATGTTCAATATTGATGATTTTTACCGAAATGCAGCAACCTTTGATGAGTTGCTGTCTGACGATTTTTACACTGATCCTGCGTTGGTTATCGACTCTCAACGGGTCAATGCGATTTTAAAGGCTTGGTGCGCAGCGAGCGCATCAGGAAACTGGGATGCATTTGTTCTGAGGCTACTCAAAGATGGCTGGTCCTTAGATTTTGTTTCCGCTCGGTTGGCAGGAGCTCGCCCTAAGCGCGCGTTGGCATATCCTCTGTGGGTTCGCGACGCTCAGTGGGTACTCCAAAACTTGCAGTTAATTCTGCTGAATGTCGCGCCAGACCCTCTTTCGTCGCAGTCACACGACGCTAAAGTCGAGCGTCTTTTAATGGAGTTTGCCCAATTAGCTCAGAACCAATTCACTCGTTCACTGAGTCATGCGGTTTTAGCCGGTATCAGCGATCGGGCGCTCAGCGATTTACGCGCAACACTGGTTCGCGAATTGAGAACAATTTGTGTCAAACCATTGACTGATTATTTCACCGAGCTCAAAAAAATAACCGAACAGGGCAGTGGCCTGGACACGTATCTTGAACTTAATCATGACGAACAAGGTTTTCAGTTAGGACTACAAACCAAGCTAATTGAGCTGTTTAATTTGCAACCCGTGTCATTACGTTTAAGCGCAGTGGTCACTCGAAAGTGGATGGATGCAACTGAAACCCTTATTCAGCGGCTATATACAGATCAACGGTTGCTTCGAGATCAATTCTCTTTCCCTGCCAACGGCTTTGAACTGCTGGGGGTGCAAAGCACAAATACAGACACAAAAATTCTAGAATATTGCAACAATAAAAAAATAGTTTATGTATCACGAAATTATGATTTAACTCAACGAGTATTTGCTTGGGTAAAACAGCTAAACCATCACGCGCCACCGATTGATCTCAAATGTTTAAATGTTATTTCTGGCACAGGCTATAGCTGGTTTGAAGCAGTCGAACCGAAGCCCCCTACAAACGAGTCTGAACACGCTCAGCTTTATCAAAAATTAGGTGCTTGGATGGCAGTTCTTTATGTGCTTGCCGGTTCTCGCCTTGAGGAAGCACAATTTCTTTGTATGGGTGGGAACCCTGTGGCGCTTGAATTGCAGTGCCTGTTTCAGGTCGATGTCGTCGAAGACGGATCAGAGGTGGATCCTGATGATGAAGCAACCTCCGCCGCGATGGACATCAACAGATCGATTGCGCAACTCAGCGCGTTGCCCTTTAATTTATTTCGAACGGTAGAAACCTTTACGAACTTAGACCAATATTTTGATCACTTATTAGATGGATTTAAAAGATATTTATTTTTTATTATGGAATGTAGGGATCAAGTTGGCGTTGATGGTTTATTAAAGACCTTTGAAAATCAGTTAGTACGAGTTCAATATAAATCGAATAATTTTTATACGCTGTTACTCACACGCATGAAAAATGCCGCAGCACTAAGCGACGGAGCTTTGTGGAGTGTTCAATCTGATTTTCTTGCAAGATTTTTTGATGTATCGTCAGTTGCGAAGAGAAAATGGGCAGACTTACGAATCGAGCGACAGGCGCTTATTCAGTTACAAACACCATTTTTTACCGAACGGTTGCCGGCAAGGATTACGCCAGAGCAGACTGAACCATTAAATGTTGTGCTTGAGGTACCAGCGATAGAATATGGTAGTGCTGATTTGTCAATTGCTCGACAACGACTAGATCGTTTAACGGCACACACAATTTATGCAAAATGTGCACTACTGAGGGCTGTTTTATGGCCATCGGTTAGCTACAACAGGAGTCTTAAAAACACAAAATATAGCGGACACGAGAGCTCATCACAAAATGAAAATCAATTTTTTTTAAATGAAGCCAAACACATCGCTAAAATACTGACGGACCTCGCTGTGCCAAGCTCGGGGAACTTTACTTGGCATCGTTTTGACCCTTATGCAGTCAACGAACAGCGCACATTAATAAATGAACATTCGCTCTATTGTGGCAACCTAGGTATTGCCATTTTTTTAGCAGCCCATGCAAAAGTTACCTGTCAGGCTGAATCGCTGAAACTTAGTCTTGAAGCTGTTGCTGACCTACGAGAAATTATAAATTCTTCAGCCGCTGCCGCATTTGCTACAACTCTTGGCCTAGGCGGTGCGACAGGTTTAGGTTCAATTGTCTACGGCCTGACAGTGCAAGCTAAGTTACTCAATGAACCTGCCCTTTTAGCAGATGCCACCCAAGCGGCAAGACTTTTTTCTGTAGAGCTTATTAGTAATGATCGTGCACTCGATGTCATTGCAGGCAGTGCTGGAGCAATATTAGGGCTCTTAAAGTTATATCGCGAAACGAGAGAATCCTTCATCCTCGAACGGGCGGTACTCTGCGGCAACCATTTGCTTTCACAGGCTCGTTATAACGAGCACGGTAGGCGTTATTGGGCGGGGGAACTTGTTGGTGACAAGTCATTAAACGGAATGTCGCACGGGGCGTCAGGGTTTGGCTATGCATTTGCCTTGTTGGCTAAAGCTAGTGGACAAAATAAGTTTCTCGCGGCCCTTGAAGAGAGCTTGAAAAATGAAGACGAGAATTTTAATCACAAGGTCAGTAACTGGTTCTTATTAGACAAAGATGCCCCGCTGAAAAAACCTCCGTGTCAGTGGTGCCATGGAGCTGTTGGCATTGGCATCGCTCGAATGGCTATTGCCACTCAGGGTGCTCCTGACTTAGCCAGTCTTGAAGTGGACATTACGCGAGCTTTACGCGGCGCGTCGCTACGAGGGCATCATTTGAATGACTCTATGTGTTGCGGGTCATTAGGTCATGTTGAACTTTTAAGAAGCGCAAGTCTGTTTTTTAGCAATCCGACATTTGATGTTCAGGCAAAAGCTGAATTTAAAAAAGTTATTGATCGCGCCCACCGCTCAGGAAAATATCTTCTAGGGCCTCCAGGCGAAATACCCTTGGGGCTATTCACTGGCTTGGCTGGAATCGGGTATTCGGCTTTAAGACACAACGAGCCAACGCTTCCGAATATTCTAATTTGGGAATAACCAC
>JBAWWV010000418.1:0-3215 GCA_037146575.1 Alcaligenaceae bacterium | reverse complement strand
GCTGCAACAACAGCAACTGCTGCAACACCAGCAACCACTGCAACAACAGCAACCGAAGCAGCAGCCGTAACAGCAACGACTCCGACAAGCGCCGCGCCAAAAACAACCACTGCGGCACCAGCAACCGCGTCTCCAAATTTGCAAGGTCACTACCTTGTCGGGGCTCATCCACACACTACCGTCTTCCCATTTTTAACGGCGGACAATAAAAAAATCGCAGATGAGTCTTGGGCGGTCTACCAAAAAGATCATGGCCATGCGATGACTGAATGGGCCAAAACTGAAATTAAGTTCCCAAGTACGGGCACTGTGTTTTATCCATTCTCTGGCCCAGATTTTGTCACCGTGAATCAGCTCTATCCCGACGCTGACCGTTATGTGATGGTTGCCATGCAAACTGCAGGTGAACCTGCCCTACTCGCCCCAATGTCACCCGAAAGAGCCCAACATTTTCAGACGAAATTTTTGCGCGAGTGGAAGCGGTTTGCCTACAACGCCTTTTTTATCACGGCCGAACTTGAAGCGGACCGTTACGCAAAAAGCACGCATATTGGTATCACGACTATTTTAATTACCTTCGCTCTTTACTCGGGCTACGATGTCGCTGAACTGTATCCAATTGTGTATGACCCAGCGTCTGGGCAGTTCATCAAGTCTGCAGGCTCTTGGAATTCAGTGCGCCTTGTCTTGAGAAAAAATGGCAAGACAGTCGCGCTTGATTACGTGAGCCTTGACTTATCCGATCAAAATCTGTTGGTCAAAGAATCCATGCGCGGCTGGCTCAGCCATATGACCCAACATCCAATGCTCATTAAGGCCGCATCACACCTCTTGCAAGATGGCAACTTTATTGTCTTGCGAGATATGATAGTCAAGAACGCACCAATGGTGGTGCAAGACGAGACAGGTGTCGATTACGCCCACTTAAAAAAGATCGGCAAAGTCGATTTGTACGGAGGCTTTTCGTTACCCTTTGAACAGTTCAGTCCACATAAACAGCAATCACTGGCTCAGGCCTATCGCCAAACCACTGATGTGAAACCCATGCCGTTTGCTTTTAGCTATAACAAAGAACACGAGCGGCGCAGCGTTCAAGTGGTGCGCCGCGAGCAGCCCTGACCTACTCGATTTTAATATTGCGCTCTTGAATGACTTGTTTCCAGATCGCAGACTCTTTGGCCATAAATTCTGCTAAATCCTGACGGCTCATTGGGTCGGGTGTAAGCCCGCGCGAAAGCAAGGCCTCTCGCACGGCGGGGGTGGTCAGCACCTTTACAAACTCTGCGTTCCAGCGTTCAAGAATCATAATCGGCGTTTTTGCTGGCGCCAGATAGGCATACCAATTTGTGGCATTAAACTCAGGGTAACCAGACTCGGCAATTGTTGGCAAACCGGTGAACGAGTCCGATCTGGTCAATCCCGTCGTTGCAAGAGCAATCAATTTTTTGCTTTGGATATGTGAGGCAGCCGACGAAGGCGCCGAGTAGTACGCCTCGATACGACCGCCAAGCAAATCAATCATCGCGGCACTTGCGCCCTTGTAGGGAAGATGCATGATTTCAATGCCGGCACGCTGCCCGAGTAACTCGCCGGCTAAATGAGCGGCCGAGCCCACGCCAGTCGAGGCGTATGTCAATTTGCCTGGATTTTTTTTAGCGAAAGCGACAAACTCGGAAAGTGTTGTAATGTTTAAAGAAGGCGGTACCACCAAAACATTCGGGAAACTTACCCCCATCGTAATGGGTGCCAAATCACGCAACGGATCATAAGACAGCCTCATCAAGTGAGGCATGACCGCAACAGGCCCAATCGACCCAAGCATCAACACCGTACCGTCTGCCTTAGCATTTACGACATACTGCGCAGCCAGCATACCGCCAGCACCAGATTTATTGTCGACGATGACCGGTTGACCCAGATTATTCGATAACTCTTTTGCAATAATGCGCGTCGCGGTATCAGTCCCACCTCCTGCAACAAAGCCCACAATAATCGTGATTGTTTGGCCCGTGGGAAACTCTTGAGCGAGGGCTATGGAAGGTGTATTGCTCAAAAGTACCGTGCACCACAATAAAACCGCAGCTAAAAATCGTAATTTCACGTGAATCCCTAAAGATGTCAGCTCAGGCTGCTCGTGAGACATAACCTGAGCAGATAAAAGATCGAGTGTACATTTCAACTTAACGATATGATAGCGACACAAGACTGACTACAACGAATACGCCCTTTAGAGACAAGGACCAACCATGGCTAGAACAATCGAAAACTCCACCCTTTTGATGGGCCAAATGATGTCGCAACCGCTGCTGATATCAGGGCTTTTAGTTCATGCTGCACGGCACCATGCTGACACTGAAATCGTTTCGCGGCGTACCGAAGGTGATATCCATCGCTACACCTACGCCGACTGTCACCTTCGGGCCAAACAAGTTGCGCAGATGCTTGACCGACTGAGGGTCGAACCCAGCGCACGCGTCGGCACCTTCGCTTGGAACGGCTACCGCCATCTAGAAATCTACTACGGTGCTTCAGGCAGCGCCCGAGTCTGTCACACCATCAACCCTCGACTGTTTGTCGAGCAACTGCGCTATATCGTCAATCACGCCGAAGATCAGATCGTGTTCTTTGACATGACATTTCTGCCCTTAATCGAGACCATTCAGGCGCAATGCCCAACAGTTAAACACTGGATCTGTATGACAGATGCAGAGCATATGCCGCAAAGCGATAGCGTCAACATTGAATGCTATGAAACTCTGCTCGCCCAAGAGTCGGGTGACTACGAGTGGCCGACCTTTGACGAACGCGCAGCTTCAAGTCTTTGCTATACCTCTGGCACAACCGGCAACCCAAAGGGTGCGTTGTATAGCCACCGCTCGACCATTTTGCATTCGTATGCAGTCGCGCTACCCGATTCGCTGGGCATCACCGCCAGAGAATCTATCATGCCCGTAGTCCCCATGTTTCACGTTAACGCTTGGGGCATACCTTATGCCTGCCCTCTTGCAGGCGCGCGGATTGTGTTCCCTGGCCCAAAGTTAGATGGTGCCTCATTGTGCGAGCTGATCGAACAAGAGTCGGTCACAATGTCCGCGGGTGTTCCCACCATCTGGGCAGGTCTTATCCAGCATGCCATTGCCAACAAGATCAAATTTTCTACTTTCAAACGAACTGTCATCGGCGGCTCGGCTTGCCCTCCCGCGATGATTCAAGCG
>JBAWWV010000417.1:0-3216 GCA_037146575.1 Alcaligenaceae bacterium | reverse complement strand
GTTCAATATCGGCGAGAGATTTATAACGCTGCACCACCTCTTTGGGGCTCAGATCCTTCACATTGGTGATCAGCATCAGCTTGCCATCCATCAACTCGGCTTGGGCGAGCGCACGCTCATCGATCGTGTAATTGAATAATTCGCCTTTGAGATCGACTTTGAGTATTTTTGCTAAATGCGCTTCTTTAACCTCGTGATACAGCCGTGCCTTGGCGCCGCTGTCCGAGAGCTTTCGGCCGCGCGCAACCTGCCCACTGTCTTGCCCTTCAAGTTTGCCGACCCAAGCCTGCGCCTGAGCCTCAAGTGCCGCAATGCGTTCGCGTCGCAGTTTCGTCTGGTCTTGAGCGGTTTGTGGATCGTGCGCCACGACCAGGCGCAATTGATGCCAGGACATTTCTTCTATGATTTCATGCGTCGCGGTGGTGGCGATTTCTTGAAACTCCCGCAACACATCGACGAACTCGCTGTAGCGTCTGCCCGGCACTGCGAGGATAAACTCAAGGGCCTGTCCGCTGGGCAGCTTGATCTTGCCCAATTCATCAATATTATCCAGCGACAACAAGCCACGGTCTGCCACCACAATCAAACGCTTGATGTGACCGAAGCGTGCCAACACTTTCCCCAGCGTAGGCAGCAACGTAGGTGCCTCGGCCTGATTGCCGTCAAACACCTCATGGTAGATTGGCAAGCCCTCAGCGGTTTGAACCACCCCGAGCATAAACTGGCGAGCGATCAGACCTTCTTTGGCCATACCGTACTGACGCACATCATCCTGTTGCTGACTCAGGCCTGCGGCCCGAATGGTGGTGAGGTCGTAGAACACCAAAGACAGTTCCTGATCGACCAGAGGTCTGAGCAGTTTGGCCACCAGATCGTCTACGGCATCCTGATGATCCATCAGCGCATCGAGACTGCGCAGCAAATGCTGATGGGTCAGCGCCTCAACATCTATCTGCGGCATGCTCACCGTTTGAAGCCATCGCAGCACGCCCAGTTTGGAGTCTGCGTCACAAAGACGGTTAAAAACCATGACGCGAATCGCGTGCTCAATAGGGGTGGTGTAGCGTGCTCGACGAAACACAGCAGCCAATTCATCAAAGCCGAGTTCTTTCCAAATCTGATCAAGCGCCCAGACGTCACCCAGGGCCAATGTCGATTCAAAAGCCACCTGCGGGGCCTCGCCCATCGAGGCAGGCATGCCCTTGGCACGAAGCAGTCCTTTAAGCAAAGAGTCCACTTGGCCACCCGACTCGTCGAGCCGCCCCAACGTGGAGACAGTGCGTTGACGGGGTCGCCCGGTCTCATCGCGATACGACTCGACCAGTTGCACGTAGGTGTGTCCGCCTGAGCGGGTGAGTTTGGTGAACATGTGGAAAGTGTAGCAACAAGTACGAATAATTTCAACAATTATTGCCAGTACTTATAACGTATAAAATTGCCACTACATAAAATTTAAACTGGTTATGCTACGTGCTTGATTTTATTGACATCGAATACGGCAAAACTGTAAAAAATGCGTTTTGGTGTCGAACTCGGGTGGTTTGTGACCGCGCCAGATTCATCGACACACCACTCCAAAGCAGTCTGCTCTGTAGCGGTCAGTTTGTTCGCGGCACGTCACGGCATGCTGCTGTTGCGCCACGCTCGGTCACTACCGGCGTCACCGTCGGGGCACAGCAGTTTCGCATCGGTCAAGGTGTGCGGCACGGGCGCTTTGGCGAAGGCACCATCATCGGTTTGTCAGGTAGCGGCCTCGAGGCACAAGCGCAGATTCAGTTTCGCGAAGTTGGCTCAAAAACACTCGCGCTTGGCGTGGCTAAGCTCGAGATCACACAAAGTTAACGCTGACCGTTGGCATTTTGCTCGCCCAAGGCTACGCGCGACGACATCTTGTCAGTGCGTTGTTTCAGTGCAGATCGATTTGGCGCTTGGTTACGCTGGGTTTCTCACGAGGGATGCGGTAGCGGTTGTAGCCCCAAAGGTATTGCGTTGGCATCAAGCGGATCATGTCTTCCATTGCCCGATTCAATTGGGTGGCTGCTACCTCATGATTATCTGATAACGGCTCTTTGATTTCCTGGTACCTGACGGTAAAACCCTTGCCGATACCATTGCGTTGTGCAGCCATCACAAATATAGGAGCGCCCGTGAGCTTTTGCAATCTGTGCACCAGGTTGGTGGTGTACGCTTGTTTGCCAAAAAATGGTGCCCAAACGCCTTCGCCCATCAACGGAACTTGATCAGGCAAAATCCCGATCGACTCGCCTCGTTTAAGCGCCTTAAATAAGGTTCTAAGGCCTGATTGATTCGCCGGTGCCATGGTGAGGTTTTTTCTGGTTCTCGTTTTGATAATCCAGTCTTGTAACCATTGCATTCTGGGTTGACGAAACATCACAGTCGCACGAAATCTGCTGGTGTAGATCGCCCCAAGAGATTCGAAGTTTCCTGCGTGAGGACCCAGCAATATTAAGCCCTTGCCAAGCGCTAGCGCCTCTTGAAATTTGTCCCAACCATCGCACTGTACCTGTTTGCCTAATTGGATCTCGTCTTGGCGAATATGCCAAAAGGGCATTTCTAAAAATAATTGCCCAGCGCTTATGAGAGATGCACGCAATATTTTTGGTGAGGCTTCGGGCATTGCGATTGCCAGGTTCTCAGCGGCACGCCGTTTGTAACGGCTAGGCAAGATCCACACTAACCAACCTGCGCCGTAGCCCAGGATTTGGAGTGCAGTCAGTGGAAGGCTGGCTAAAAGCCTAAATACGGCTGTGGCGAATATCGGACCAAATTTGTTTAACATCGACAGTCTGAACGTCCTATGCAAAAGCCTCAAGTTGCGTTTGTAATTCAAGCCAAGAGCTTTCAAGGCTAGCGGCGCGCTTGGTGAGCTCGCCATGCTCGGCCAGGACACGCACACACTCTTCTTTGCGCGCCTCACTGTACAACTCTGAATCTGCGATCAAGGTATCTAAGCCTTTGAGCTTGGCCTGTACCTGTTCAAGTTCTTTTTCAAGTTTATTGATTTGCTGTTCGAGTGGTTTGCGTAGTTGTGCAGCCTGTTGTCTGAGTTCGGCATTTTCGCGCTTGTTGAGCTTTCGCTCTTGGACCGAAGGAGTTGCTTTTGCTGCCTCGTCTGCTGCGGCCTGTGCTGCCGCCTGAGCAGCTAACGCGGCTTGTTCAGCCGCCGTCAGCTTGTTCGCGGCACGACCTGCAGTG
>JBAWWV010000416.1:0-3225 GCA_037146575.1 Alcaligenaceae bacterium | reverse complement strand
GCATAGATCGGCGAGCCGTTGGTCGTGGTGAGCGTGCGCGTCGCAATTAAGTCTTTGATCCCAACCGGGATTCCGGTCCATTCACCATCGCTGACCGAGTCCAGTACCTCTTGCGCGGGCGTTCGCGCAACAAAGGCGTGCAGCGTGGGTTCGCGCTCGTCGGCACGCGCGAGACATTGCTGCAAATACTCTTTGGGCGACAAACTACCCTCTGCAATCGCACGGGTTGCTGCAAACAGGCCAAGCGGCAATTTATTCGTTTTCATCTTTTTCTCGTATCAATCTGTGTACACTGACTTTAGCGCGAACCCCTGTCTCGATCAATGACAAGCTTATTTATCTTCCATTTATACTGAATAGGCGAACCCCTCTCAGGGTCACTCACACCATTTATTTTTAAGTCGGCGAGCCCACCATGTACAACCCGAAACACTTTGAACAAAATGACCTGACCATCATCGGCGAGCTCATCAAACACTTTCCGTTGGGCACGCTCATTACGCGCGATGGCGAAGCACTCGAAGCCAATCACATCCCGTTTATGCTTGAGGGCGATTTAAGCCCTGGCACCAAATTAATCGGTCATGTGGCCAAGGGCAATCCTGTTTGGCAAACTGCCAATCCCGAGGCTGAGTCGCTTGTTGTGTTTCAGGGCCCTAGCGCCTACATCACGCCAAATTGGTATCCGTCTAAGCTCGAGCACCACAAAGTGGTGCCGACCTATAACTACGCCGTGGCCCACGTATACGGCTGGCTCACGGTCTCGCACGACCCCGCCATTAAGCGTCAAGTGGTGACCGACTTAACCGAAAAGATGGAGCTCAGCCGCAACAGCAATTGGCGCGTTACCGATGCGCCCGCTGATTATCTCGCGATGATGCTTGAAGCCATTGTCGCCATCGAGTTAACGATTATTCGTGTACAGGCAAAATGGAAGGTGAGCCAAAACCGCGATGAATCTGACCGGACAGGGGTTGCTAATGGCCTGGCCAGTACAGCAGGCCAAACTGACAGTGACCTACAGGTAGGTCGTATTGTTAGGGCGAGCGGCGGTTTAGGTTAACCAACACAAGGCGCATGCCGCGTTAGGCCAACCAGCGAGTGGGCACAATTGCCTTTGAATTACTTGGCGCAACTAACCGTTGCATGTAAGAGCATGCCGTCGACTTCATGCCCGGGCACGAATTGGGCGTTGACCACGCGGCAACCTGTTACTTTTTCAATCGCAGCGACCTGACGTGCTTTTTGCACAGCTAGGTCTGGCTTCATCCCACCCTCTTTGCCACCATAAGCTTCCCAACGGTTTTCGCCCAGGGGGATGATGCTGATCTCGCGCTTGTCTAAGACCACGATCTGACGGGAGGGGTCGCGATGGTAATACACGGGGCTGCTTTGGCAACCCACCAAAAAAAACACCACTAGCGCTACCAACAGCTTCATGCCACTCTCCTGGACGTCTCGCCCCTTCGGGAAGTCATCGCGTCAATAATATCTATATTCAGGACGGCCATGCCGTGGCGGTCCCTAACCCCACTTTCCAACAGCCCGCTTCGTGGCTGCCTAACCGCCTACCGATCAACCGTTCTATCACCCTACAGTTTTGTAGCATAACGTGCTTTACGAGAATCACTCGCGGATTTTGACGCCTTTTGGTATCGTCTTTTGATACGCCTTGTTTTTTAGGCCGTTGATTCATTAAAAATAACATTTCTTTTGAGGCAAACCATCATGTCAAAAGTAGGCGTTTTACAGCTCCCCTCAATGAAGGGCAAGGTCTCTGATGCAGAGTGGCAAGCGCGGGTCGACCTGGCCGCCTGTTACCGACTTGTCGCGATCTATGGCATGGCCGATATGGCTGCCAACCATATTTCAGCCCGCGTTCCTGGCGAAGAAGGTACGTTTTTGATCAATGCCTACGGCATGATGTACGAAGAAATTACCGCTTCGAGTCTGCTGAAGGTTGATCACCATGGCAATATCCTGACGAGCCCAGACTTTGGTGATCTGAAGTATGGCTTGAACAAGGCGGGCTCAGTGATCCACAGCGCGATTCACCACGCCCGCGCTGATGTTGGCTGCGTCATTCACACACACAGTTGGGCCTCAATGGCTATCTCTTCTCTTGAGTGCGGCCTCTTGCCACTCACGCAAACTGCGATGCGTTTCTTAAAGGTCACTTATCACAACTACGAAGGTGTCGTGTTGGATGAAAGTGAACAAGAATCGCTCTGCAAAGACCTCGGGATGAGCGAAGCCATGATTCTGCGTAATCACGGCGCACTGACCGTGGGGCGTACCGTTGGCGAAGCGTTTAACTGGATGCACCGCCTTGAATTGTCGTGCCATGCACAGCTCGGTGCGATGTCCTGCAATAGCCCACTATCAAAAGTCTCGCAGAAAGTGCTCGACGAAACTTGGAATAACTACCAACCTGGCACTCGCCGGGCCTATGGCGTGATGGAGTGGCCAGCACTGCTTCGTAAACTTGATCGTACGGATATCTCTTATCGTGATTAAAGTTGTTGCTTCGCTTGTTTTAAGTTCGGTACTCGGGTGCGCCTTATCGGCTCACGCCCAAGACGCGCAAGAGTATCCGACTAAAGCCGTCAAAATCATTGTGTCCTTTACCGCGGGCGGCACGACCGACATCATTGCGCGCAGCGTCGGTCAAAATCTTGCCGAAAAGCTGAAGCAACCGTTTGTGGTCGAAAACAAACCCGGCTCGGGCGGTAATATCGGTAATGAAATTGCCGCACGCGCCCAGGCCGATGGCTACACCCTCACCATCGCTTCGGTGGGCCCGATTGCCATCAACCCAACGCTTTACAAAGATCTGCGCTACAACCCGTTAGTTGATTTGGTGCCAGTGGTATTGATCGCCGACGTGCCAAATGTTTTGGTGGTCAGCCCCAATTTGCCTGTCAATACCTTTGCAGAGTTTGTCGCATACGCAAAAGCAAAACAGGCTGGCACACTGAATTACTCTTCGACCGGCACGGGTACCTCTTCGCATCTGTCGAGCTTTATGTTGATGGAGTCCCTCGGCGTCAGTGCACAGCATATTCCGTACAAAGGCGCTGAAGCGCTCAACGATTTAATCGCGGGCCGCATCGATTTTATGTTTGCGACAATCCCGTCGGTGATCGGGCAAATTAAAGGCGGCAAGCTGCGTGCCATCGCGGTCAGTAGCCCCAAGCCGTCGCGTTCGTTACCCGGCGTACCCAC
>JBAWWV010000415.1:0-3228 GCA_037146575.1 Alcaligenaceae bacterium | reverse complement strand
GAAGAAGATATCGGGTGAACTGTAAAGAAGATATCATTTAGTAAGCGATTTCATTGAATTCGGAGAAATATATGGGCAAGGTACTGAATGCGACTCAGATCCAACATTTTCAAGACAAAGGATTTGTCTGTCCTGTCGATTGCTTTACGCGCGAGCAAGCCGCTCACTACCTAGACCAGCTCGAGGGCTTTGAAAAAGCTCACGGCGTAGAGTTAGGTAAAGGATTTAATTTCAAACCACACTTGCTGTTTAAGTGGGTCGATGAAGTGGCACGTCATCCTAAAATCTTGGACGCAGTCGAAGACCTCATTGGGCCAAACATTCGCTTGTTTCATTTGTCGGTGTGGCCAAAAGGTGCTCACTCCCCTGCTTATATTGACTGGCATCAAGACGCCACATATTTTGGGCTAGACCCCAGCATACAAATCACGATCTGGGTCGCCTTGTCTGATGCCCCGATTGAATCCGGCTGCATGGAGGTCGTGCCAGGCTCACATAAGTTAGGGCAGCTTCATCACGCAGAAGATCATACCAATACCATTTTGCTATCAAAGGGACAGACGGTCGATGTACCGTTTGATCGTTCAAAGACAGAATTTATGCCCGTCAAAGCGGGGCAATTTTCAGTACACGATACGTTCTTGGTTCACTCTTCGGGCTCAAACAATACCGATTACCGTCGGGTAGGCTTGGGCTTTAGCTACGTTCCTACACACGCACGCTGCACAAGCAGCACGCGTGTCACCGCTGCGTTGGTTCGGGGGCAGGATACTTACAACCATTTTGATGACGAGCCCCGGCCAGTCGAAGACTACGGCCCACGCGAGCGCGCGTTTCATGCCGAGGCGGTGAAGAGCTTTCGCGCGTCTAACGACGAGCAGGCCGCGAAATATTGATTCATCGCAGTGCTTACCTCAAACATTGCAAACGGAGTTCTAAGTGATTCAACTTCCATATCACGGGCGTTTTAAATATTCGCCTATTACCAAACGCCCTGATTATTCGTTTCCTGAGGGCAAGCGCCTAGCGATTTATTTTGCGCTCAATATCGAGCATTTTGGGTTTGGTGCAGGTCTGGGGCATGCGCTCTCAAATGAGCTCCCCTCGCCTGATAGCAGAACCTTTGCCTGGCGCGACTATGGCAACAGAGTCGGCGTCTGGCGGATGTATGAACTGCTTGATGAGTTAAAACTTCCTGCCTGTCACTTGATCAATACCACGGTGTTTGATTATGCGCCCGATATCGTCGAACCTATTCTGGCTCGAGGCGATGAAATGATTGGTCACGGCCGAACCAACGCAGAGCGTCACGGCCAGTGGTGGGAAGAGGACGAAGCGCGCATGCTGTCTGAAGTTCGCACCTTCATCAAAGACAAGACTGGCGTTGCACCACGTGGCTGGATGGCACCTTGGATGTCTCAAAGTCGCATGACACCAGATTTATTGCAAGAAGCGGGCTACTCGTTTGAAATGGATTGGCCTTGTGACGACCAACCAATTTGGATGAAAACCAGAAACGGTAAGTTGATGTCGATGCCCTATTCGCTAGAGATCAACGATTCACCTCAAATACTAGTCAGACATCACACGGCCGAAGAGTTCGCCACCATGATAGTTCATCAATTTGAAGAAATGCTCAAGCAGTCAACCAAGCAGCCCTTGGTCTTAGGCATCGCCTTACATACGATGATCTTTGGCCAACCCTATCGCTTGCATGCCTTACGCAAGGCGCTCGAGCATATTGTGAATCATCCCGAGCGAGATAAAGTTTGGATCACTCGCCCAGGTGAAATCTATGATCATGTCACCTCGTTGCCACCAGGCGTACTCGCCGAGCCATAACTTGCCATCGCTTGCCATAGCGCGTCATAGCGTGCAGTCTGAAACCTGATGGGTCTCAGACCGCCGCAAACAGCTTAGTTCTTTGGCCAAATTGGTGCAGACAGAGATTCTTTTTCTGGATAGACGGTGACGGGGATACCGTTTTGCCACTGAACGATTAGCAGACTCGCACCTTCGCGACGGCCAGCAGCATCAAACTTTAGCTTGCCACCAGGAAAATAATCCGCAGGGCCATTGCTCATGTCCATCTTTCGTAGTGCATCGGCGACGGCTTCGCGATCGGCCTTACCTGCGGCTTCGAGTGCGGCCTTAAAGATCCACATATCGCCGTAGGTTGTCACAAAATGCTGTGTCGCCCAAGGCTGCCCACTTTTCTTTTTAAACTCTTCAATCATGGGTTTTTGTGCACTTGTCGTCCAGTTCGCCACTACTGACATGACGCCTTCAAGTTGTTCAACATTCATGTTGGTCAACAGATCCGGATCTAGAATCGCTGCGCCATTCGAGATCGTAGGCATCTTACCTTTGCCAATACCAAACTCATTCATTTTTTCAAGCAAGAGCTTTGCGTCAGGGATCGCCGTGGGCAAGAGCAAAAGAATGTCAGGCCGCTTTGATCGCACGCGTTGAATGAGCGGCGTCGCGTTGGCAAGCGGCGGCGTAAACACCTCATCTACGACAAGCTCTAGCCCAAGCTTAGCGAGTTGGGTCTCTTTGATAGGTTTGACAAAAGACACTGACGCAGCAGTGTTATCCATCACAATACCAATCGTTTTAGGTTTTTTGCCTGTCGTTTTTTCAGCAAGAGCAACCAGTGCGGGTAAAGAACCAGCAGCCTGTGCATCACCGGTGGCAGACGTTTGGAAAACGTATTTAAACCCACGTGTGGTGATTGAGTCTGCATACGAAAAGGTTAGAACGGGCAACTTTGCACGCTCGGTTACCTCTGTAATCGCGAGTGTAAACGAACTAAGATACGCACCCGTCGCGCCAACGAGATTGACGCCATCTGCGACCATACGCTGTGCTGCGTTTTTAGACTTTTCAACACTTTCACCCGCATCAAACACTGCAAGTTTGAGCTTTGCACCATTTAATGACTTGATGCCACCCTGAGCGTTGATCTCTGAAATCGCCAGATCAGCGGCGATCTTCATCACCTCGCCTTGCCGAGCCCACGGGCCAGACATTGGCGCGATTAAGCCGATTTCAACGTCTTTTGCTTGGGCCAGCGCAGCGCCTGAAGTGGCCAGCGCGGCGACCGCGACAGCAGTACTAAGAAACAATCTTCTTGACGCGTCTTTTTTGTTGTGCAACATGTGTCTCTCCTGGTGTTATAAATATTTTCTACATTCCCAAATACGCACGACGGACTCGATCATTACT
>JBAWWV010000414.1:0-3237 GCA_037146575.1 Alcaligenaceae bacterium | reverse complement strand
GATGATTGATGTCACCCGCTATCAAGCCTGCACCATTTTTTGAGCGTGCCAAAAAAGACCCAATCGGATCCGCAGAGTTTCTCCAGTCAACCGACGAGGAGTTGATGCCAAAGCCTGCGTTGTCACCGGTGCCCGCGCAGCCGATTAAGGCCGCCGTTAGCACGCCTACCCCTACGAGCATCGCTAAGCGAACCCAACGGGCAGAGGAGCAAGATGCAGCAAAGGTGGCTAGAGTTATATCCGGCATCGGAAGGGTTGCGGGCGAGCGGCAGAAAAACTGACCGAAGGGAAAAAAAGGGGGGGAGTCAAAAAACGGCAGCAGGTAATCGAAAAAAAACGTCCCCGTGCGCTTGCTTGTTACTAAGCGGAAAGCCTCGTGCAAGGATTACCTGTCACAATAGTATTACAAAAAGCGAACTTTGCTATCTAAAAAAGTACTCGAGAGACCCACTATGAACCCGATTCAGGCCACCCACCAACGTTCGATTGAGCAAAAAGATGCTTTCTGGCGCGAAGAGGCGGCAGGCATCCATTGGGAAACCCCCTTTACAGACGTTCTTGATTACAGCAGGCCTCCGTTTGCGCGTTGGTTTGTAGGCGGCCGTACAAACCTATGTTTTAACGCGGTCGATCGGTGGCTTGATACGCAGGCCGATGACCCCGCGTTAATCTGGGTGTCGACAGAGGTTGATCAAGATATCACCTACAGTCGCCGAGATCTCTATCGTGAGGTCAATGCCGTTGCGGCGATGTTGCAGGCGCAAGGCGTAGGGAAGGGCGATCGGGTCTTGATCTATATGCCCATGGTGCCTGAAGCCGTTTTTGCAATGCTGGCCTGTGCCAGGTTAGGGGCGATTCACTCCGTGGTGTTTGGCGGCTTTGCCTCGGTCAACTTGGCGCAGCGTATTGACGATGCCTCTCCTAAAGTGATTGTGTGTGCCGACGCGGGGTCTCGAGGCGGCAAAGTGACGCCCTATAAGCCCTTGCTCGACAAAGCGATTGCGCTGTCACAGCGCCCGCCTGAAAAAGTGCTGGTGGTCGATCGCGGTTTGTTCGCTTTTGAGCCGATAGCGGGTCGAGATCTGGATTACGCAAGCCTCAGGCGTCAGTATGACGGCGCCGTGGTGCCCGTGACTTGGCTTGAGTCCTCAGAACCAAGCTACGTGTTGTACACCTCAGGGACCACCGGCAAACCAAAGGGCGTGCAGCGTGACACCGGGGGCTACGCTGTGGCGCTGGCTTCGTCGATGCATCGCATTTTTAACGGTAAACCTGGCGACACCTATTTGTGCACCAGCGACATCGGCTGGGTGGTTGGGCACTCGTATATCGTGTATGGCCCTTTAATTGGCGGTCAGACCACAATCTTGTACGAGGGTACCCCTGTGCGCCCCGATGGCGGTATCTTATGGAGCCTGGTCGAGCGCTTTAAGGTCAACACAATGTTTTCGGCCCCAACGGCGATTCGGGTGCTCAAAAAACATGACGAGTCTTTGCTCAAGAAGTACGACCTGTCAACGTTGCGCGCGCTGTATCTGGCGGGCGAGCCGTTAGACGAACCCACTGCAAAATGGATTTCTGAGGGCTTGGGTCGCCCCATCATTGATAATTATTGGCAAACTGAAACAGGTTGGCCAATTTTGGCGGCTCAGCCGGGCATTGCAAACATCCCAACAAAGTTTGGTAGCCCGTCGTTTCCGGTCTATGGCTTTGATGTTCGGGTGCTGAATGAAGAGACCGGCGAAGATCTTGGGCCCGATCAGAAAGGCGTCGTGGCTATTGTGCCGCCCTTGCCGCCGGGGGCGATGACGACAATCTGGGGCGACGATGCGCGTTTTGTTGAAACGTACTTCTCCACAGTGCCCGGGCGTCAGGTGTATTCAACCTTCGACTGGGGTTTGAAGGATGAGGAGGGTTATTGGTTTATCTTAGGCCGCACAGACGATGTGATTAACGTGGCTGGTCATCGCTTGGGTACCCGCGAAATCGAAGAGTCGATCAATTGCCATGCTGCTGTAGCTGAGTCGGCGGTTGTTGGGATCGCAGACCAGCTCAAAGGGCAGGTGGCTGTTGGCTTTGCGGTGCTTAAAGATGCCAGTTTATTTTTGCAGCCTGACGCACTCTTAAAGCTAGAGGGCGATATCATGCGGTTAGTCGACGAGCAACTTGGTCCGGTGGCTCGCCCCGCCCGGGTGCGGTTTGTCTCGGCGTTGCCCAAGACTCGCTCTGGTAAAGTTCTGCGACGTGCGATTGTTGCGGTGTGCGAAGGACGCGACCCTGGCGATCTCACTACAATTGAAGACCCCTCTGCACTTGAACAAATTAAGGATTCTCTGTGAAAACCAAAGCTGTCTTGACTGATGCCGATGTTTCTAAAATGTTGGCTGCCGCTAAAGCCCACGCCAATAAAAACAATTGGGCTGTGACCATCGCGATTGTTGACGATGGCGGCCACCTGTTGGGCTTACAACGTTTGGATGGCGCTCCACCTATGTCAGCGCACATCGCACCGGCTAAGGCGCACACCTCAGCGCTGGCCCGTCGCGAAACGAAAGTTTACGAAGACATCATCAATAACGGGCGCACAGCCTTTTTGTCAGCTCCAACGCTGCAAGGCATGCTTGAAGGCGGCGTACCGATTGTTGTCGATGGTCAAGTGATTGGCGCAGTCGGTGTGTCTGGCGTGAAATCGTCAGAAGATGCCGAGATCGCTTCGGCTGGCATCGCTGCGTTAACAGCCTAAACCTTTGCCCCAAAAAATCACTCATAGATATTGGCCCCCTCGGAGACTGCACGTATGGCGAACTCAATCGAATCCACCCTAGTTGAAACGCGCGTATTTCAACCGCCTCAGGGCTTTGTTCAGCAAGCTAATGTGTCAGGTCAAGCAGGCTATCAGGCCTTGCTCGAGGCCGCCGATCGCGATCCAGATGCCTTTTGGGCCAAGCAGGCGCGCGAGCATCTGCAATGGACTAAGCCCTTTACCAAGGTGCTTGATGAGTCGCGTGCACCGTTCTTTGAATGGTTTGGCGATGGCGAGCTTAACGTCTCGGCCAACTGTTTGGATGTGAATTTAAAAAACGGTAATGCCAACAAAGTTGCGATTATTTTTGAAGCAGACGACGGCGTTGTTAAAAAAGTGACATACCAAGAGTTGCACGATCGTGTCTGCCAGTTAGCCAACGGCCTCAAAGCGCTGGGCTATAAAAAAGGCGAACGTTCGATCATCTATATGCC
>JBAWWV010000413.1:0-3242 GCA_037146575.1 Alcaligenaceae bacterium | reverse complement strand
ATGATGGCGGTTATCCGGTGAAAGCGTTAGAAGAATGCGGGCTCAGCGATGAAGCTAAACCTACATTCACTTGCCTAAAAGATAGTCGCCCCGGGGTGAAGTATGCTTTGCTAGGCGACAGCAAGGCATTGGCTATCTTAAGTGGCTTGATGCGTACCTCACTTGAAGAGGGGCGCTGGCTGATGATCGCCAATGGCAGCAAAGCAACCCCAGTACCTGTGAGCTCTCAGCACCCTGCGTATCAAGCGTATCAACCCGGCATTGCTTTGGCGGTAAAAGCCATTAACGCCAATCCAGAAATTGAAAACGTTGTATTTGTCACGGCAACGCGTAACCTGTTTCAGTTAAAAAACGACACTGATATCGAAGATTTAGAGCAATCCCCGTTTTATGAGGCTGCCTTAAAAGGGCTTCAAGCAACAATTGATCAATTCAAGGCTGCAAACAAAAAGGTGACGCTTGTGGTCGATAACCCAACTTTGCCGCACCCTGAAGATTGTTTATTGCGCGTTACTGAATCAGCGTGGCTGAATTCATTTTTAAAAACGACGCTAAACAAACGCTGCCAATTGCCGCTTGAGCGTCACTTGTTGCTATCAAAAAAGTATCGTGATTTGTTGGCAGAAGTCGCTAAAAACAACCCAGATACTGTCCAAATTTTTGATACAACTCCATTCTTATGTGATTCAGAAACTGGCCTGTGTGAAACCAAACAAAATGACAAGCTGATGTATATTTTTACGGATCACATATCAGACTACGCAGCAGGTAAGATTGGTCAAAGCTTGAATCCGTTTCTTCAAAGTGTCGGTGCAACGGGGCGGCCAAGCAAATGAGATCCATCAACTTTGGCGCAAGGCGTCATGTCTAATACGCCCATCGCTTACATTATTTTTAATCGCCCGCGTCACACACAACAGACGTTCGCGGCGATTCGAGCACAGCAACCGGCTACCCTTTTAATTGTGGCAGATGGGCCGCGACCAGGGCACCCAACCGATGCCAAAAACTGTGCTGAGACACGGGCGATTGTCGAGCAAATCGACTGGCCCTGCAAAGTCTTGCGCAACTATTCAGACGTCAATCTGGGTTGCAAGCGTAGGGTCAGCTCTGGTCTTGACTGGGTATTTGAGCAGGTTGAAACCGCCATCATCCTTGAAGACGACTGCATCCCGCATGAAGATTTCTTCCCGTATTGTGACGCTTTGCTAGAGCGTTATGCCAACGACGAGCGCGTATGGGTCGTCACAGGTAATAATTTTCAGCACGGCAAAAAGCGTGGCGACGCAGCGTATTATTTTTCAAAATTTAATCACTGCTGGGGTTGGGCTACTTGGCGCCGTGCCTGGCAGCACTATCGGGTTGATATGCCCTTTTGGCCTGACTGGAAAACCACCACAGACTGGGCAAAAAAATTACCCGACCCTGTCGAGCGCAAAATCTGGTCTAACTTACTTGATCGCGTCAAGGCTGGCGAAATTGATACTTGGGATTACCAATGGACAGCCTGTGTGTGGTACTACGGCGGTTTGACGGCAACGCCCAATGTCAATCTTGTGACCAATATCGGTTTTGGCCCTGATGCTACCCATACTGTTAGTGCGGGCGATCAAGAAGGTTTGCCAGTTTACCCGCTTGGCCCACTCACCCATCCTCAAGCTGTGGCGAAAGATCGGGCGGCCGATCGTCTCATCCTCGATCACAATTTTGGTGGGCTAGAGCACCCCGATCGCTGGCGTAATCGTTTCGTCAAGCGACGTGACCAATTGTTACGTTCGCCGCAATGGGTTATTAAAAAATTGAAACAAGCGTTAGGGCAACAAAACTAATATGTGCGGCATCTTAGGCTTCGTGCATCGTGCTCCAGAGCAACGCCCGCCATTAAGCGAGCAGGCTTTGCTGCGGTTGGCGCATCGCGGGCCAGACGGCACAGGCGTGTTTACAGATACGCATATTCAGTTTGGCCATACGCGCTTATCCATTATTGATCTGACTAACGCGGGCCATCAGCCCATGCTGAGTCACAACAACCGTTACGTCGTGACCTATAACGGCGAAATCTATAACTACCTTGAATTGCGCGCAGAGCTTGCAGCGTTAGGTGAAAGCTTTACCAGTCATTCAGATACTGAGGTCTTGCTAGCGGCCTACCATGTGTGGGGTGCTGCGTGCGTGCAGCGGTTTCGCGGTATGTTCGCTTTTGTATTGTGGGATACACAAAACAAAACCGCCTTCTTGGCACGTGATCGCTGTGGTGAAAAACCACTGTTCTACCAACGCACCGAGCAAGGTTTGATCTTTGCGTCAGAACTAAAAGCTTTGGTCCCCTTGTTGGCAGAGCGCCCCAGTTTAAATGTCGAAGCGATCGACATGTATCTGCACTATCAATATGTGCCCGAGCCCAATACCTTGCTTAACGGTGTCCACAAACTCGCGGCTGGCCACACCCTGACAGTGTCGCTCGAAGATTGGTACGCATCGCCTGCGCCCTATTGGTGTGTTGAAACGGCAGCAGAGCCTGCGCTGCAAGCGAACGACGCAAGTCAATTCTTACCTCGTATCCGCTCTGCGTTAGAAGACGCCGTCAAAATGACCTTGCGCTCTGATGTGCCGGTTGGTATTGCCCTGTCGGGTGGTATCGACTCAGGCGCGATTGCCGCGTTAGCGCAAAAAAATTATCCTGAGCCCATGCACGCGTTTTGTGTGGGCTACCCTGGGCGCCCACCGTACGACGAGCGGGCGCAGGCGCGTGCGCTTGCCGAGCCCTTGGGCATGATCGTGCATGAAGTTGAACTGCCGGTTGAAAGCTTTGTGGATTTTTTTCCAGAACTCGTGCGTGTGATGGATGAACCCATCGCGGATCCTGCGGCCTTTGGGCATTATTCAGTACCCCGCGCGGCCGCAGAGCAAGGGATTAAAGTTTTATTGTCTGGCGTGGGTGGTGATGAAGTCTTTTGGGGGTATCCGTACACCACCCAAGCGGTTCGGTTAAATCAATTAGTGCTTGATCACACAAGCCTTAAATACTTTGCAAAGTGGCTAGGCTCAATAGCGGCTCAAACCTTTTTAGCTAAAGTTGCCCATTATCCGCACGCGCATCCTCAAATAAAGTATTGGGCTGATATTTTGCAAAAAATATGCGTCCTAAGAAAGCTTATCTCAGACATGGATGACGTTGAGGCGATGAACTTTATTGTTGATAAGCTAAAATCCACTAAAAATAATGCCGAGTTCTTTGATTT
>JBAWWV010000412.1:0-3256 GCA_037146575.1 Alcaligenaceae bacterium | reverse complement strand
CTGGAACATCAACTGGGCAGGAAAATGGAAGTTTATTACTAGAACAGTGAGCTTTAGCCTAAGCCTAAGAAAGAGAATTCAAAAATGAAACTCATTGCACATCGCCGCAACACGATCGCTGAACTTCTCGCGACCGATCCAAAATATGGTATTGAAGTTGATATCCGTAGTCAGGGTGAACGGCTCATTATTCATCACGATCCTTTCGTCGAAGGTACCTCTTTTGATGAGTGGATTAAAGCGTATCAACACGGAACATTGATCCTCAATGTTAAAGAAGAAGGACTCGAGTCTCGCTTGATTGCCTTAATGAACGCATTTTCTATTGAGGATTATTTTTTTCTTGACCAATCTTTTCCCTTTTTAATTAAAGGCGCGAAGGCTGGTCACTCTCGGTCTGCTGTTCGCGTTTCAGAATTTGAAACGATCGATACCGCCTTGACCCTTGCCGGCAAAGTGAACTGGGTCTGGGTAGACTGCTTTACTAAATTTCCACTCAGCACAGACGATGCAAAACAGCTCAAAGATGCCGGATTTAAGCTATGTCTTGTCTCACCTGAACTACAAGGCAGAGACCCGCAAATAGAAATCCCTCAACTCGCGGCATTGCTAAGAGATAGAAACATCATTTGTGACGCCATCTGCACAAAGCAAGCAACACTCTGGGAAACCATGATTTTGCCAACATGACGAAAATATGTGTGCATCCGATGTTTTTGATTGGGCTTGCCATCAGGCTGGGCTTAATCGCCGTGATGGCGCCATCGGCTGTCATGACATGGTACGCCCCGTTTTTACAGATCACCACCTCAGAGCTAACGCTCGACCCCTGGGCCACCTGGCTTAACAACGGGGGTTCCGCTCTTGCCTTTCCTTACGGCTACGCAATGTGGCTGGCCTTCCTTCCCTTTACCCTTATCGCTAAGCTCGTTGGCTTGCCGATTCTCTATGCCTACTTTGCAACTCTTTTAGCTGCAGATTTTGCGTTGCTTGTCGTCCTTCGAAAACTTATCCCTAAGCAGCAAAATTTACTCTTGTTAGCTTATTGGCTCTCGCCAATCATCGTTCTTGCTAGCTACGCGCTGGGTCTAAACGATCTCATTCCGGCGCTGTTGCTTACCTGCGCGATTATTTTTATTCGCCAGGTCAAACCAAAGTTGGCGGGCGTATTCTGTGCCTTGGCAATTTCAGCAAAACTCAGCATGATCGTGGCATTGCCATTTTTTCTGATCTATCTCTTAAACAACCGGGCCTTACGGCAATATTTAACAGCGTTCGTAGTTGGATTGAGCGTGACGGCGCTTATTTTCGGCCTACCATTTTTACTATCAAGCGCCGCGATTCAAATGTTGGTCGGCAACCCAGAGATGGGCAAGGTGTACCAGCTAGCGGTCAACCTGACTGGCAATATTGCGATATACGTTGTGCCGTTGATTTATTTTGTTATGCTGTATTTAACATGGCGAGTTCGACGACTCAACTTTGATCTGTTTCATGCAACAACCGGGATGGTCTTTTTATCGATCGTTCTGATCACGCCGTCGTCGCCCGGTTGGTTCGTATGGAGCATACCTTTTTTAGTACTGTATCAAGCGATGAGTACTCGCATCTCAGTCGTACTAGTATGTTCATTTTCCGGACTATATGTTTTAAGCGCGCTTCTTGTCACGCACTTACAGTTTGCAAATGGCTATGACTTTAGTTTGGGTCACTTCCTGAACGAGCATATTCGGCTAGGGCTTAGCGCAAGTTCGTTGCTTCACACGATGCTGACTGCGATCGGTTTGCTTCTTGCGATCAGGATTTGGCGTGAGGCGATCAGCAAAAACGACTTCTTTAGATTAAGCAGACGTCCATTCGTTATCGCGATTGCGGGCGACTCAGGCGCTGGCAAAGACACCGTCGCAGATGGGCTCACGGGTTTATTTGGAGAACATTCGGTCATTAAATTATCGGGGGACGACTACCATCTTTGGGATAGACAGAAGCCCATCTGGCAAGTGATGACGCATCTGAATCCCATGGCGAATGACCTAGAGCGCTATTGCAACGACCTCACTTCATTGGTCGACGGCAAAAGCGTATTGACTCGGCACTATGACCATACAACAGGTAAATTAAGTAAGCTTTTTAAAATACACAGTAACGATTTTATTATCGCGAGCGGGCTGCATTCGCTTTACCTGCCAGCGCTTCGCGAACACTACAATTTAAAAATCTATTTAGATATTGATGAAGGCTTGCGCAGGCACTTTAAAGTGCAGCGCGATGTGCATCAGCGAGGCCGCACGCTAGAGCAAGTGCTAGATAGTCTCGAAAAACGTGAGTCTGAGTCAGCTCTTTTTATTCAACCTCAAGCGGCTCACGCTGACCTCGTTCTTTCTTTGCGACCGATTCACCCAAGCCTGCTAACCAGATCAGATAACAGCCAACCAATTAGAACGAAATTGGTCGTTAGCACACAGAAAGGGTTTAATGAGCTTTCGACGCATCGAATTTTGGTGGGGGTTTGCGGACTGCACGTTGATATCGAGGTAAACGAAAGCGATACCAACGTTAAAATGACTATTGAAGGCGAAGCCTCGGGCGAAGATATTGCCATGGCAGCCGGTTTATTGTGCCCGCGTATTCTAGAGTTTCTAGATACTTCACCTAAGTGGCAAGATGGCATGTTAGGTCTGATGCAACTGTTTATTTTGTCCCACGTCAATCAAGCCTTGAGCAAACGGTTTATATCTTGAAAATTAATCATCCTGAGCGCCTAAACCGCTTACCTGATGCCTTTCTGTTTGACACAGACAACACTCTGTACGCCTATGACCCGGCTCACGCTGCCGCACAGCAGGCTGTGCGAGATAAAGTCGTCAGTACACTGTCGATCTCGCCTCAAGATTTTGACAAGGCCTTTGCCGACGCTCGTCAGCAAGTTAAGTCTCGCTTAAAGGGCACGGCATCTTCGCATAGTCGATTGCTTTATATGCAAAGGATGCTTGAAATTATGGGCTTGGGCTCACAAGTGCTCATGGCTTTAGATTTTGAACAAACCTATTGGCGCACCTTTTTAAGTCATGCGGTTTTATTTGACGATGTCAAAGCGTTGTTAGACGATATTCGGCTGCTTGGCATACCAACAGCAATCGTGACTGACCTGACCGCACAAATTCAATTTAGAAAAGTCGTCTACTTCGGCCTCGATCGTTACTTTGACTTTATCGTGACAAGCGAAGAAGCGGGATTTGATAAGCCACACGAAGCG
>JBAWWV010000411.1:0-3264 GCA_037146575.1 Alcaligenaceae bacterium | reverse complement strand
ATCACAGCTTTTTTAGAGTCGTCTGTTTGAGGCAGCGCCGCCAATTCACCAAGTGTTAACGGCTTGGTTGGAAAGCGTAAACGATAATGACCCACCTCTTGCGGAGTGACGTTGCGCTCTTGTGCGATCAGTTCAGTGACCGTGACACTACAAAAGCGCCCCTGACAGGGGCCCATGCCACAACGCAGAAAGGATTTCATCTGATTCGGGCCAGGGCATCCTAAGCTGACGGTTTCGCGCACCTGCGCGGCGGTGATTTCTTCGCAGCGGCACACGATGGTGTCGCCCGTGGGCAAGCGAAATTGCTCTGGTGCTTGATAGAGCGTATCAAAAAACTCGCGCCCTTGTACCGCACGCATATATGCGGCGCGTGGCGCAGCGCTCGCGGCATCCCGTTGCGCCGCCGTGATTTTGCCAAGCTGATGCGCGACCTGCAACGCAGACAGGCGGCCGCGATGCTCGGCCGCCCACGCGCCCGCAATGCCACCACCATCACCCGCGATGCTGACCCCTGGCACATTGGTACCGCCCCAAGAGTCTACCTTTGGCTCCCAACACAATAACAATTCATTCCATTGCTGTTCAACACCTACCGCTTGCGCAAGATTGATGTTGGGGATCACACCTTGATGCAAGAGTAGTTGCGTGGCGGCTAGCGTCTCGGTACGACCACCCGCAGTAAAACGAACGCTTTGCAAAGCTTGATTGTTTTGGGCGTTTCCTTCTTGGCCATGTCCTTTTTGGGCATCACCTGGCAACGCTTCAAGCGCTGTCACGCCTTTCACAATACGAACCTGCGCTTTCACTTCACTCAACAGCTTTAAGCCTTTGAAAAGATACGGTGAGGTCAAGAACCCCCACGCGTGGCGCAAGGCTTTACCTAAACGCCCAGGCGGGGTCGTATCGAGCAAGGCGTCGACCTTGATCCCCGCATTTAAATATTGCCACGCGATGAGATACAAAAGCGGGCCACAGCCGGCCAGTATCGTCCCCTTGCCAGGCACGATCCCAGAAGACTTCAACAACACTTGCGCAGCACCTGCTGTCATCACGCCAGGCAAAGTCCAGCCCGGGATCGGAAACGGACGCTCTTGTGCGCCTGTGGCCAACAAGATCTGTTTGGCGTGCAACATGCGGGCCTCGCCCGCAACCGAATAACCAACTTCAAAACCCTGCGTGGCGTCGGCAACCGTCATTTGCGCCACCGCCCAGACAGTTGCGCCGGGCAGGTACTGCGCCCCGGATTGTTTGAAGGGCTCGAGCAGCGATTCACCATGCCAATAATCTTCGCCCAAGATTTTTCGGTCGCGGATCGGCGTGCTTGTCATCGCACGATAAATTTGCCCACCGGGTGCGGCCTGCTCATCTAACAAGATTGTCGCAACACCTTGCTGCGCGGCGGTCGTAGCAGCCGCCAAGCCCGCAGGCCCTGCGCCCACGACTAATAAATCGCAATGCGTTGTCGTGATCATTCTTGTACCTCACGTGCGCCTAGTTGGCGTTCGATTTTCATGCCACTACGCACGGGGATCATGCAGCCTTGCTGATTGGGTTGATCATCGATCATCACCAGGCAGTCATAACAAATGCCCATTAAACAGAACGGACCACGTGGCACGTCTTTGACTGCCGTGTCGCGACACTCGTTCACGCCCGCCGCCAACAAGGCGGCTGCCACGCTATCGCCCGCGCGACATTGCACGGCTTGACCGTTAATGGTGACGACCACTGGCGCAAGCGCTAAGGCTTGCTGTGCTTCAGGCAGCCTGTTGTACATGAAACCTCCGAGTTGAAAAAGGAGCCATCGTATCGGGCAGGGCGCCCTCAATCACCATGGGGGCAATCCGCAAGGCGTGCGCGGCGGCTAAGGTGACGCCGCTGTGACAAGTGGCCACAAACGCACCAGGGTGCGTGGCAGATTGTTCGTAAATAGGAAACCCATCTTTAGACATCACGCGCAAGGCAGACCAAGACCGCACCACGCGCACATGCTTGAGTGCTGGCATCGTACGCACAGCACGATCCGCCAAAGTCGCCAGTACCGGCAAACCAACGATTCCATCCACGTAGCCCGCCTCTTCTTGCGAATCCCCAATCAGCCAAGTACCTTCATCCATCTGACGCAGCGTACTGAAGGGCGTGTGCAACATGCGACGCGTGCGCTCAAGCACCACAATCTGGCCGCGCTGAGGCCGCACCGGAATGGATAAGCCCACCTTGTTGCCGAGTGTCTGATTATTTAACCCTGACGCCAACACCACCTTATGGGCGCGAATCACACCGTGTGGTGTGGTCATTTCAAAGACACCATTTTTTTGCTCAATCTCGCCCACAGGATGCAGCGGCAGATAGTCGACCTTTTGACGATCAAAGGCCGTGTGCAACGCGCGTAACATCTTCAACGGATTAGCGACGCCATCGACAGACGTATGCGTGGCACCCAACACCTCGGGGCCAATCCCCGGCACCAGATCTTTAAGCTCTTTGTGATCGAGCATTTTCCAGTCGTACTGCACCATGCCCGGTTGACCCATCAACGTAGTCATAAACTTGATGCGTTGTTCGTATTCTTCTTCATTGAGCACGGGGTGTAAGCCACCTTGCTGCTCTAACCCAACCTCTAAACCCGTGATCTCGTTCAGCAAACGCGCCAGCTCAGGCCACAAGGCCTGGGAAGACATCGTCCAGTGACCATAGGCCGGCATACCCATGCCTTTGCTCTGCACCCACACTAAACCAAAGTTGCCACGCGAAGCACGAAAAGCGATATCGCCTTCATCAAGCACCGCGACATGATCGACTTTTTGGCGCAGGCCAAACGCCACCGCCGAACCAACTAAGCCTCCACCAATCACTAAGGCGTCGTACACCCCTTTATGATGCCGCGATCGCGGCGGGGCAAGTGCCTCATGTTCCGTTGTGTTGCTCATTAAGCACGTCCCTTTCCAACAAAAAGTTTTTCAAGTCCGATGGCGCGATCAAGAATAAAAATCGCAATCATGGTGATGTAAATCAGTGCGGCTGACACCGCGGTGACTAGCGGATCAATCGTATCTTCAATGTGCAAGAAAATCCGCACGGGTAGTGTTGTGGTCGACGGCGAGGCGATAAAAATCGACATTGTGAGTTCATCAAAACTGGTGATAAAGGCGATCACCCAACCACTAACCACGCCAGGCATAATGAGCGGCAATACGATGCGACGAAAGGTCGTCCAGTTAGACGCCCCCAGCGACAACGCGGCACGCTCAAGAGACGGATCAA
>JBAWWV010000410.1:0-3267 GCA_037146575.1 Alcaligenaceae bacterium | reverse complement strand
GCGCAAATTCAGCGGCAAGTGTCGGGCTCATTCGTCTATGGTTTGTCAGCGTTATTCGAAGAAGAGTGCACCGTGAAAGACGGTCGCATCGAACAGAAAAACTTTGATACCTTTGGCTCGATCCGACTCGGGCAAATGCCTAAAGTTGAAACGATCATTATCGAAGGTGGTGGCAAAGAGTGGGGCGGTATCGGCGAACCCACAATTTGCGTCGCTGCACCCGCTGTGCTCAATGCGATTTATCGCGCGACGGGTAAGCGTATGCGGACTGTTCCTTTGAAAAATAGTGGTATGACTTTGGTATGACGAAATGGGGTGCTGGGTGGGCGTTAGTGGCCAGTCTCTGGCTTGCTTGCCTCAGCCCCCTTCAAGCCCAGGTCTTTGTCGGTGATGCGATCAACGCCTCACTGTCGGGGCAACCGGGTGATACGGTACGTGGGCGTGCGCTGGTGTTGAGTCGTCAGGGCGGCTTGTGCATACTGTGTCACAGTGGGCCGTTTCCTGAAGAGCGTTTTCAGGGCACTTTGGCCCCCGATTTGGCTGCGAGCTCGGCGGGTTTATCTGCTGAGCAGTTGCGTGCCAGAATCGTCGATGCGAGTCGGTTTAATCCAGAGACCATCATGCCTTCATATTTTCGTGCCGAGGGTTTTACTCGGATTTCGCCGCAGTTCGCAGGCAAGACACTTTTGACTGCGCAAGACATTGAAGACGTTGTAGCTTTTTTGGTGAGCTTAAAGCAATGACAATCGATCGAAGAACTTTTGTAATGGGTGTGGCAGCCGTCAGTGTGTTGCCTTCTTTGAATGCCTTTGCGACAGTCGATGATGCGACGCAAGCAGTCGATAAAATTTTGAGTGGTCAACCCGCCAAAGTTGGCCGTGTGACGCTCGAGATTCCGCCGTTGGTAGAGAACGGCAATCTGGTCACCATGAAGGTCTCGGTGCAAAGCCCGATGACTGAAGCAGATTACGTGCGTGCTATTCATATCGTGGCAGAAGGTAATCCCTTGCCTAACGTGGTCAGCTTTTTCTTGTCGCCGCGTTCGGGGCGTGCGGTCATTACCACCCGTATTCGTTTGGGGGATTCACAACGCGTGAGGGCAATCGCACAAATGAATGATGGGTCTTTTTGGCAAGGTGATGCGGCGACCTTAGTGACGCTTGCTGCCTGCACCGAGGTGTAACGTGAGCAAAACCTCTCGCACGATTGTCACGATGCCCGCAACGGCTAAAAAAGGCGAAATCCTTGAGGTACGTATCATTGTGCAGCACGATATGGAGTCTGGTTTTCGTCATACTGAAACCGGGCAGCGGGTGCCTCGAGACATTATTCGTGATTTTCGTTGCACCTATAACGGTGCCGAAGTCTTTCGTGTCGAATTGCATCCGGCAATGGGTGCTAACCCATTGATTGTTTTTACGACCGTGGCGACCGAAAGCGGCACGCTAGAGTTTAAATGGTCCGGAGACAATGATTACGCTTCGAGTACGACCAGTTCGCTCACTGTGACGTGAAGCCGCGAAGCAACCAGACGGTTCGGAGCAACGAGATGCCTGGAAGCAACGAGATGTCGCACAGCGACCAGATGCTTGGAAGTCCTACAACGCCTCAGGGCAGCACAATGCTTCGGGGCAACGCGACGGCTCGGTTGCGTCAAGTCTTTTTTCCTTGCTTGCTAGGTACCTTGTTGTCGCTCGGTACGCTGTTGCCCTTTAATGCTTCGTCACAAGTCGATCCAGTGGGGTCTGAGCGTCAATCTAGTTACGTCTTGATGTCGTCTGATACAAAGGCGATGCAAGATGACCCAACCTTAAATCCGGCAACCTTTGCGGTCTTAGATGGGCAGGTCTTATGGCAAGAGGTTGCAGGCAAAAAAAATCAGTCCTGCTCGTCTTGTCATGGCGACGCGGCGGTGTCGATGAAAGGTGTCGCAGCAAGCTACCCCAAGGTCAGTGCTACAGGCCAGTTATTAAATCTTGAAGGTCGTATCAACCAGTGTCGTACTGAGCAGCAAGCCGCAGCGCCGCTTGTCTTTGAAAGCAAACCACTTCTAGCGCTCACAGCGTTTGTTGCGAGTCAGTCTAAGGGTATGCCTATTGCGGTTGAGCGCACGCCAGCCAATGAGACGGCGCTAGCGTCTGGTCAGCGCTTGTTTAACCAGCGTATGGGTCAGTTAAACCTGTCGTGTGCTCAATGCCATGCCGAACGCTCAGGGCAAAAGCTTGCAGGCAATCCGATCCCTCAAGCGCATCCAACGGCGTATCCGATCTATCGGCTCGAATGGCAAGCGGTTGGTTCGCTTGAGCGCCGTTTGCGTAACTGCCTGGTCGGGGTTCGCGCAGAGCCTTTTGCGTTTGGCTCGACCGAGTTACTTGAGCTTGAATTGTTTTTAGCTTGGCGTGCACGTGCAATGCCGCTTGAGAGTCCAGGCGTTCGTCCCTAGAAGATTATCCTGAGGTCACAATATGAAACGTCGTCAATTTTTAAATCGAACCGGTGCACTGTTGGCCGCTAATTTGGCGTTTCCGACTGTTGTACGCGCTGACTTGAAAGCGGCGCAAGTGGTAGTCGTAGGGGCCGGCTATGGCGGAGCGACGGCGGCAAAATATCTGCGGCTCTTGTCGGGTGGTAGTGCAAGCGTCACCTTGATAGAGCCCGAGTTGTCGTTTGTGTCTTGCCCTCTTTCTAACTTGGTACTTGGAGGGTCAAGCTCACTGTATGAGTTGACCGTTTCGTACGACTCTTTGCAAAAGCAACACGGCATCTCACTGGTGCGCGATTGGGTCATTGCGATTGACTCGGTTAAAAAAGTTGTGGAATTGAAATCTGGGAAGACGCTGAATTACGATAAGTTAGTGTTGTCACCGGGTATTGGTCTGATGATGGATAGCGTCGAAGGTTTGGTGCAGGCTAATCAGGCAGGGGTGACTCTGCAAGCCTGGAAGGCTGGGCCCGAAACCCTTGCGCTGCAAACGCAACTACAAAACATGCCGGATGGTGGCGTGTTTGCGCTCAGCATCCCTGAGGCACCTTTTAGGTGCCCGCCAGGCCCTTACGAACGAGCCTGCCAAGTCGCCTCTTACTTTAAACAGTACAAGCCGAAATCAAAAGTCTTGATTTTGGATGCGAATGAGGATGTTGTATCAAAGCCGGGTTTGTTTAAAAAAGCCTGGGCCGATTTGTACCCTGGCATGATTGAATACCGTTCGTCGCATAATCTGGTGAGTGTTGAGTCTGCTACCAAGACGCTTAGATTTGATATTCAAG
>JBAWWV010000409.1:0-3282 GCA_037146575.1 Alcaligenaceae bacterium | reverse complement strand
ATAGTCCTCAAGGTCACCGTCAAATTCTTGCACGCCACCATCGGCCACAATCCAAAAACTATCAACGGTGGTGCGTAACAGATGCCTGTCGTGCGACACCAACAGCATGCTGCCACCAAACTCAGCCAGGGCTGTGGTTAAGGCCTCACGCGTTTCAACATCCAAGTGGTTGCTTGGCTCGTCAAGCAGTAGCAGATTTGGTTTTTGCCACACGATCAAGGATAAGGCCAGGCGTGCTTTTTCACCGCCAGACATGGGCTCGACGGTATCTGTCACGCGATCGCCACCAAAACCAAAGCCACCCAGATAGTTGCGTAATTCTTGCTCGCGCGTACCGGGTGCAATACGCAACAGATGTTGCAAAGGGCTGCTCGCTAAGTCCAACATATCGAGTTGATGCTGTGCGAAATAGCCGACCTCAAGCCCGCGCGAAGCCAGACGCGAACCGCCTTGCACCTCAAGCTCGCCAGCCAGTGTTTTGACTAAGGTACTTTTGCCTGCACCGTTGACGCCCAGAATGCCGATGCGATCGCCGCCGCGCACCATCAGCTTGACGTTACGCAAGATGGCGACTTGCTTGCCGCTATCTGTGGTGTAGCCGGCATGCATATCATCTAGCACCAACAACGGATCGGGCATGCTTTTCGGTGTAGGGATGCGAATTTCTATACCAGATTCGGCGCGAATCGGTGCCATCAAATCCATCCGCGCAAGTGCTTTAACGCGGCTTTGTGCCTGTTTGGCTTTAGAGGCTTTGGCTTTAAAGCGATCAATAAACCCTTGCAGCCGTGCAGACTCGCGCGTTTGTTTGTCAAACGCCATTTTTGTTTGCCGCAGGCGTTCAGCACGTTGCGTGACAAAATCTTCGTAGCCGCCTTTGTAGCGAACCAACTTGCCTTGGTCAAAATGCAAAATCGTTTGCGCGACGGCATCTAAAAACTCAGTATCGTGCGAGATCAACAGCACGGTGCCTTGGTACGCACCAAGCCATTTCTCAAGCCAAAGCATGGCGTCAAGGTCTAAGTGGTTGGTGGGTTCGTCAAGTAGCAACAGATCAGAGGGTGCCATCAGTGCCCGCGCGAGGGCTAGACGCATGCGCCAGCCACCCGAAAAGCTATCCACAGGCTCTGACCATTGCTCTGGTGTAAAGCCCAGGCCGGCCAAGAGTTGCTCGGCGCGCGAAACGGCGGTCCAGGCGTCGGCCTCGATCAGCTCGGCTTCGAGTTCTGCAATGCGAGAACCTTGCTCTTGGGCGTGCGCGTCGCTGGTGTGTGCAGTGTCGTCAATGAGTACGCGTTGGGCCTGGAGTTGGCGCAGATGCACATCGCCATCAATCACGAACTCGCGTGCGGCGTCAGCGCTGTCTGCGATCTCTTGCCTGACGCTGGCAATGCGCCAACCTGCCGGAAAATCGAGGCGACCTGCGTCGGCATCGATTTCGTGTTGGATTAGGGCAAACAGCGTTGATTTGCCCGCCCCATTTTTACCGACAAAGCCAACCCGCTCACCTGGGTGAACAACAAAATCGGTTTGGTCTACCAGTACTTTTGCGCCGCGTCGAACGGTCAAGCCAGTTGCTCGTATCACGACGAAAATTGCTCGCGTGTCAGGAGTAGGATTTGGTCTGAGGCTTGCGCCGTGTCGAGCCAGACAGGTTCAAACTCAGGGAAGGCGGCTTCAAAATGCGCGCGTTCGTGGCCAATTTCAAGCACAAGAATACCTTGGTCGTTTAAATGAGCGGGCGCTTGCTCGAGAATGGTGCGCACAACATCCATGCCGTCGTCACCGCCGGCTAAAGCCAGTCTGGGCTCATGCTGGTATTCAGGTGGGAGTGCAAGCATGGATTGACTATTGACGTAGGGTGGATTGCAAATGATCAGATCGTATCGAGCCGATACAGGTAAAGGGTCAAACAGACTGCCGTGGTGCAGCGTCAGGCGATTAGTGAGGCCGTGTTCAGTGATGTTGAGGGTGGCGACTTCGAGGGCTTGCGCCGAGATGTCGGTGGCGTCAACAAACGCCTCTGAGAACTGATGCGCAGCAATAATCGCTAAGCACCCCGAACCCGTGCACAGGTCTAAGACGCTCGTGACCTCATACGGATCGAGGATCCATGGGCTGAGCTGCGTCATGAGTAGTTCGGCAATCGGTGAGCGCGGCACGATCACTCGCTCATCGACATAAAACGCATAGCCTTGCAGCCAGGCTTCGTGGGTCAGGTAGGGTGCAGGTACCCGCCGCTCACAACGCGCATCGATGTATTGCAACGTTTTTTGTCGCTCTTCGGGCAACACACGCGCATCCATAAATGGCTCGAGTTGATCGGGTGGCAGATGCAGGGCGCTGAGTACTAGGTAAACAGCCTCATCCCAAGCGTTGTCTGAGCCATGGCCAAACGACAGCTTGGTTTGATGAAAGCGCGAGACACCGTAGCGAATTAAGTCGCGTACGGTTTGCAAGGCTTCGCGTGAGGAATCCATGCTGGCCTTACGCGCGCAACAAGTCGTTAATACTTGTTTTGGCGCGCGTTTGCGCATCAACCCGTTTGACGATGATTGCGCAATTTAAACTGTGCGTGCCATCTGCCGAAGGCAACGAGCCAGGCACTACGACTGAACCAGACGGCACGCGGCCGTAATGGATTTCTTTGGTCTCGCGGTCATAGATGCGGGTACTTTGCGATAAAAATACACCCATGGCCAAGACGCTGTTTTCTTCGACGATTACGCCTTCTACGACTTCAGAGCGCGCGCCAATAAAGCAGTTGTCTTCGATAATGGTTGGGTTGGCTTGCAGAGGTTCGAGCACACCACCAATGCCAACGCCACCCGACAAGTGCACATTTTTACCAATTTGTGCGCAAGAGCCCACCGTGGCCCAAGTATCGACCATGGTGTTTTCGTCAACGTAAGCACCGATGTTGACGTAAGACGGCATCAGCACGACGTTACGACCGATAAAGCAGCCGCGTCGTGCCACCGCAGGCGGCACCACTCGGTAGCCGGCAGCTTGAAAATCAGCCTGGCTGAAATCAGCGAACTTGAGCGGGACTTTATCGTAAAACTGCATCGGCGCTTGGCCCATCACGCCATTGTCGTTCAAGCGAAACGACAGCAGCACGGCTTTTTTAATCCATTGATGGACGACCCAGTTGCCGTTGATTTTTTCGGCAACCCGCAGGCTGCCAGTGTCAAGCGCGTCTAGTGTGTGAGCGACGGCCTCTCTCACGCTTGCGCTAGCAGCTGTGGGTGAGAGGTTGGTGCGATCTTCCCAACCGTTTTC
>JBAWWV010000408.1:0-3288 GCA_037146575.1 Alcaligenaceae bacterium | reverse complement strand
CGCTAAGGATTTACAGAGCAGAGTGCTTAGTCGCGATTGCGGGTGTCGTGCTTCATGAGGCGTTCTTTTTCGCGGGCCCAGTCTTTTTCTTGTGAGGCGTCGCGCTTGTCGTGCAGCTTTTTGCCTTTGCCGAGCCCAAAATCGAGCTTGATTCGGCCATTTTTGTAGTGCAAATTGATTGGAACCAGGGCAAAGCCGCGTTGTTCGACCTTGCCAATGAGTTTGCTGATCTCTTCGGCCTTTAATAGCAGCTTACGGGTGCGGGTGGCGTCGGGCAAAATGTGCGTAGAAGCCGACAATAAAGGGCTAATATGCATGCCGATCAGCCATATTTCGGCCTCGAGCACCACCACATAGCTTTCTTTAAGTTGCGCCCGACCTTCGCGAATCGCTTTGACTTCCCAGCCTTGCAGCACGAGGCCAGCCTCGAAGCGTTCTTCAATTAGATAGTCGTGAAAAGCTTTGCGGTTTTCGATAATGCTCATTGGGCCTAAGACTTCTGGTGTGATACCGGTAAAATGCCTCTATTCTAGCAACCATTCACGATCCACAATGCATTGCGTCGAGCGTTCTGTCCTAGTCCCTTTTAATGCAAGCCAAATGTTTGAACTGGTGGCTCAGGTCGAAAAATATCCTGAATTTATGCCCTGGTGCGGCGGTGCGGTCGTCAGTCAGCGTGACGAGCACGGTATGCAGGCCTCAATTACCATCGCGTTAGCCGGCCTACGTCAAACGTTCACCACGCGTAATCGGCACAACTATCCCCATAAAATTGAGCTTGAATTAGTGGATGGCCCTTTTTCTGAGCTAGCTGGTGAATGGATTTTCTTGCCACTTTCAGAGGACGCTTGCAAGGTGCTCTTTACCTTAAAGTACGCCTTTTCAAGCCGTACGCTCGAGACCCTGGTGGGCCCAATCTTTAACCGGATTGCCTCCAGTTTTATCGATTCGTTTACCCAACGGGCCCAAGACGTATATGGTCAAGACTAAGGGCAGTCATGGCGACAACTGACTATCGTCATACGCAGAGAACTGAACGACGGTCTGGGCTGCTAGCTGAGCCGCGCACCGATTCTCAGATCGGGCAGAAAGCCGAGTTGCAAGTTGAGCAAGGGGCTTCGATTGGTTTTGGCTCGCTAACCGTTTCGGTAATATGGGCTAGCCTCGATCACGTTACCTCGAGATCACTTGTTGTACCAATCGGTACGCAGGTTGGGCAAGCGATTGAGCTAAGTGGCTTGTTACAAAAGTACCAACCGACTGGCTTTGCCATTTTTGGGCAACGTTGCGACTTAACGCGGATATTGAGCGATGGTGACCGTATCGAGCTTTGTCGCCCACTGGTTGTTGAACCTAAGGCTGCGCGCCGTCGACGTGCGCTTCATCGTGAAAAGGTTCGAAACATTAAAAAGAAAATGCCGATTGATGATTTGACGGTGTAGCCCCCAGAAGATCTCGCTCTCTGCAATTGTCAGCTGCAAGACAATATGCCAATGGATTGCAATTTAGTATGCTGTTCAGATGATATCTAGCCGTTGATAATGACAGCGTAATACGCTTAGCGTGACGCTCAAACAGTGCTTCAGGAGACTTGGATGGATATGGAACTGAATGAGGATCAAGTAGCCTTTGCGCAAGCAGCAAAGGAGTTTGCGCTAGGTGAGCTTGCACCGCATGCTGCGCGTTGGGATCAAGAATCTATTTTTCCGATCGAGACGATTAAGCTTGCCGGGCGCATGGGCTTTGGCGCCATGTATGCCTCACCAGAGATTGGTGGCTTGGGCTTACCCATGCTAGATGCGACCCTAGTGTTTGAAGAAATGGCCGCGATCGACCCCTCGACGGCGGCATTTTTAACCATCCACAATATGGCGACCTGGATGGTTGGCGAGTGGGGTACTGCGTCTGTGCGTGAGCAGTGGGGCAAACCTTTGGCCGCGGGCGAGAAACTTGCCTCGTACTGCCTCACTGAGCCTGGCTCAGGCTCAGATGCGGCTTCGTTGATTAGTCAGGCAGTGCTTGACGGAAAACATTATATTTTGAATGGCGCCAAGGCGTTTATTTCTGGTGGCGGTGATACCGACGTGCTGATCGTCATGGCACGCACTGGCGGTAACGGCCCGTCTGGCGTGTCTGCCTTTGTGGTGCCGGCAACGCTCGCGGGCATCAGCTTTGGTCGTAAAGAAAACAAAATGGGCTGGAACAGTCAAAGCACCCGCGCGATCAAATTCGAGAATGTGCGCGTGCCCGTTGAAAATCTTCTAGGCAAAGAAGGCGAGGGCTTTAAGATTGCCATGCGCGGCTTGGATGGCGGCCGAATTAATATTGCGACCTGTTCGGTAGGTGCCGCACAGGGCGCGCTTGAGGCGGCTCATACCTATATGCTGGAACGCAAGCAGTTTAAGCAACCACTCGCGAGTTTTCAGGCCTTGCAATTTAAGTACGCAGACATGGCGACGCACACGGTGGCGGCGCGACAAATGGTGCGACTTGCTGCTTGCAAACTTGATGCAGGCTCTGCAGATGCCTCAACCTATTGTGCGATGGCCAAGCGGTTTGCCACGGATCTGGGTTTTCAGGTGTGTCTGGATGCACAACAGTTGCATGGTGGCTACGGTTATCTCAAAGACTATCCGCTTGAGCGTTTGGTGCGCGATACGCGTGTGCATCAAATCCTCGAAGGGACAAACGAAATCATGCGAGTGATTATTGCTCGCCAACTGCTTGAGAAAGGTGCTGACGTAAGATGAGTGCTGTAGAAAATAACGAAGCGGTTGTTTTGTTCGATGAACTGAACTGTACAAATGGCATGCGGATTGGTGTGGCCACGCTGAACGCACCTAAAACCCTCAATGGTTTGTCACTTGACATGACGCGTTTGCTGGCGACTCAGATTGAGCGTTGGGCCAACGATCCAGCGGTTGCGCTGTTGATTCTTAAAGGTGCCGGAGACAAAGCCTTTTGTGCGGGTGGCGATCTGCATGCGCTACACCATAGTATGGTGAGCAATCTTGGCAAAGCGGCAATCGACAACTCGCATGCCGGTACGTTTTTTGCTGAAGAGTACGCACTGGATTACCGCTTGCACACGTTTCCAAAGCCGATCGTGGTGGGGGGCGATGGCATTGTGATGGGTGGCGGCATGGGGTTGATGATGGGGGCCAGTCACCGTGTCGTGACTGAGACTTCGCGACTTGCGATGCCCGAGATCTCGATTGGTTTGTTTCCCGACGTGGGGGGCACTTGGATGTTGAATCGCTTGCCCGGCAAAACTGGCTTGTTTATGGG
>JBAWWV010000407.1:0-3293 GCA_037146575.1 Alcaligenaceae bacterium | reverse complement strand
CATCGTATGTGGTATCAGTATTATTTTCATAGCGAGCGCGGCCGTGCCGGCTTGCAAAAAGACAGGCAAAATTTGATTCGGTTGCTGTGGAATTTGTGGTCACCGACGTGGGGGTTTGATGACGCAACGTTTGCGCGCAGCGCACCGTCGTTTGAGCACCCTGATTTTGTTGAGGTGGTGATTCACTCGTATCGCCATCGCTTTGGTTTAGTCGACGGCGACCCAGCTTATGCTGATATCGAACGTCGCTTAGCGGCCGAACCTGTTATCACCGTGCCAACGATTACGTTTGATGGCGCCGACGATGGCGTGCGCCCACCCTCTAAGCCCGAGGCAAGTGCCCGCCGCTTTTCTGGGCCACGTTCGCATCGTTTAGTACCTGGCGTGGGTCACAACATGCCGCAAGAGGTGCCTGAAGTGTTTGCGGATGCCGTGCTTGAGCTAATGAAGTAAACCTCCCGAGCCAATCAATGTTTAAAAATTTAGCAGTCTGCAAAAGTATCGACAGCGCGTTGAATCGAATCGACCCAAACGATTCGCGCCAGTTAGCCCGCCTCACGCTCGCCTACATTGCGTTTCATGCCGTGTTTTGGGCACTGATGGCCATCATCAGTTATACCGCACCGCATAAAGACAGTATCGAAGAACTTTTTTGGATGCAGTCACCTGCTTGGGGTTATCCAAAATTTGGCCCAATCGGTACTTGGTGGGTGCATGCCTGGGCCACCGTGTTTGGGCGCTCGTTCTGGATGACGTATGTAGCGGGTCAGGTCAACGTGGCGTTGATGTTGCTTGTGGTTTGGCGGATCAGCCTGCTATGCGTAAGCCCAGCCCGCGCGTTGATGGCTGTGGTCTTTACCAGCTTGATTGTGTATCACAATATCAACGGTTTGCAGGTCAGTTCAAACTTGCTGCAACTGCTGCCGACCGCTTTATTTGTTTGGACCTTGTTGCTGGCGATGCGTCAGCCCCAGTGGTGGCGTTGGGCTTTGGTTGGCGTGACCGCGACTGTATGCTTGTTGACCAAATATAGTGCTGGTATTTGGTTTGCAGTGATGGGCATTTGGTTGTTGCAAGATGTGCGTAGCCGCAATCGTTTTGCCATTGTGGGGATTGTGGTGGCGGTGGTCGCCGCAGGCATCGCCTTGATCCCACACATTGAATGGATGCTACGCGAAAATGCCCCAACCCTGCAGTACATGAAAAAGCAGGTCGCAGGCGAGGTGAACCATTTCATGCGCGTGCTCAGCTTTTTAGCCAGCCAGGCGGGCAAGCTTTCGCCGTTATTCATTGTGTTGTTGGTGCTGAGATTTGGTTTTAAAGACAAAGCGCAAAACCCCGTCGCTTCAATACCCATGACTCAAAATTCTGAGTGGCGCTTTATCAGTTTTGCTGCACTTGGGCCGGTGATCTTAACCTCGCTGCTTGGCACAGTCTTTATTACCCTAAACGCCAATTGGGCAACGGCCTTTTTTGTCATGTTAGGTTTGTACGCGTTGCGCTGGGTGCCCGCACTTGATGCAAAAGTGACACTCACACGCGTGTTGACACTGGGCTTGACCTTGAACGTATTAATGGGCGTAGGCATGGCGCTGTATTACGGTGTGATTGCAGACGTGCTGGGTAAAACTGCGCGTGCCAATTATCCTGCTAAGCCTTTAGCAAGTGCGCTCGACAAAATCTGGGATGAACAAAAGCTTGGCCCCTTAAAAATCGTGATCGGTGAAACTTGGACAGCAGGCACTGTGTCGGTGGTATCAAAGTATCAACCGCTGGTGCTGCCGTATGGCTTGTATAGCCAAACTAAAGCCGTGACACCCGAGTTAATCAAACGCTGCGGCGCACTGGTCGTGATCGATCTTGAAGAAATGCGCAACCGCATCAGCCCCGACATCCAAGCCTTTCTTGATCGCGCAACCAAGCAGGGCTCGTTTGAGGTGTACTGGAATCGCTACAAAAAAATTAAGCCAATCAAAATCGACTGGGCGATTATCGAGCCCGAACAGAAGGGCGGTTGCTGAGCGAACGGCGCGGTTAAACGTACGACAAGTAACATCAGACCTAAATATGTCAATCATTAACTCTCTAGTACTCATTCGCAATAGCCTTGAAACCGATGTTGCGACCATTCAAGCAATTTACGCCCATCACGTGTTGCATGGCACGGCGTCGTTTGAGCTGACTCCGCCGACCCTTGACGAAATGCGGCAGCGGCGCGCAGATGTTGTGGCTAAAGATTTGCCCTATCTAGTGGCTGAACAAAATGGGGTTGTGGTGGGCTATGCCTATGTCACGCTTTATCGTCCGCGTCCGGCCTATCGGTTTACGGTTGAAGACTCGGTTTATGTGCGTGAGGGGTTGGCCGGGCAGGGGATCGGTAGCCTGCTGTTAGCTGAAATTATCAAGATTTGTACGGCTAAGGGTTATCGGCAACTGATGGCAGTGGTGGGGGATTCGAGCCCGCCCTCGGTGAGTTTGCACGAACGCCATGGCTTTACGCTTGCCGGCACGTTCAAAGCTGTGGGCTATAAGTTTGGGGCATGGCGCGACACCGCGATGCTGCAAAGAGCGCTGGGCGACGCGGATAAGACCGATCCGATATAATTAATATCCGGTTAATTTTAATAAGCTGGCAATGAATAAGCCAAAGATCACCCCAACGCCTCAGTCATTATTCGGTGACTTAGATCTTGAGTTACCCGAGATTAAACAAGAGGTGCACGCAGACAAGAGTCCGTCGAAAAAAGCGCAAGCCAGTAAGACCCAAGTCGCGCCAAGCGCCGCAGCACTGGCAGGTCAGGCTTTTTTACCGGGTTTGTCCAGACGAGGGCGGCCACGCTTACAGACGCCTATCTCAGCGGTCGAACGCACCGCCGAACATCGGCGCAAGCGGCTTGAAGCGGGCGCAAAACGACTTGAAATGATTTTGGATCGCGAGGTTTCTCACGCACTTGATGCGTTGGCTGAGCATTTAAAAGAACCTCGCAGCGAGGTCATCGCAACCTTGATCACCAAGGCAGCTGCGCGCTTGTTGAAGCGCTAGCCGCGCCGCCGATCATTTAGCCACCGTACCTATCGTGCACCACCTCGGTTAACCGGGCCGCCGCGATTTGGGCCAGCACCAGGGCCATCGGCACCCTCACGATCATTGGCACCTCGTCCGACACCAGCGCGCCCAGCGCCCGCGCCTGGCGCAGCCCCCACACCCGGAGCACCAACCCCAGCAGCCCCCACACCCGCAGCGCCCACCCCAGGAGCACCTACGCCTGGAGCACCCACCCCAGGTGCAACAC
>JBAWWV010000406.1:0-3318 GCA_037146575.1 Alcaligenaceae bacterium | reverse complement strand
GATCGGTCCGGTATGGGGTATCGCCCCGGATGGCGAAATGAACAATATGTGGCGTCGAACCGCACAAGAAGGCTTATGGTTTGTTGGCGGTAGCTTTACGAATTGCCGCATTTATTCGCGCTATGTGGCCATGCAAATTAAAGCGATCGAAGAAGGCTTGTTACCCCGCAGTTAACAGCTTGAGATTTTTTGGATTTAATAAAAAGGGGTTGCCTTGCACATTCTCAGAAAATCTCAAGATCGGGGTTATGCCGATCATGGCTGGCTAAAAAGCTATCACTCGTTTTCGTTTGCGGGCTATCACGATCCGCAGTTCATGGGCTGGGGCAACCTGCGGGTCATCAATGAAGATCGTATCGAGGCGGGCAAAGGTTTTGGTGAACATGGTCATCAGAATATGGAGATGATCAGCTATGTGCTCTCGGGTGAACTTGCGCATCGCGATAGCTTAGGCAATGTCAAAGCCATTCCTCCTGGCGATGTGCAGCGCATGAGTGCGGGCACTGGCGTGCGGCACAGCGAATTCAATCACGCAAAAGGACAAGAAACGCATTTTCTGCAAATTTGGATTTTGCCTAATCAGCAAAATGTGGCGCCAAGTTACGAACAAAAAAAGATTTCTGCTCAAACCAAACAAGGCACACTCGTCTTAGCCGCTTCAAGCGATGGCCAAGATCACGCTGTCAAAATCCATGCGGATGCCAAGGTCTATGTCGGACTATTTGATCAGAATGAAACCGCAAACTTAAGTCTTGATCCGACCCGAAAAGCCTATGTTCATCTCGTGAAAGGTCTGCTGGTGGTGAATGGTCAAGCGCTTACGGCCGGCGATGCGCTCTTCATTGAAGACGAAACAAACATCACCGTTACGGATGGTCGACATGCTGAGGTATTGGTCTTTGATTTAGCCGCCTAGTACAAACTATGTCACGACAATGCCTGAGGCCTTTGCGGCGACATCCTGAACGATTGCCGTTAGTAATTTCAACTCGCTGCGAAACCGCTCAGTCGGACCCGCGATCGTCAACGAGGCCACGCATTTTCCAGTCGCATTGAAAACCGGAGCGGAAACCGCAGACAGACCTTTCGAATAAAGATCGATCGTGCAAGACACTCCGTTCTTTCGAATCGCCTCTAAATCTTTTTTGAGCGCTGTACGCGTCACAGGCGTGGCCGTTTTAACCTTGAACGCGACCGAAGATAAATACGCGTTACACCAGGCTTTTTCTTCATATGCGAGCAATAATCGGCCCGAGGCGCTGGCATACAGCGTGCGCGTTGTACCCACTGCAATGTGATAGCGAATAGGATGCGGGCAGTCAATCACTTCGACATACGTCAATGACTCTGCCTCACGATTCATGACCCCCAGCAATACGGTCTCTCGCGTACGTTCAGCGAGCTCAACCATGAAGGGTCTGATCAGCTTAGGAAAATCCCAGTTTGACAAAACCCCAGCAGCAAGGCGGTACATCGATGGGCCAAGGCGATACATGCTTGCTTCATGTATCAAATATCCCTCAAAGACCAGTGGCCTTAACAAATTCAACAAACTGCTTTTGGGCGAGCCAAGCGTGGCGCTTAGCTCTGCAAGAGACTTACCTTCAGCGGTGTTCGATAGTATGCCAAAGAGACCAAGCAGTCTCGTCAGCGATCGCGGACCGCCGACCTCGCGATCTAATTCACTACTGTCATCGACCGCTAATCTACGAGACATGCTGAGGACTCCGGATAGGTTGATATCTTGACCGGCATAACGAAGACCTACAGACGACCGGATATTAAACGATCGCCTGTGGCAGACAATTGATGCACCTTAAGCTCAGGCACCCGACTCTGGATCAAATTTTGGCGGTCTTTTTTGCAAGAAGGCATCAATCCCTTCTTTGCCCTCAGGCCCAGCAAACCCAATAAACTCGAGTGCGAGTGACGCATCAAAAATAGGGCCCGCACTTTTAATCCAGTGATTGAGCATCATCTTGGTCCATCTGAGCGCAGCGGGTGGGCCGTCAGCAAACTTGCTCGCAATCGCAACGGCCTTCGCCTCAACTTCTTCATCTGGCAGTGCAAGCGAGATCAGATTCATTCTCTCAGCCTCTTCACCTGTGAACGTTTCAGCGGTCATCAAATAATATTTTGCTTTGGCTACGCCACACAGAATTGGCCAAATAATCGTCGCGTGATCCCCTGCTGCCACGCCAATCTTAAGGTGACCATCCGAGAATTTCGCATTCTTTGCGGCAATCGAGACGTCCGCGAGTACAAGACAAGCCAAACCCGCTCCAACGGCCCAGCCCCTAGCCGCACTGACAATGGGCTTGCGACAATTGAGCATGCCATAGACTAAATTTCGCGCTTCGCTCATGGTCTGCATACGCAGGTCGTAATCATCACAGACTTTGCGCTCATGATTTAAATCCCCACCCGCCGAGAAATTATTACCATCACCGGTAATAATTGCTGCAGACACGGTCGCGTCCTCATCGACATCGCGCCAAATTTCAGACACTTCGCGATGCAAGAGTGCATCCATCGCGCCCATCTTAAGGGGTGACTTCATCGTAATGCGCAGAACGCGCGGATGTGGGCGGTCGAATACTAAACGTTGGTAACGTGCATAGCGATCATTCATTTGTAAAATCTCCTTTGTTTAAATCGGTCAATAAATCGTTTTTTAATCAAGCGTGCCACGTGACCTCATTAACGCGACCCGCTCGTCACTCATCCATCCAGACAGCGCCTTCACCGTGTTTGTTTGGCTAACCTCTTGCGGGCCAATCGGTAACGCTGGAATTGTTCTTGAAAATCTTGGGGCAGGCGCAGGCTGGCTGAGCCCGTCAATCTCGACATGCGTACCGCGTGCATTTAAATGTGAGTTCGAACGGGCTTCTTTAAAAGTCAAGACCGGCGTCACACAGGCATCGGTTTTTTCAAAAAGCTTCACCCATTCATCTCTTGATTTTCGCTGAAACTGCTCTCGAAATAATGCCTTTGCGTGCGGCCAATCATTACGATTCATCTGCACTCCGATCGCGGACTCCTCTAGCTCAAGACCTTGCAAGAGTTGTACGAAAAATCTCTTTTCAATCGGACCCACGCTGACAAATTTTCCATCGCTGCATTCATAACAATCATAAAAGGGTGCACCAGTATCTGAAATATTGGACGCTCGCCCTTCATGCCAAATGCCTCCATCAATCATTCCGAAGATGGTACTTGATAAGTGCGTCACGCCATCGACAATCGCCGCGTCAACGGTTTGCCCGACTCCACTTTGTCGAGTCTCTAAGATACCTGCAACGATACCCAATGCAAGAT
>JBAWWV010000405.1:0-3339 GCA_037146575.1 Alcaligenaceae bacterium | reverse complement strand
TGATGCTGACGTACTCATGCGAGAAATCGCAGGTGTAAACGGTTTGCGCGATCGCGCCGCGACCGAGCGCGATGCGTACCAAGATTTCGGGTTCTTTCATGACACGTTGACCATCGGCTTCTTGGTAGTTAGGATTTCGTTCACCTTTGTCGGCAACCAAGACATCGCCTAGCCATAGTTTGACGCCACGCACATCAAGGTCAGTAATGCCGGCATAGCCAATCGCACAAAGGATGCGGCCTAAGTTCGGATCGCTGGCAAAGAAGGCTGTTTTCACCAGCGGTGAATGGGCGACTGCGTAGGCGACTAATAAGGCCTCGTCGACAGTTTTGGCCTGCTCGACCTGAACGGTCATAAACTTGGTTGCGCCTTCGGCATCGCGCACGATTTTTTGTGCCAAATCGATTGCCGCAACGGATAACGCAGCCTTGAGTGCGGCGTAGTGCGGGTGCGCCACGCTGTCAATGAGCAGGCCGCTTTTGCCTGTCGCCATGACAATGAAGGAGTCATTGGTTGAGGTATCACCATCGACCGTGATTCGGTTAAACGAGACATCGGCCAGTTCACGCGCCAATTGATTCATGAGCGGCTGTGCGATACCGGCGTCGGTGGCCAGGTAGCTCAACATGGTGGCCATGTTGGGCCGAATCATGCCTGCGCCTTTACTGATGCCCGTGATCGTGATGGTTTTGTCGCCGAGTTTGACGCGTTGTGAATGAATTTTTGGCAGGGTATCGGTAGTCATGATGCCGTGCGCGGCTGACACCCAATTGCTTGCCGTTAAGTTTTTAATCGCGGCGGGTAACCCTGCTTTGAGTCGATCAACCGGTAAAGGCTCGAGGATGACCCCGGTTGAAAACGGCAAGATTTGAGCGCTGGTTACGCCCAACAAGCTGGCGAGCGCGTCACAGGTTTCATTGGCGGCTTTGAGGCCAGGTTCGCCGGTGCCCGCATTGGCGTTGCCGGTGTTGATCACCAAGGCGCGGATGGCGTGTGTGCCGGTTAGATGCGCTTGACACACGAGTACCGGTGCAGCACAGAAGCGATTGCGTGTGAACACGCCACCGACACTCGTGCCTTCACTTAAACGAAATACGGTCAGGTCGCGGCGATCAGCTTTGCGGATACCTGCTTCAGTGACGCCGATTTCAATACCGGCAACAGGGTAAACAGCGTCGTCAGACGGAATATGCAGATTAACGGCCATGGCGGATCGAAGTTAAAAAGGTGAAAGATGCGTGATTATCGCTTTTTTTTGAAGCCCGACCGCCTCGTCAAGTCACTTCAGCGTGCCAGACCGAGTAAGTTAAGTAATTTTTGAACGAGTGGGCTCTCAAGCCGGTTCAAATGCAGCACCAAATCAAAGTGATTCGTGCTCGGCATATCCACGTACTCGGCCTGAAAGCCTCTGGCCCGCCAAGCGCTTACGTAATCCTGGGATTGGCGTTTGAATTCGGTAGTTTCATTCGATCCATAACTGACCAAAATCGGCGGTCCGTATTCGGGTAAGGCAAAGATAGGACTATTACGGCGCGCATCGTCAAGACTGAGATGCATCCACTCATTGATATGCGTATCGACCAGCGGAGTGAGGTCGTATAAGCCACTGAGCAAGACCGCGCCCGCGATTGAGGACGAATTCATTTCATATTGTTCTTGCCAACCGCCCGCAAGGACCATTGCGGCAAGGTGTCCGCCTGCCGAGCTGCCTGAAATGATCAGGCGCTTACCGTCGCCGTGATGTTTCTCGATGTGGTGATGCACCCAAGCCACTGCGCGACGGGTTTGATCCACGATGTGGTCAAGCGTGACTGCGGGGGCAAGCGAGTAATTGACGGCGACGACGGTGATTCCGGCCTGGGTTAAGGTGGGCGCCATAAAACTTGAGTCGTCCTTTGAGAGTAGCCGCCAGTACCCCCCATGGAGATAGATCAGTACGGGGCCGGGGCTCTTGCCTTGCGCGGGGAAAATGTCGAGGGTTTCGTCTGGGTGTGCCCCATAGGCAACGTTCAGCGCGCAGGGTAGGGTGTCTCTGGCCAGCGCGCTGATTGCAGCATAGTCACGCAACATCGGCGTGATATCCGGTACGGTCGCGCGTGCGTTGTATTGCAAGTCGAGTGCGGCACGATTCATAGGCAAAGGACTCACCACGTCTTACTCGATCGAAATGCCAGTTTGCTTGGCTAGGCCCTGCATTTTTTCGATTTCTTTGCGGATGGTTTCACCAAACTGAGCCGGGGTGGTGCCCGCCGGAAATAATCCCAAGCTCGCAAGCCGCTCGCGTACAGCGGGTTCATTGACTGCTTTGGCGGCTGCATCACGCATACGCTGAACTGTTGCAGCTGGAGTGCCTGCAGGGGCCACAAGACCAAACCATGAGGGATCATTGTTTGAGGCGAAACCAACTTCGGCGTAGGTGGGTACGTCAGGCAGTGGCTCAAGGCGAGTTGGCCACGATACAGCGAGTGCACGCAATTTGCCGGTGTGAATATGGGGCATTGCCGAGGCGACTTGATCGAAGTAGACCGCGACCTGCCCGCCAAGTATGCCCGTCAGTGCAGGGCCCGCCCCTTTGTAGGGGACATGCACCATTGCAGTACCGGTAGTAGTTTTAAAAAGCTCGGCCCACATCTGGCTGATTGTGCCATTGCCGGTTGAGGCATAGCTTAATTTGTCGGGATTTGCTTTAAGGTAGGCCAGAAGCTCGGCAAAATTATTCACCGGCAGGCTGGGGTGCACCACCAAAACGCCTGGCGCCTGCACTAGTTCGGTCACTGGGGCAAAGTTCTTGATGGGGTCGTATGGAAGATTTTTATAGACCGCTGGGTTGACACCGTGTGTCGAGACCGTTGCCACCCCGAAGATTGAGCCATCCGGGGCAGCCTTGGCAACCTCCATCATACCAATTGAACCCCCAGCACCGCCACGATTTTCGATGATCACGGTCTGGCCCAGCAGCCGGGTCAGTGGCTCGGCGAGCAGGCGTGCAGTGATATCGGTAGATCCGCCCGGCGGGAAAGGCACAATTAGGCGAATCGCGCGGTCTTGCGCTTGAGCGAGCTGGAGCGGGGCACAAAGGGCGAGCAAACTGGCCAGGTGCGCCAATCGGATTAGTAGATTTCGGTGTCTCATATATTGTTTTTCCTGATTGAAACAGCATTTTGGACGTAAAAGTCTGGCGTGGCAAAACAATTATCTCCTGCTACTATTTGACGCTAATCATTACCGTGCCCGGGAGGCCCCTCATGCATCTGTTTAAAAACCTAGTTGCAGCGGCTTTGCTCTTGCCAGCAATTGCACTTGCGCAAACCCCGATTAAAGTCGGTATCGCCAATGACC
>JBAWWV010000404.1:0-3350 GCA_037146575.1 Alcaligenaceae bacterium | reverse complement strand
ATTAAAGCCTCATCGGCGCTTTGCGCCGGTGAGGCTTTTGCTTTCTAATGCAAGCATGACAACGCCCATCAAACTGATTGTTGGCCTGGGTAACCCGGGCAACGAATACGCAAAAACACGTCATAACGCCGGCTTTTGGCTTGTCGATGACATTGCGAATGATTTAAAAACAAGCTTCACAGCTGAAAAAACGTTTTTTGGCTTGGTGGCAAAAACCCGTGTCGCCAACGATCAGGTGTTTTTAGCTAAGCCACAAACCTTTATGAACAAGTCGGGGCAATGCGTTGGGTCGTTGGCACGGTTTTATAAGCTCGCTCCAGAAAATATCCTGGTGCTGCATGATGAGCTCGACTTGATGCCTGGTCAGGTTAAGGTCAAACAAGGGGGCGGTCACGCTGGGCATAACGGTTTGCGTGATATTGAGTCCGTGTTGGGCAGCGCGAACTTTTGGCGTCTGCGACTTGGTATCGGGCACCCTCGCACGTTGTCTTTAGTGCAAGAGGTTGCCGATTTTGTCTTGCACGCTCCGCGTCGCGAAGATCAAACCGCGATCGACGACTGCGTGACACGCTGTCGGGCTGTGATCCCGTTGTTTTTATCCGGCGAGTTTGCTAAGGCCACAGGGCAGTTGCACCGCGACAACCCTGCATGACGACGCAGCGGTTTCGCGACGACTTCAGACAGTTTTTGACGTTTGTACGACGGCCCAGCCTTGCTCGTCGAGTGCCGCGCAGTTTGGTTGTTACGGGCTGGCTGGGTGATTGGTGGCCCAGTATTCGCCTGCCACGCTTGCTGGCCTGGGCGGCAACACTTTGGGCGCTCAATATCTTGGTGTTGGGCCCGCTCGTATTAACGGTGTTTGAACTCAGCGGCGCAACCCATCGCATTAGCGTGCACAATTTACCGTGGTTGCAGGCCATTTTATGGGCGCCCGTTGTCGAAGAAATGTTGTTTCGGTATGGCTTGCGCCGGCCTTTGCTGGCGCTTGGGTTGGTGCCCTTGATGATTGTCGTTTTACTGAATGGCTTAGCCTGGTGGGCCAGCAGTTTGCTCGCGCTCTCGGTGCTAGTGGTTTGGTGGCTGAGCGCACACGCGCGCACGCCAAGCGCTAACGGTTATCAATGGTTGCGCCGCTATCGCACGGCGTTCCCGTGGGTCTTGCACCTGTCAGTGTTGGCGTTTGCTGCGCTTCATATCAAAAACTATGTGTTTGATGAGATGGCCTGGTGGATGATGGTGGTGTTGGTTGCACCGCAATGGGTGACAGGATTGGTGCTGAGTTGGATCCGCGTGCAACGCGGGATCGGTGCCACCATGTTGTTACACGGGCTGTTTAATGCAGGGCCTTTAAGCGTGGCCTGGTTGGCCCTGCAATTGTTGGGTGACACAAATCTATAAATTGACCAACAGCAAACAACTAACCAATATCAGACACCTAAGTCAGCTGACAGCCTAGACACTGGTAGTTTCCCCACACTCTCTTCCCTTGAGCACGGAAGATTTTTGCGTATTTCGTTAAGGTGTTCTGGTAAAAGAGTGCTTGAGCTCTGATGATTGGTGCTCTTGTACATATTGCTCGCGCAACTGTCGCTTCAGCGTCTTGCCGATCTCGTTGCGGGGCAGATCGTCAATAAATAGCAGGTCAGCTAAGCGCTGTGTTTTACCTAAGCGCCCATTCACCCAAGCGAGTAGCGCCTCTTTGGTAATGGTTGCGTTGGGGCGCAACACGACGTACCCAACGGGCGTTTCGCCCCAGGCGCGTGAAGGCACCCCAACTACGGCAGCTTCGGCCACCTCAGCATGTTGTTCTAGCTCTGCTTCAAGGTCGCTTGGATAAATATTAAAGCCACCCGAAATCACCATATCTTTTTTACGGTCTGACAAAATCACAAAACCGTCTTCGTCAAAGCGGCCGATATCACCGGTACGGATAAAGCGTTTGCCGGTTGCGTCAAACCATTCGATTTCGCGGGTTTTTTCAGGTAAGCCGTGATAACCCTTCATCATGGCTGAAGCACTGCCAACGATCTCACCAGTGGCGCCTGCGGGCACTTCGACCCCGTTGTCATCAATCAGTCGAAGATCATGCCCTGCCGACGGTTGGCCAATCGTGTGGAGTTTGTTGGGGTATAGATGCGCTTTGAGCTCGCAGCGCACGCCGCCCTCGGTCATGCCATACACATCATTGAGCTCGCCCGGCCAACGTTGCAAGACCTCGGCCTTAAGTGCGGCACTAAAGGGGGCGCTGGTTGAGCCTTTGATGCGCAGTGAAGACAAATCATGTTCATCAAACGTCGGGTCGTCCAATAAACGCTGATACTGCACCGGTACCATCACCGTGTGCGTGGCGCGGTGGCGCGTTGCCAGCGCAAGATATTGGCGGGTGTCGAACTTGCTCATCAGAACCGCGGTGGCGCCCAGTGCCAAGCCCGGCAAAAGAGGCACCAACGTTGTGTTTGAGTAGAGCGGGGTCGACAGCAGTAACACCGACTCAAAGCCGATGCCGCTGGCCGCCGCGCGTTGGGTTTGTAACCAACGCATCGAACAAGGCTGCACGATGCCTTTGGGTACACCGGTCGTGCCCGACGAGTAAATCAGATTGAAGGCGCGCTCAGGCTCGTTAGCGACCGGCGCGGGGTTGGCCTGGGTGCCCAACCACTGCGACCAACTATTGGGCCCTACTGTCAGATCAAACCAGACTTTTTTGAGCGCAGCGGGCGCTTGGCCAGCTTTGGCCACAGGCATAAAGCCTTCAAGATCCCAGGCCTTGGCAACAGGCTGATCCAAAAATAACCAACGCGCTTCAGAGTTTGCCAGCATCCCCGTCAGGTTTTGAGCGGTTGCCGAAGGCGGTAAGGGTGTCATCACGCCGCCAGCCCGCAGCACGCCAACATACAAGGCAACGTATTCAAGCGAGGTGCCTGCGCAGGCCGCAATGACATCCCCAGGCTGCACGCCGTCACGCTGCAGGCTTGCTGCCACGCGCGATACCAACTGGTCAAACTCACGATAGCTGAGCGTGACCCCGTTTAGGATCAGCGCTGGGTGCTCGGGGCGAAGTTGCGCCACGGCGCTAAGACAGTCGGGCAGAGAGCCATTCTGTTGGGCTAAAAGGTCAGATAGTTTCATGGGTAAGCGAGCGACAGTCAAAGGCAGGGAAGCGCAAGTCAAGGGTAAACAAGCGACAGAATCCGTTAGGGTAGGACTTTGGCAGGGGCAAACATGACTGAGGTGGCTATGCCGCCAACGCCTATAAATAGAGCGGTTAAACTCACATTCTATAAGCAGTATTCACTTACTAGATTTTCGGGATTCTCATGGCTCTGCAATGTGGCATCGTTGGTTTGCCC
>JBAWWV010000403.1:0-3351 GCA_037146575.1 Alcaligenaceae bacterium | reverse complement strand
GACCAGCTGGGGGCGAGTAGCCACTTTTGCCAGCTTGCGCGGCAAGCTGCATGGCTTGGATCACTTGCGGGGCTGCGGTAAAGTCGGGTTCTCCGACGCCAAGGCTGATAATGTCGATGCCGCTGCGTTGTAAAGCGGTGGCTTGTTTAAAAAGTTCGACCGCGTGAAAGGTCACGGTATCGGCGGTGCGTGCTGCAAGAACTGTCATGACCTATCTCTCCCTTAGAGGCTGAATTGTAGTGGTTACGCCAACATCCAGACGTGATTTTTTAATGGGACGCCGCACGGCGGTCTCGCCTTTTGAGCAGTTTTGCGCGCGGCTTGAGCGAACATGCTTAGGTAGCGTGCGTGCAGAGCCTTCAAACGCCCACCTTGCCAAGGCGCCGCAAGCTTGGCTCAAGCCGGTTCGCCAAGAAGACGTCGCGCATGCGCGCGCCTTGTGTCAAGAGTATCGCGTGGCACTGATGCTAGAGGGGGGCGAACACCCCACCGCTTGCACACAAGCGACGCTTTGGGTGTCGCCGCAACCCGCAGGGGCGACAGTCTCTTTGGTCGATTCGCAAGCGGGCGTATGGCGAGCTGATGCGGGTTGCACAGTGGGGCAGCTTGAAGAAACGGGTGTCTTTGCCGGGATGGCTCTACCCCCTGAGCTGACCTTGGCACAGTGGTTTGCTTGGCCCGAAACTGTGCGGGGCGTGGTGCCAGGTGCTGTGCCAAGACACGAAGCTCATTCGCTTGAGCGAGCTTGGGTGCCGAGTGAGAGAGAGGTTGGGTGCGAGCCATGGTCGGTCCTGCCAGATGCCGTTCGGCTCGTTGAGCAGGTAGAGGTGCTGTTAGCGGATGGCACGGTTGAGGTGCTTGGCCCTTTCGGTGCAAACGCGCAAGCGCCGCTGCGTAGCCTGACCGTGCAGCGACTGGTCCCTAAACTGTTTGAGCTGGCCGGCTCAGACTCGGCGCAGCGTTGCGCACAGTTGACCCGGTGGCCGGGTTGCTATCGGCTTGATGCGCTGATTGCGACGGCTGGTCACGAGCCCAATCTGGCGCAGTTACTGTTTGGGCATCAGGGCAGATTAGGCTGGATGCAAGCGCTGTGGCTGAAGCGGCCTGGCGCGGTGTCTGACTTCCAACGTACGGCGCAAGATAAAGCGTCGGCGCGTCAGCTTGAAGAGGGAATGACCGCCCAAAGGGGGGGCGAGCGAGCGCCACTGCTGCAGCTCGGTTCACAGCTTGATCATGAACTCAAGCACATCCTTGATCCATTAGGGGTATTCGGTTCAAACTCTAACCTAAAGGGGCTAGAATCGGGCTCTTAAATCGTTCACTTTCAGAGAACCATGGAAAAAACCTTTCGTCAGGCCGCGCTTGAGTATCACGAACAGGGTCGCCCCGGCAAAATCTCGGTAACCCCGACTAAAACCTTGTCGAATCAGCGCGACTTAGCCTTGGCCTATTCGCCTGGCGTTGCCGCAGCCTGCGAAGAAATCGTGACAGATCCAGCCAACGCGTTTCGTTACACGGCGCGGGGTAATTTGGTGGGGGTCATTACTAACGGCACAGCGGTGCTTGGTTTGGGTAATATTGGCCCCCTGGCCGCAAAGCCTGTGATGGAAGGTAAAGCGGTACTGTTCAAGAAATTTGCTGGCATTGATGTGTTCGATATTGAAATCAACGAACAAGATCCAGACAAACTCGTTGAGATTATTGCGAGCCTTGAGCCAACTTTTGGTGGAATCAATCTTGAAGATATTAAGGCGCCCGAGTGCTTTATTGTCGAGCGTAAATTACGCGATCGTATGCGCATCCCAGTGTTTCATGACGATCAACACGGCACGGCAATTTGTGTGTCGGCCGCCTTCATCAATGGGCTAGAAGTTGTTGGTAAAGATATTAAGCAAGTTAAAGTCGTCGTGTCCGGCGCGGGAGCCGCAGCGTTGGCTTGCCTCGATTTGATGGTGGATTTAGGCTTGCCGCTCAAGAATATTTGGGTGTCAGATATTGAGGGGGTGGTGTACCAAGGGCGCACCGTGCTGATGGACCCCGATAAGACGCGCTTTGCGCAAAAAACCGACGCCCGCAAGCTCGCTGACATCATTGGCGGCGCTGACGTATTTTTAGGCTTATCGGCCGGCGGTGTGCTTAAGCCCGAGATGGTCAAGGTGATGGCAGCTAGGCCTTTGATTTTGGCCTTGGCTAACCCCAATCCCGAGATCTTGCCGGCTGAGGCACATGCGGTGCGCGACGATATTGTGATGGCAACAGGCCGCTCTGATTACCCCAATCAGGTGAACAACGTTTTGTGTTTTCCGTATATTTTTCGAGGTGCACTAGACGTCGGCGCCACGACGATCACGCGCGAAATGGAAAAAGCCGCAGTCGTGGCGATTGCGAAGCTTGCCCAAGAAGAGCAAAGCGAGGTGGTGGCAGCCGCCTATGGGCAATACGATGTAGCGTTTGGCCCCAACTCTTTTATCCCCAAGCCTTTTGATCCGCGTTTGATTGTGCGCATTGCCCCTGCCGTGGCCAAGGCAGCGATGGAGTGCGGTGTGGCAACTCGTCCAATCGCTGATCTAGAGGGCTATGTCGAACAGCTTGAGCAGTTTGTCTATCGCTCGGGCGCCTTCATGAAACCTCTTTTTGCGGGCGCCAAGTCGCATGTTCGCTCGGGAGGCAAGGCACGCATCGTATTCACCGAAGGTGAGGACGAACGTGTGTTGCGTGCGGTGCAAGTTGTAGTGGACGAAAAGCTTGCCAAGCCCATACTGGTGGGACGCCCTGAAGTGTTGAAAGCGCGCATTGAAAAGTTTGGTTTGCGCTTGCGTGTGGGTGAAGATGTTGAAGTCACAAACCCAGACTTTGACCCGCGCTTTCATCAGTACTGGACAGTCTACTGGGAAAAAATGTGTCGCAGTGGCGTGACCAAAGAAATGGCACGGGTTGAAATGCGTCGCCGTCTCACCTTGATTGGTGCCTCGATGGTCAAAATGGGTGATGCCGATGGCATGATTTGTGGAACCGTCAGCGGCTATGCCGACCACCTGCGTTATATCGATCAAGTCATTGGAAAACAGCCAGGTACCTCAACGTATGCAGCGATGAATATTTTGCTGTTGCCCGAGCAGACGTTGGCCTTAGTCGATACGCATGTCACTGACGACCCAACAGCCGAGCAAATTGCCGAGTTTACGATTGCGGCAGCCGCGCAAATGCGGCGTTTACATCTGGTGCCCAAAGTCGCGTTACTGTCACGTTCAAATTTTGGTTCGGGCAGTTCGACTTCGGGAGCCAAAATGCAGCTGGCTCTCGCCTTGATTCGAGAGCAGGCTCCTGGGCTTGAAGTTGACGGTGAAATGC
>JBAWWV010000402.1:0-3370 GCA_037146575.1 Alcaligenaceae bacterium | reverse complement strand
ACAAACATGAGGTTGATACGCAGGTTCGTATAAACGATCAGATATTTGATATGCCCAGTCCAGCCTATACGACGCAAGTCGAACCAATCGCACTGAAGGCGATTGCGGCGCGCGCAACGTTTGATGCGTTGGATGTTGAGGTGCCTTTAGTGCGGCTTGCTTGGGCCCGTAGTGGTGATAAGGGTGACGACGCAAATATCGGCGTGATCGCCCGAAGGGTTGAATGGCTGCCCCTTTTGCGGCAGCAACTGACGGTTGAAAGTGTCAAGCGTTACTTCGCTCATTTGGTTGAGGGGACGGTTGAGCGTTTTGATTTGCCAGGTATTCATGGAATGAATTTTTTGTTGCATCAAGCTTTGGGTGGCGGCGGAACAGCGAGCTTGCGCTCTGATCCCTTGGCGAAATCCTTTGCGCAAATGTTGTTGGATATGCCCGTGACGGTGCCTGCTCAACTATTACCGCTCGCCAACACGCCAGCTCATTGATGTCGTGTTGATTCTGTTCAGAGCATCTTTAGAATTTAAAAGTATAAAAAGGAGTGGATCGATATGTATACGCAATATCTAGCGCGTCGTATGTGGCATCTTCTGACAATGGTACTGTCTGTAATTATCATGGGCAATTGTGTGAATTCACAGGCACAGACTGCTAGCGCGAGTTGGCCGACAAAACCTATAAAATTTATAGTCGGCTATGCAGCTGGTTCAGCAACGGATAGCACGACAAGATTTTTTGGCGAGATGATCCAACGGTATACAGGACAATCAGTCATCGTTGAGAACCGTCCTGGCGTTGACGGAAATATTGCAGCAGAGCTCGTGGCGCGATCACCAGCCGACGGTTACACCGCGTTAGTTTCCGGAAACTCCACGCATGCAACGAATATTCACTTATACAAGAAGCTTAGTTTTGATCCAGAAAAAGATTTTGCACCCGTTGCGACGTTTGCTCAAGTCCCTTATGTTTTGATTGCAAATCCAACTAAGATTGCTGCAAAATCGCTCAAGGACTTTGTCACTTATGCCAAGGCTAATCCTGGCAAACTCAGTTACGGGAGCGCTGCGGTTGCCAGTCGTGTCACGATTGAACAACTCAAAATCGAAGCTGGGTTCGAGGCAGTGAATGTGAATTACAAGGCCAGCCCACAAGCAATGACTGACCTACTCGGAGGACAGATTGATTTTTACGTGGCCGACGTGATGACGGGGATGGCGCAAGTGCGCGCCGGCAAGGTGGTGCCTTTAGGCGTGACCGTTAGCAAACGTTTAGCTGTTGCGCCAGACGTTCCGACCATTGCAGAACAAGGCTATGCAGGCTATGACTTCTTTTCTTGGTTGGCGGTTTGGGTGCCCGCGGGTTCTCCGCCAGAGGCTGTATCAACGATGAATGCTTTAATCAACAGAGCCATGCAGTCAGAGGAAGGCAAAAAATTTATGACAACACGAGGCTTGCTTGATTTCATCGGCACGCCCGAGGATCTGAGGCGATTGCAAAGACGCGACACCGAGCGTTGGGGAAAAGTGATTCAGGCGACAGGAATGGAGCAACATTAAGACATGAATCAGCAAACTTCTGGAAACGCCCAGAAAGAATCAAAGGGTCCGTTGCGAGCGTTGCGTGTACTTGATTTGTCGCGTGTACTGGCAGCGCCATGGTGCACGCAATTACTCGGCGATCTGGGTGCTGATGTCATCAAGATCGAGCGTGTCGGCACCGGAGACGAATCCAGACATTGGGGACCACCATGGGTGCCTGATCCCAATGGTGAGCCTAGTCGCGAATCGTCGTATTTTCAATCGGCTAATCGAAACAAACGGTCGATGGCCGTCGATCTGTCGAAACCCGACGGGCAGGCATTAATTCGAAAGCTTGCTATGCAAGCAGACATTTGCATTGAAAATTATAAGGTGGGCGACTTAGCTCGGTATGGCCTAGATTATGCCTCGCTATCGGCCTTGAATAACCGATTGATTTATTGCTCAGTGACCGGGTTTGGTCAAGATGGTCCTTGGGCACAACGTCCTGGCTACGACTACCTCTTTCAGGGCTTGAGTGGCCTGATGAGCGTGACCGGTGAGCGCGATGACCTGCCCGGAGGCGGTCCTCAGCGTACGGGTGTTCCGCTCATTGATTTATTTACTGGCATGTATGCCTCTGTGTCGATTCTGGCGGCGTTGCATCACCGCGATGAAACTGGGCAAGGGCAATATATCGACCTGTCTTTGCTTGCCGTATCGATGGCCTTGAGTTCTGGCCAACTGTCGAACTACATGAATACCGGAAAAACCCCTCAACGCACTGGCAATGCCTCGCCGGCGATTACGCCTTATGGCGTGTTTCCGTGTGCTGATGGTGACATCATTATTGCCAGCGCCAATCAAAGCCAGTTTTCTGCGTTGGCCGATGCGCTCGGGCATCCTGAATGGGCCACTGACCCGCGCTTTCTCGATAACTCGGCTCGTTTGGTTAACATCGCATCGTTAAGGGCATGCTTTGCTGAAGTCATGTGTAAACAGCCCAGGGCGCATTGGGAAGAGGTGTTTCTTCGTGCTGGTGTGGCTGCGGGGCCGATCAATGATTATGCGCAAGCGATGGCGCATCCTCAAGTTTTGCATCTTAAAACGCGTATTGAATTGCCCCACGGTTTGGGCAAAGCTGTACCTTTAATTGCAAACCCTATTCGGTTTTCACAAATCCAGTTGAATTATCGCTATGCGCCACCCTTATTAGGGCAGCATACAGACGAGATCTTACGTGATTGGCTTGGTTTCGATGCTCAAACCATAGCGGAATTGAAAGCGACACAAGTGATTGCCTCCTACGAGCCGCGCTAAGGCGACACGGCGAAATCAGTCAAGAATAGCCATTGGTGAAAAACTCATTTTGATCACTCGGGCTGGATGCCTGCCGCTGGAATACGTATCCCCCAACGTGCGAGTTCCTGTTCGATGAATACGTTAAAGTCGGTCGTTGACATGTAAGCGGGTGTGATGGCAGCAGCAGTCAGACGCCTAATGACCTCTGGATTCGCGAGCGCACGTCGTACCTGTTCTGAAATCCATTGCACAGAAGTCGGGGGTGTTTTCGCAGGTGCTGACAGGCCCACCCAACCGATGAACTCGAACCCAGGAAACTGCGCTTCGGGCATGGTCGGAACATCGGGCAGCAAGGGGGCACGTTTGGGCGAGCTTACTGCCAGAGGCTTCAGTTTCTTGCTTAAGATTAAAGCAGCTGAAACATTCACATCAACCAACATATAGTCGATGCGCCCGCCCGCAATATCGGTCAAAGCCGGTGGTTGGCCCTTGTAGGCGACGCCCACAGCGTCGATGCCGGCTAGCTTGTTAAATTCTGCCATGCCAGCCAGTGA